>CAZDLE010000042.1:0-9721 GCA_964506035.1 uncultured Oscillospiraceae bacterium | reverse complement strand
GCCGTCGTTGATAAAAGTATACAACAGTTGCACCATTTTGGCAAGCAATTTTTTGTAAGATTAGCAATGGATTGTATATAAAATTACAACGTGCATTTGAAGCTTTTGATATATTGCTTTGACGGTTATTTGGTAAAAACACCTCAAATTTGAGGCAAAATGGCATACTATGTGTGTCATATTATTCTAAAAATGGGCAAAAATGAGAATTGTTGAGTGGTTTTAGTATTGAAATCGAGTGGTTTTGGTATTAAAGTTGAATTGTATTATTATCAAAGTCAAGTGGATTGTATATAAAATTACAACGTGCATTTGAAGCTTTTGATATATTGCTTTGACGGTTATTTGGTAAAAACACCTCAAATTTGAGGCAAAATGGCATACTATGTGTGTCATATTATTCTAAAAATGGGCAAAAATGAGAATTGTTGAGTGGTTTTAGTATTGAAATCGAGTGGTTTTGGTATTAAAGTTGAATTGTATTATTATCAAAGTCAAGTGGTCTATTGCATCAAAGTTAAACAATTGTTGTGACAAGACTAAATGATATTGGTATCAAAATCAAGTGGTCTATTGTTGTAAAATCGAGTTGTTTTAGGTTGCAAGGTTTAATGGTGTTGATATCTATGCAAAGAGAAGTCGAGTTGTGTTTACATAAATGCCAAATGGTTTTAGGGGATAAAATCGAGTGGTCTTTTGTACCAAATTCGGGTGATATCTGCATTAAAATGGCGGTTGGCGTGTAACACTTTTGCGAAAATCTAAATAGTATGAAACATACCAAATTAGGAGGTATGTTTTGAGAAAAATTTTTACAGTTGGATTGCTCGTTGTGGTTTGCTTGACGCTTTGCTTCGGTTTTGTGCTTTGCGGATGCGACGAAAAAGGCGACGACACAATCCGTTTGTGCGAAGTTACGCACAGTTTGTTTTACACTCCGCAGTACGTTGCAATGGCGCTGGGGTATTTTGAAGAAGAAGAACTACAAGTAGAAATATCTAACGGTGCCGGAGCGGACAACGTGATGACTGCACTACTCACAAATGAGGCGGACGTGGGACTTATGGGGTGCGAAGCAAACATCTACGTGTATTTGCAAGGCAAAAAGGACTACCCAAAAGTTGTTGGGCAACTAACCAAACGAGACGGTAGTTTTTTGGTGGCGCGAACAAAAATTGATAATTTTGACTATCAAAATATCGATGGCAAAACTGTGCTAATGGGCAGAAAAGGCGGTATGCCTGCCATGATATTGCAGTACGTTTTGAACAACAAAGGGTACACAAACGGCAAAAATATCACAATGGACTACACCATTCAATTTGGCGCGCTTGCACCTGCGTTTACCGGCGGGACGGGTGATTTTGTGCCCTTGTTCGAGCCGGTGGCAAGTCAACTGGAGGTGGAAGGCAAAGGCTACATTGTTTCGGCAATCGGTCACGACAGCGGAGAAATCCCCTACACCTGCTACACTGTAACACAAGAGTATATCGACAAAAACAGCGACAAGTTGGAAAAGTTTTTGCGTGCCGTTTGGAAGGGTGTTGACTATGTTAACAATCACACCGCAGAAGATCTGGCAAAGGTGGTTGCGCCCTACTTTGAGGGTACAAGCAACAATCTGCTTACGCGCGCTATCGACAACTACAAAAAATACGATATGTGGATGAACACGCCTGTGACAAGCAAGCAAGGGTTTGAGCGGATTCAATCCATAATGCAAAACGCAGGGGAACTATCGACCAAAGTGCCATACGACGTGATTGTAGACAACACGGTGGCAAGCAAGATTGCAAAATAGTTTGTTGCGATTTGTAAAAACGTTACGATTTTTACATCGAAAAACTGCAAAAGGACGGTGAAAATATGAAAATTCTGGAACTTTCCAACGTCCAAAAAATTTTTTACACTAAAACGCAAGAGACGGTTGCGGTGGAAAATTTGTCCTTTGAAGTGCGCAAGGGGGAGTTTGTTGCATTGCTTGGTCCCAGCGGATGCGGAAAAACTACCATTCTTTCGCTTATTGCAGGGCTTTTGCCACCCACCAAAGGTAACATAAAGGTGCACCAAAATTCCATAGGGTACATGCTACAACGGGACCAGTTGTTTCCCTTTAGAACTATCAAACGCAACGTTTTGTTGGGGTTGGAAATTCAGCACAAACTTACGTCGCAAAACGTGGAAAACGCCTACAATTTGCTACGCAAGTATGGGTTGTGGGACTACGTAAACAGCTATCCTAACGAGCTTTCCGGTGGGATGAGACAGCGTGTCGCGTTGATTCGTACTTTGGTGACAAATCCGCAGTTGATGTTGTTGGACGAACCGTTTTCCGCCTTGGATTTTCAAACGAGGCTTGCCGTTTGCGACGACGTGTACGACATCATCAAAAAGGAAAACAAAACCGCACTACTAGTTACGCACGACATATCGGAGGCGTTATCTATGGCAGATAGAATTATCGTGCTGACGAAACGTCCGGCAAAGGTGCTTGCCACGTGGGAGAGCAATCTTACAAACATTCCAACACCCCTTGGACGGCGCGAAAGTGAAAGTTTTGGCAAGGGATTTGAACTGTTGCACGGCTATTTGAAAGGGGGTGCGGTATGAAAAACACACTTTCTAAACAGCATTTGCAGTTTTTGGCTGTGCAAAAACGTCGAAAAGTGTTTGTGTTGTTGGCGCAAATAGGTACGCTGGCGTTGCTACTTGGGGTGTGGGAACTGCTTGCGCAAGTGGGCGCGATAGACGCGTTTATTACCAGTTGCCCGAGCAGAATTTGGCGCACTTTTGTGCAGTTGACTGTAGACGGAACGTTGTTGCATCACGCTTGGGTATCGACGTTGGAAACCTTTGTAGGGTTTGTGATAGGTACAGTTGTGGGGTACGTTGTTGCCGTCGTACTGTGGTGGAACAACTTTTTGAAGGACGTTTTCGAGCCGTACATTGTTGTGCTAAACAGTTTGCCTAAAATTGCGTTAGGTCCTATCATCATAATTTGGGCGGGCACAGGCAAAGCATCCATAATAACTATGGCTGTGTTGATATCGGTGGTTATCACAACTATCACCATTTTGAATGGTTTTTGCGCTACCGACGGCGAAAAGGTGTTGTTGCTACGGGCAATGCGAGCCAACAGGTTGCAGATTTTTGTAAAACTGGTTGCGCCTGCAAACGTTCCTACGCTTATGGCTACGCTAAAAATCAACGTCGGCATGGCGTGGATTGGTAGCATAATGGGGGAATATCTTGTATCGAAGGAAGGGCTTGGATACCTGCTTGTGTACGGAAGCCAAGTTTTCCGCTTGGATTTGGTGATGACCTGCACCATTGTGCTTTGCGCCCTTGCCGGAGTGATGTATGCACTGGTTGCGTTGCTGGAAAAAATTGTTGTGAAAAGATTTTGAACGTTAAGGCGCACGTCGTGGCGATACCGTTTGGTGGTTGTTACGAAGTGTGCCTTTTTTTGATGGCGGGCGATTGGTAATCGACACTACGGTTATTAAAAACGTCAATTGGTTGTTTTTAATAAGTCCAAGTGCCGACGTTTGGTGGCGACAATTCCTAAGGTATCAGCAACAGTAGGCACCGTTCTACGGTTATTAAAAACGTCAGTTGGTTATTTTTAATAGGTGCAAGTGCCGACGTAAAAAGGTGATTGTTTTTTGCAAAAACGTTTCTTTTGGTGATGGGAAATATCATATTCGTAAGTCTTGCACCATACAACAAAGTATGAAAGTTAAACGGATTTTTAGTGATTGTATGGCTATTGTTGGGTGCGTGATCGGTATCGGTTTTGTGACGGGCAAGGAAGCACAAGTTTTTGTGGGTAGCGACGCAAATATTTGGGTTTTTGTTGCGATTTTTGGCATATCCACTCTTGTTTTACGTCAATTTTGCGCAAAACGGAAGTTGAAATCCACGCAACAATTTGTGACCTTCGCATTTGGAAAAGGGGGCGTATTTTTACATTTGGCACTGCTTGGATGCTATTTTGTGTGTCTTGTGACGACGTTTGCAACGGTACAAAGCAGTTTTGAACAGTTGTTTGACGTGCATTTTCCGTTGTGGTCGGCGTTGGTTGCGGTTGCGTGCGGAATCATTTTGAAAGGCGGAATAAAATCCTTCAAAACAATTTCCACCTTGGCGTTTATTAGCGCATTTGTGACGTTTTTGTTTATATCACCCAACAAAACTGCCGTGGACGTGCAGGTAAACCCCCTTTTGACGGTCGTTTACGGGTTGTTTTCGCTTACGATGGTTTTGCCGGTGTGTTGCGACGATGAAAAATCGCTGTGGGAAAGTGCAATTTCCGTGGTGATTGCCACCGCCGTTGTGGGGGTTGCGTTGTGGTGGATTGGCAAAATTGCCGATTTCCGTTTGACGTTGCCCGTTGGCGGACGGTTACAGGGATTTGGCAAGATGTGTTTGTGCACGACTATTTGTCTGTGTGGGATTTCCGGCGCGGTTGCGAACGCGTTGCCAGTTTACCAAGGGTTGTGCGACGTTGTGGATAACAAAGGATTGTTGCGGTTTTTGGTGGTTGGGTTATCGTGGGCGTTTAGTTGCGTGGGGTTGGATTTTTTGCTGAAATACGGCTATCTGTTTGTGGCGTTGGTGGGTTTGGCAATTGTTTTGCGATGTATTTTTGCAAGAAAAAATCCCACCATAAAAATGGCGGGATGAGTAATTAGATTTTACAAATTAACAAATGGACTCAACAACTAATCAATTTGTTTTTCCACAGTGGGCACGACGTAGATATTGTCGTTGGGGTGCAAGGCGGAAATGCCCTGTTGGATGTAGTCGATAACGTCGGCGTCGCTCAACTTGGTGTCAAAATGCGTTGCCACGTCGAAAATCAAATTGGTGTGAGTGGGACCTTTTACCATGCGGAAATCGTGGATGGTAAAGTGTTCGTCCAGCGTTGCCACGATTTGAGCGATTTCGTGGTGGTAGGTGTCCAAAACGGGGTCGCCAATTACGATGGGGTCGAGGTGGATTACCAAAATTATATCGGTGTTTTGCAGAAAATCGCGTTCGATTTGGTCGATAACGTCGTGCGACTGCAAAATGGGTACGGCGCTATCTACTTCGCAATGGACGCTTGCGTAAAACTTGTTGGGACCGTAGTTGTGCACGTTGATATCGTGGATGCCGTAGATTTCGGGGTATTTTTTGATGCGTGATACAATTTGGCTGATAAGCTCTTGATTGGGAGATTCGCCAAGGAGCAAAGAAAGCGTTTCTTTGAGAATACGGATGCCTGCAACGGCAATCATCACGGCAACGGCAATACCCATTATTCCGTCGATATAGACAAATCCTGTAAAGTGTGCTACCACCACCGACAAAAGTACCACGGCGGTTGCGATGGTATCGGAAACGCTATCTACAGCCGTTGCTTTGAGCAGTTCGGAGTTGTAGAGTTTGCCTAGTTTGTTGTTGAACACGTACATAAACAGTTTGATCAAAATGGATGCAACAAGTACCACGATCGTCCAAACGGAAAGATCCGTTGCACCCGGAGCAATGATTTTGTTGACCGACTCCGTTGCGACTTCCAACGCAAGTAGCACAACAATGATGCCTACCACCAGACTTGAGACGTACTCTAACCGTTGATGACCGAAAGGATGTTCCTTATCGGCAGGTTTGTTGGACAGTTTGAAACTGATTAGGGAAATGACGTTGCTGCCACAATCGGTAAGGTTGTTTAGACCGTCTGCCAAAACGGACACCATGCCAAAGAGCAATCCTACCAAGATTTTTGCTGCGGAAAGCAAAACGTTGCAAACGATACTTACAATGCTGGCAAGTTTGCCAACGGCTTCACGCACGGCGGGAGAAGTTGTATCTTTGTGATTCTTTACGAACAATTTTAGAAATAGGTTTGTCATAATAAAGGTATTTTACGCCAAAACAGAGGCAATGTCAATGCTTTTTGTAAGCAATTTTGCTAGCACGTATTGAGTTTTGAGCGGTGTTGAGTATAGAAACGTTGTGATGCGTTTGATTAGTGAAAATACATAGTTTTTTTGATTGGCGGTATTCTCTACACTAGCCAAAGTGCCGACGATTGTTGAAAGTGTTGGCGGAAGCGGGCGCCCGCCCTACCGTCAGTTAACCAGCAGGCGGGGGGGACTATTTGTTGGGTATACTGCGTTCTCCCTCAGTCAACTGCGTTGACGGCTCCCTTTAGGAAAGGGGCCTTTTACGATGTTTTTGCAAGAGCAAGCCACCACTCGGAATGACGGGGGCTTACTTTTTTATTAGGTAGGAATAGTACGCCACTTCGCCGGAAAGGAATTTGTCGTACAGGGTGGTTTTGCTGTCGATAAAATCCAAGGTGTTTTGCAGAGTTTGTATTTGCTGTTGGATTTCTTCCTTGTGTGCAAGCAACATCTGTTTGCGCTGAGGTACACTGCTTATGCCCAAAAGGCACAAATCTATGTACTGTTTCATTTCCTTTAGTGATAGGTTGCATCGTTTTAGGCAAATTAGGCTTTTTATCCAGTTGATATCGTCGTCGTCAAACACGCGGTAGTTGCTACTTTCGTCGCGTTTTACGTTGGGAATCAGCCCTTGGTTGCAGTAGTATTTTAGGGTGTCGTAAGATAGTCCCGTTAGTTTGCAACATTCTTTCATGGAATACATAAAAAATCTCCTTTTTGATATTTTTTCTGTAATTTTACTTGACCGTGAGTTACTGCCGAGTTTTATAATAAGCATATCACAAAGGCACGAAGGTGTCAAAGGAGAATTGTATGAAAAATTTGATTGTTTATTTTTCCTGGTCGGGAAATACCGACAAACTGGTAAAGGAGACTAACGCAAAGTTTGGGTTTGACGTGGCACGTGTGGAAAGAGCTGTGGATTACTCTGCTGACTACGACACTTGCGCCTACGTGGAAGCAAAAGGCGAGTGGGAACAACGTGTTTGCCCTGCTATCAAAAATTTGGGTGTGGACGTTGGCAGTTACGACAGAATTTTGTTGTTTTTCCCCATTTGGTGGTACACCTATCCTATGCCTGTTGCGACGTTCATCAAACAGCTACACGGTTACAAAGGGGAAGTTGTTGTGTTTGAAAACAGCTACACTCACGACGAAAAATACGTGCAAAACAGCTTGAGTGATATCGCAAAACTGGACGCTCAACTTAACGTAAAGCAGGGATTGTTTAACAAAAGTGTTGCCGATCTCGTTGCATTTATCGAAAAGTTGCAAAAATAGGAGAGCAAAATGGAATACATTACGTTGTATAACGGCGTAAAAATGCCGATTTTGGGGTACGGTGTATATCAAATAACGAAAAATGAGTGCGAAAGGTGTGTTTTGGACGCGTTGAAGGTGGGCTATCGCCATATCGACACGGCACAAAGCTATTTCAACGAAGAAGAGGTTGGAAATGCCATTGAAAAATCGGGCGTTGCACGTGAAGAAATCTTTTTGACGAGCAAAGTTTGGATTGAGCACTACGGCTACGAGCAATGCAAAAAATCAGTGTTGGAGAGTTTGCGCAAGTTGAAAACCGACTATATCGATTTGATGCTGTTGCATCAGCCTTTTGGCGACGTTTACGGTGCGTGGCGTGCGCTTGTTGAACTGTACAACGAGGGTAAACTGCGTGCCATTGGAGTATCTAATTTCGGTCCGGACAAACTGGTGGAATTTGCATGTTTTAACGACGTGAAACCCATGGTAAATCAAATTGAGACAAATCCGTTTTGCCAACAAGTGGAAGCACGCAAGTGGTTGGACAAGTACGGCGTTATTCACGAAAGTTGGGCACCTTTTGGCGAAGGTCGAAAGGGACTTTTCCAAAACGAAACGCTAAAAATCATTGGCGAAAAGTACGGCAAAACGACGGCGCAAGTGATGTTGCGTTGGAACATCCAACGGGGCGTTGTGGTGATACCCAAGTCTACCCACGTGGAACGCATGCAACAAAATTTTGACGTGTTCGACTTTGTTTTGTCGGCGGAAGATATGCAACAAATTGCACAGTTGGATACGCAAAGCAGTTTGTTCTTTTCACACTACGACCCGACTATGGTAGAGTGGTTTGCCAAGATGGTGGAAGAACGCAAACGCAACCACGACTGCACGCAAGAAAAGAAAAGTTGGTAAAACTGCTGTAAATAGTTGACGTGAAAACTATCAAACTAAAGGTAACGCTGCACTATCCGTTGCACGAAAATTTTCCAATGTAAAAAATGCCTTGGCTGTGATTAGCTGGGGCATTTTGATTTGGGGAAAATTAAAGTTTTTTAGCAATGGAACAACGTTTTGTTATAGATAGTTGGGAGTGGCTATATGTGGAGTTTCGCTTGATTTTTGCACGTTTTCCACAAGAACAAATTGAGTTAAAGAGTCCGTAAAAAAGTCACGTTTGCGGTTGGCATCGGTACTGCAAATCGTCGTGCTTGCGTTTTGTATACCTTTGCAATATGCAATAAAAGTAGTTTTGTGTGCGTTTTCAATTTTGTGTTTGCTACGAGGTTATCATATTTTTATCGCAAAGGGCATAAAATGGGTTGCAAATTGGTGGCGATTGGTGTATAATAGGTAAGCTAAACATTTGCGGATGTGGCGAAATTGGCAGACGCGCATGATTCAGGTTCATGTGGGAAACCATGCAGGTTCAAGTCCTGTCATCCGCACCATTTAAAGTCTAAATTGAACCGTTGTGTTCAGTTTAGGCTTTTTGTTTTATGTACTCTCTTGTAATACGCTTTTCAAAGGGCGTATTTTTGCATATTTTAGGCGTTTACGCTTTTGGTAGGTATTTATATTAAAATCAAAAAAGTGGCGGTTTATGCCGTCGAAAGCCTCTTGACAATGAGAGCGAGTGTGTTAGGCTAACGTGCCAAAAGGCAAAACAAAAAGCCCCTTGGGGCGTTGGTGTTGGCTCTTTTAAGCCTTTATCAACGCACTCGCAGAGGCTCGTTGTCAAGAGGAACGTGGAATAAATAGCCACGGTTATTTTATACATACATCAGCATTTGCATTTTAACGCCTTGCAATTTAATAGATAATTGAGTAAAACAAAAGCCCTGACTGTTAGTATTATCACTATCGTCAGGACTTCGTTTTGTAGGGTTATTCAGTTTTATTACGATTTTATCATCATATAACACGATTTGTTTTATCGCATAATTTACAAGCATTACAGGACTTAATATAAGCATTTGTTTGTAAAATTCTTCAACTTCGTTAGCAGTATATTTTATAGTCAATTTACTACGCTCAATAAGTATTTGCCGTTCTAAATCTTCTAACTGCTTTTCAAGTTCGTGTAAGCGTTTGTTGGTGGTGTTAGAGATAATTCCTTGTTCTATGGCGTTCATCAAATTATTTAAGGCGTTTTGGGTATTGGTCTTTGCTCTTATTAAAGCATTAAGCGAAGAATTAAGTTTTAATTGATAATCTTGCATAGCAAGTATTTACTACTTTATATCCGTAAGCAAACTTGCAACTTTTTTGCAGGTTTGAAAAAATAGGCATAAAAAAGACAAGCCTTGCGACTTGTCCACACAAGATATTCAGTTTTACGCCTGCGTTAGAAACACAAAAAAGGGATATTTTAGAATAATAAATACGAATAAACCGCCAAGCGAAGAAAAGGGCGATTTTCGAGCGGTTCAGCGAAAACGCCCTTTTCGCTCGGCTTTCGTATTTTTCTATTTGCTTTTGTTTTTCTTGTGGCGTGTGCTTGT
>CAZDLE010000041.1:4984-9985 GCA_964506035.1 uncultured Oscillospiraceae bacterium | reverse complement strand
GCGCTACAAAGATGCCGTTATTGCACAAAGTTTAGACAACGTTGACGGAATAAAGGTGGTTTACACTCCCCTTAACGGTGCCGGATGGCGCGTTGTTCCGGAAGTGCTAAGGCGCGTTGGCTTGCAAGATATGTTTATCGTGGAAGAGCAATCCACCCCCAACGGAAACTTTCCCACTTGCAGTTACCCCAATCCGGAAAAGAAAGAGGCACTTGCCCTTGCCATTGCACTACTTAAACAAACTAATGCAGATATCGTTATTGCTAACGACCCCGATTGCGACCGTCTTGGTATTGCAGTAAACGTAAACGGAACCGTTCGTCAGCTTAGCGGTAACGAAGTGGGTGTGTTGCTGTGCGACTACATCTTGACGCGTATGCAACAGCAAAACAAGTTGCCACAAAACCCCGTTATCGTAAAAACTATCGTAACGTCCATAATGACGGATGCCATTGCGCGCAAGTTTGGTGCACAAGTGCGTGACGTTTTGACGGGATTTAAGTATATAGGTAACGTGATTGGCGAACTGGAAAGTCAAGGACATCCCGAACGCTACGTTTTTGGTTTTGAAGAAAGTTGCGGATATCTAAAGGGTACCTACGTGCGCGACAAAGACGGCGTTGTTGCAAGTATGCTTACGGCGCAAATGGCAAGTTACTACCACAAACAGGGCAAAACCTTGGTAGATCGACTTAACGAACTATATGCCGAACACGGAACGTATTTTCAAGATATCGTTAGCTACCGTTTTGAAGGTGTTAGCGGAGCGGAAAAGAAAAACCAACTGCTGGCAAACCTTCGCAACAATGCACCAACACATCTTGGCGACAGTCCCGTTGTTGCAACTTGCGACTTTTTAACACAGACGCAGTTTGATTTGCCCAAAGCAGACGTTTTGAAATACAACTCTGCAAACGGCAGTCAACTTATCGTGCGTCCAAGTGGCACCGAACCGCTAATCAAGTGCTACATCACCGTGCAAGGGGATGCACAGTCCAACGCAACGCGTTTCGCCCAAATAAAAGTCTTGACGGACAAGTTGTTTGAATAATCATTTTCAATTTTAACAAAAGTCACTTTGCACAAGTGGCTTTTTTGTTTTGGGATTTTGCGATAATTTGCAAGTGCCAACGCTTATTGAGAGTGACGGCGGACACCGCCCTACAATGCGGTATAGCGGTTTTGCGATAGTTGACGGTGATATGTCGTTTTGGTTTCTCTCAATTGGAAATGTCCGATTTTTGATTGACGTAGTGCGGGAAAATATCTCACGTAGTTTTGCAACCTTTGTTTTTGCGTTTTGACTGTGGACAACTTTGTTTTTATTGACAAAAATGCGTTGAAATATTATTATATATTTAATGTATTCGTTTTGGGTTGTTTGGCGTTTTGCAAAGTTTGCACAAATGGTGGCAGTTTTAGCTATCAAACCATTGCAAAACTGTAGGATTTTGTGCAACCGGAAGTAGATTTGACTATCAAATCGTAAAAACGACAACGTTTTGACAAATGAAAGTTAGGCTTTACGGCTATCGAACAAAACAAGTAGAAAGGTTTTTGCAAAAACGCTAAACAAAAGGTATAAATTATGGAACAAATCAAAGAAGACGTGCTTATTTTGGGGATTGAATCCTCCTGCGACGAAACGGCTGCTTCCGTTGTTAAAAACGGTAGGGAAGTTTTGTCCAACGTGGTGTTTTCCCAAATAGACATACACAAACTTTACGGTGGCGTTGTGCCGGAAATTGCCAGCAGAAACCACATCCAAGTGGTGGACGAAGTGGTAAAACTTGCTTTGAAGGAGGCAAACGTCGCATTGGAAGATATTTCCGCAGTGGCAGTTACCTACGGTGCAGGGCTGGTGGGTGCGTTGCTTGTGGGGGTATCCTTTGCAAAAGGACTTTGCCAAGCAAGTGGATTGCCACTTATCGCGGTAAACCATATCGAAGGGCATATTTGTGCCAACTACATCACCTATCCCGATTTGCAACCGCCCTATATGTGTTTGCTTACCAGCGGTGGACATACCGCAGTTGTTAGGGTGGAAGATTTCGACAAATACACCGTTTTGGCGTCCACCGTGGACGATGCCGTTGGCGAAGCCTTCGACAAGGTTGCGCGCGTGCTAAAATTGCCCTATCCAGGTGGCCCCCACGTGGACAAACTTGCAAAAACGGGCAAACCAACATACAAGTTCCACTCTGTTGTTATTTCCAACGGAAACTTTAGCTACAGTGGACTTAAAACGGCGGTTATCAACGCAGTGCACAATGCCGAGCAAAAGGGGGAACAGGTTGTTGCCGAAGACGTTGCTTGTTCCTTCAATCACTATGCAATCGACGGACTAATAGACACGCTAAAACTCCACACTCAACAAAGCGGACTAAAAACCGTTGCCGTTGCAGGCGGAGTTGGCGCAAACAGTTATCTGCGCGAGCGTATGCGCGAATTTGAAAAGGACGGTATACGCGTGTGCCTTCCACAGCTCAATTTGTGCGGAGATAACGCCGCAATGATAGCTTCACGTGGCTATTTTATGTATCTAAAGGGCGAGTTTGGCGATCTTAGTCTTAACGCCTGCCCCACTTTGAAACTACGTGGCGAAAAACCACACGCTAAATAACGAGGTTATATGAACAAAAAACAATCGCAATTTACATACGCCTTGCCGGACGTAAACGTTGGGCTTACCGCCGAAGACGTTGCAATGCGCACAAAGGCAAAGCAAACCAACAAAACCAAAAAGGTGGTTGGTAAAAGTTATTTGCAAATTTTTGCATCCAACATATTTACCTTTTTTAACCTGCTGGGATTTATCATCTTTATACTTATGGCAATGTGCGGAAGTTGGTCGAACATGCTGTTTGTTGTGGTTATCTTGGCAAACACGGTAGTTGGTATCTTCCAAGAAATTCGCAGTAAAATTGCCGTGGAAAAGCTTTCCATCGTTAGCGAGCCTACTGTGGAAGTGATACGCGACGGCAAAAAACAGCAAATAAAAACGCAACAAATTGTGCTGGACGACATTTTGACCTACACTGCAGGCAAACAAATTTGTACTGACGCCGTAATTGAAGTGGGCGAAGTGGAAGTAAACGAATCAATGCTTACCGGCGAAAGCGATCCCATCAAGAAAAAACGTGGCGACGTGTTGTACAGTGGCAGTTTTGTGGTATCGGGAAACTGCGTTTGTCGTGTTACAGCCGTTGGCAAAGATAACTATATCGAACAACTTTCCGCTAAAGTAAAAACAGCAAAAACACCCGACTCCAAAATTATCAAGGGTATAATGTCCATCATAAAAGTTATTGCGATAATCATCTTTCCGTTGGGCATTGCAACATTCTTTACCAGTGCGGAAATTGCAAGTTTGGTGGGCGTAGATAACGTTATCGGGCAATACTTCCAAGGGGTTGCACAGATAAAAGAAACGGTAAACGCTGCCATCGTGCGTGCAGCAGGTAGCATGATAGGTATGGTTCCAAGCGGTATGGTTCTACTTACCAGCATGGCTCTTGCCGTTGCCGCGCTAAAACTTGCCAACAAAAAGGTGCTTGTGCGCGAACTACCATCCATCGAGATGCTTGCGCGTGTGGACACGTTGTGTTTGGACAAAACGGGCACCATCACCGACGGTAGCATGACGGTGGAACAAATCATCCCCATTGACGTAGAACAAGACACTCTAAAACAACTACTTGCAACGCTTGTTTGCGGTACAAAAGATACCAACGCAACCGCCGTTGCGTTGAGCAACTACTTGCAGGACGTTGCTCCGCTGGACGTAAAAGCAATTTTGCCCTTTAGCTCGGCACGAAAGTTTTCCGCAGTGACGACAAATCGTGGCACAATCGCAATGGGTGCAAGCGAGTTTATGTTCAAAAAGGACAACAACAAAGCCTTTTTCAAACAAATTGACAAATATCTTGCGCAAGGTTTGCGCGTGCTTGCCGTTGGACAATCACAAAGCGGTATCAAAAACGACAACGTCGAAAACCTTGTTCCTTGCGGAATAATCCTATTGCAAGACACAATCCGCAGTGATGCTCCGCAAATTATCAAATGGTTTGTAGATAACGATGTGCGAGTAAAAATCATCTCCGGAGACAATCCACTTGCCGTTTCGGTAATCGCGCAAAAAGTTGGCGTTGCCGGTGCGGAAAAGTACATTTCCTTGGAGGGAATGACGGAACAACAGGTTTGGGAAGTTGCCAACGACTACACCGTGTTTGGACGTGTAACGCCGGAACAAAAAGCCATTTTGGTAAAGGCGCTAAAAAGCCAAGGTCACACCGTTGCAATGACGGGCGACGGCGTAAACGATATTTTGGCAATGCGCGAAAGCGACTGTGCAATTTCCGTTGGATGTGGCACCGATGCAGCTAAAACGGCGGCAAACTTGGTGCTTATGGACGACAAATTTAGTAGTCTCCCCAACGTTGTTGCCGAAGGCAGACAGGTTGTAAACAACATTCAGAACAGCTCGTCGTTGTTTTTGATGAAAACCTGCATGACGGTGTTTACCACCATTTTGTTACTGTTTTTGCCCTATTCCTACCCGTTTGCACCGCAACACTTGTATGCAGTGGAGTTTTTCGTAAACGGTATACCGGCATTTTTGTTAGCACTAAAACCAAATCGCAATCTTATCCGTGGCGATTTTGTAAAAAATATTCTAAAACGCACACTGCCAAACGGCATTGCGATGTTCGGTTCGGTAGCACTCACCTACGCCTTTATGCGTGCGTTCGGTCTTGCCGTTGAACCAAGCGGGCTAATCAACGCCGACCAAATCACCACCACGGCAATGATTTCCATGACGAGTGTTGGCGTGCTGGGTTTGTGGGTGATAATGTTCCCATTCGATTGGCTGGACGTTGGCATTGGACTTGTTAGTACCATTGGTGTACCGCTGTTTTGGACGGTTGTGCCCACGGTGTACAACAACCTGCTAAAGGACGTTATCGCGCAAGATCCATCCAAGGCAATGCAACTTACCGT
>CAZDLE010000041.1:1177-4884 GCA_964506035.1 uncultured Oscillospiraceae bacterium | reverse complement strand
GCATTCTGTTTCAAAGCGACAATCAATATCAAAAGAACATTTCGGCAACCCGATTTGTTCTTTTTTTATTGAACAAATTCCAAAGAAGGTGTTTTGTGCAAATTTCTTTTGCTTTGAATTACGTCATCAACGCAAGAAGGATCGTTGTGTTTTTGGGGGGTAGATTTTTTCGTTGTGTAGACTACTGCAAATTGCTTTTGGACGTAAAAATCCGCCAAACGGTATGCATTTTGACGGCAAATTGGCTATATTTTCCCCAAACAGTTGTACAAAAGCGGAAAGTTTGGTACAATGTATACAATGGTAAATATGAGCAGTTTTTGTTTTGCCTGCAAGCAACAAAAACTACAAAATATTGCATACCGTGAATGCAAAAACGATGTTTTTTGTAGCGGAACGAAAATTTTGCAACCTTTTGCCAAATAGCGAAACGTTTTCACGTCCACAGCATACAAGATTTTGCACTCACAAAGGAGCGAAAATGAAAACAAAAATCGGCGGACAAGCCGTTATCGAAGGCGTTATGATGCGTGGCGCAACCAGTATGGCACTTACCGTACGTGACGAACTTGGTGGAATGCGCACCGAAACAACTCGCCTTGCAACAAAAAAACCTTGGTACAAAAAAGCGCCTTTTTTGCGTGGAATAATCAACCTGGTCGTTTCCATGATAGAGGGCACAAAGATTATTTCCAAATCGGCAGAAGTGATGATCGAGGAGGAAATCGACACGTCGGAAAACGGCATGGGCGCACTGATGGCAGTATCTACCTTGCTTGGCGTTGTGTTGGCGTTGGGATTGTTCGTTGTGTTACCTACCGCTATCACCACGGGCGTGTTTGCGCTGTTCAAACTTAACGTCGACAGCACCGAGTGGGCGTGGCTAAAATCCCTTATCGAAGGGGTTGCAAAAATGCTTGTGCTTGTTGGTTACATGGCGGGCATTTCCAAAATGAAGGAAATCAAACGCGTGTTTATGTACCACGGGGCGGAACACAAAACCATTGCCTGCTACGAACACGAAATGGATTTGACGGTGGAAAACGTGCAAAAAAGCAGTCGTTACCACGACCGTTGCGGAACTAGTTTTTTGGTGTTTGTGGTGGTACTTTCCGTCATTTTGATGATGGCGCTGGACGTTATCTGTGCAAGTTGTAACTTTACGCTGTTTTTGCAAAAGGAAAATTGGTGGCTACGCGCACTACTCAAAATAGCACTACTGCCCCTAACCGCCGGCATCAGCTACGAAATGCTTATGTTGCTTGCAAACTCTAACTTCGTTTTGTTTAGACCTCTAAAATGGTTGGGCAAACAGTTCCAAAAACTTACCACAAAGGAACCTACCGACGATATGTGCGAAGTAGCGATAAAATCCTTTACGGCTGTGTTGGAAATGGATGCCGATTTGACCATCGAAGAAATCAAGTTCCCACAACCGCTAACGGTAGACCAATTCAAACAACAGCTTGCCGACTCGCAACTGCCCACCCTTGTTGGTACGGGCGACGTCGATTGGCTAACAACGGCTGTGTTGCACGTTAAACCTGCCGACCTTACCAAAAACTTAAAAATCCCCTTTGGATGGGTATTGCGTCTGCAAAAAATGAGCGAACGTATCACAAAGGGCGAGCCTTGGCAACAGGTGCTTGGTATGGTGGAGTTTTACGGACGTAACTTTGCCATCAACAACAACGTGCTTATTCCCCGTCAGGAAACGGAACTAGTTTGCGAACAGGCGCTAAAGCACGTCAACAAAGGTAGCAAAGTGCTGGATTTGTGTTGCGGAAGCGGTGTTTTGGGCATCACAATCGCACTGGAAACGGGCGCAAAAGTAACCATGGCAGATATAAGTGCTAAGGCACGCATGGTTGCAAGATATAACGCAAAAAATCTAAAGACAAAAACAAAAGTAATTTGCTCGGACATGTTCGAGAAGATCAAAGGCAAATTTGACGTTATTGTGTGCAATCCGCCGTATATCGAAAGTGATGTAATTGCAACGCTAGACGACAGTGTTAAAAACTACGAACCGCATTTGGCACTGGACGGTGGCGCGGACGGGCTGGATTTTTACCGCATTTTGGCAGAACAAGCAACAAACCACCTAACGGACAAGGGCGTGCTTGTGTTGGAAATCGGCTACAACCAAGGGCAAGCCGTTTGCAACCTTTTGAAGGACAAATTTGACGTTAGCTACCAAAAGGACTACTCCGGCAACGACCGAATTGTTATTGCACTATCAAAAAACGCCTAACGTTTGGCGTTATCGCAAAAAAATCAACTGAGAAGTTGCTAAAAACGTAGAATTGAAATAAAAGTCGACACGCAAATCAAATCATCATAGAAAAAATCAAAAAAGATACGCAAATTGTTGTGTATCAAAATCGACGTTTTGTATAATCAAAACGTACTAAAAAATTGCAAAAAAGGTAATATTATGACACAAAAATTAGACAAAATAGTTGCTCGATACGAGTTTTTGACGGAAGAAATTTCCAAGCCGGAGGTTATCGCAAACAACAGCCAATGGAAAAAGTTGGTAAAGGAACACTCCAACTTGCGCCCCATTGTAGAGTGCTACGAGCAGTACAAAAAGGCAAAAGGCGAGTTGGACGCCAACTTGGAACTTGCCGAGGCGGAAACGGACAAGGAAATGCTTGCACTGTTGCACGAAGACATCAACTTCCAAAAGAAACAAATTGAAGAGCTTAACGAACAACTAAAAGTTTTGCTGTTGCCCAAAGACCCCAACGACGACAAAAACGTTATTATCGAAATTCGTGCCGGTGCAGGTGGCGAAGAAGCTGCGTTGTTTGCCAACGAAATTAGACGTATGTACTACATGTTTGCCGACAAAAACCGTTGGAAGATTGAAGAAATCAACATCGACGAAAACGAGCTGGGCGGTTTGAAGGAAGGCAGTTTTATGGTTGTGGGCGACGGAGCGTACTCTAAATTTAAGTTTGAAAGTGGCGTACACCGTGTTCAACGCGTACCCGACACCGAAAGTCAAGGACGTATCCACACCAGCACCATCACCGTTGCCGTTTTGCCGGAAGCACCCGACGTAGATATCGAAATTTTGGACAAAGACCTAAAAATCGACACCTACCGCTCCAGTGGCGCCGGTGGACAGCACGTTAACAAAACGGAATCGGCAATACGTATCACCCACTTGCCAACAGGCATTGTGGTTGCCTGCCAAGACGAACGTAGCCAAATCAAAAACCGCGAAAGAGCCTACGAAATTTTGAAATCCAAACTGTACGACTACTATCAAACACAAGCGGATGCCGAATATGCCGCAGCGCGCAAAAGTCAGGTGGGCACAGGCGACAGAAGTGAACGTATTCGCACCTACAACTTCCCACAAGGACGTGTTACCGACCACCGCATAGGTTTGACGCTGTACTCCATCGAAAACTTTATGAACGGCGATATCGGCGAAATGGTCGAAGCGTTGCGCCTTGCAGACCAAACTGCAAAATTGCAAAACAGCGAAGACTAACAAACAAAATTGTTCATTCGTTTTGAGTGTGACGTTGGACTTTTTGAACAACGTGCCGCAAAAAACGTTACACAAAAGGGATGCACCTTGCCGTTAATCGAAAAAAACAAATGCCTTTGGAAAATTCCAAGGGCATTTTTTGATGGGGAAAAAGACAAAAACCGATGGGAACAATCCCATCGGTTTTGTGGTTGATTAT
>CAZDLE010000041.1:0-1077 GCA_964506035.1 uncultured Oscillospiraceae bacterium | reverse complement strand
TTCCAGTTTTGTATCTTCGTCCACGGTTACAATGGGTTTTGCAGCGGTGGGGTTTTCGTCACGGCTGTTGCCGTCCATAATAAGAACCAACGGACCGCCGGCATCCTTTAGTAGGCTGTTTTTGATATCAATCGCACCACGCCAAGTAAGAGCCATTGCGTTGTAGGTGTCGTACATTTTGGTGTTGGTGATAATAACTTTTTGTGTTTTTGGCGAATCAGTATAGTGGTTGTCCATTCCAACGTTTGTGTAGAAACCGTTTGCAACAACGTTGTCGATGGTTGCTTCGATAGCGTAGGTATTTACCATGCAGATACCTTGTGGGCCAACTGCTTCCGTCTTGCCACCGTTACCGGTCAATGCAACGTTTTTGAGTTCGAACGTGATATCGTCACTTGGTTCTACCCATTCGAACGTGATATTGTCATTTTTGTCTTTCTTTGCAGCTCTTGGGTTAAACATCTTAAACAGATACCATTGGCTCATTTGCATGTAGGCATCAGTTTTGTCGCCTGTTTCCTTGTTTACCAAAACTTTGAGAAGACGACCGCTTTCCGTTCTGTTTTTGTCTACGGTGATTGCGTTGTAGTTACCGGAAACGCTAACCTTTGTGGTGTTGTACAAACCTTTGTTGTTGTTGCTATCACCATTGTTCTTTGCAATGGAGTAGTAATTGTTGTAGCCATCGCCGTCGATAAGCGTGCCTTCCAACTGTTCCTCTCCAATTTGGTCAGGGTGAGCGTTTTGTGCAGCTTTTGCAGTGCTAAACTTATCTTTGATTGTTGCCGTTTCGGAATCGTCAAATCCCGTTGCGGTGCTATCTTTGCTCCAGAAGAAATCTGCAGGGAGTTTATCTGCGTTGATTGTGATATTGCCGTGCAAAATAACCCAATCGATATTGCCAACGTAGGTGTACAAAGCATTTTTGTCGGCATCGAGAATGAGGGCGTTGTCCGTTGGTTGAAGATTGCCGTCTTTATCTACGGTGCAACCCCAAATATCTGCCCAAAGTTCGGGACGTGTGTTGTCGTTCATTACGGAAAGACCGTCTTGATCGTAAACGTTGTAGCCGTTGTC
>CAZDLE010000040.1:7027-10215 GCA_964506035.1 uncultured Oscillospiraceae bacterium | reverse complement strand
CCCGGTATCATAAAAATCATCATATTGTTGGTTGCAGAAAACAACATTATCATTGTGATAAACAGCACCGCAAAGTTGACGGCAAACACGGTGAAGTTTATTTTTACAAAAAGTTTACTTAGTGCTCGCGACACGATACAAACCTCCTTTTGACTGTTAAGCCATACAAAACTGCACCCTTAACGATCAGTTTTGTGCAGATGTGAACATTTTTTGACAACACAAGTTACTTTTGTTCGTCAATGGCAGATTGTTGCTCGATCACAAGGTTAAACTTGGTTGTTACGCCAAAGTTGTTGAGCCGTCTAAAACGGTACACGGCACTTTCGGTAGGCAAATACAAAAAATCGTTATCGAAGGAAAGTGTGTAGAAGGCACCGCGTTTGAAGTTGACGTTGACCTGTTCGCCCGTGACGGCAAGTTGATTGTTGTCGCAGGTGATTTGGCACAAACCGCAATCGACGTAGTTTTTTCCCACGAGCATTTCCGCGCGGAAATCATCTTGCAAAACAAAGTTTTCGGTGGCAATTTCTTGTGAGACACACTCGCGTTGCCATGCATACCAATCGGTGACTTTGGCAAACCTGCCACCTTCCAGTGCGCCGTACTTGTTTTGCGTTACCACACTACCGCATTTTGTACATTGCAGTTGGTTACCGTGAGCCGTCATTGCAAACTCGCATCCGCAATGGGGACATTTGTACAAAATACCGTGTAATCCTTCGCAAAGATGCTCGTCTTCCATTTCGATTTGGTTATCAAGTTGATATTGATAGTCGTCGTAGGTGAGGTTTTGGATGATACGGTTGTAGATTTCCTCCACCGATATGGTTTTTATCTCTTCTTCCGTTACGACAAGCTTTACGTCGGCAGTCATTGGGCAAAGCCGTTTTTGATTCGTCCAACGGGGGCTGTGAATGTAGTTGCCGTGGAAACATACCGTAACAAGGGGTACTTTTAGCAGTTTGATTAGTTTGGCAATGGCAGGTTTGATGGGGTTTGGAGTGCCCACTACCGAAAGTTTTGCTTCCGGGAAAATTGCCACCGTGCGATTTTTGGACAAGATATACTTGATATCGCGCACAAGGGAAGTATCGACGGTAAATTGTTTTTTAGGCAAAACGCCGAGTTTGTAGATGAGTTTTGGCCACTTTACAATTTGCGTGATGGATGCAATAAAGTTTGGGTAGTTGGGTTTGGAAAGCATCATAAGCCCACCGACATCGGCAAAACCACTGTGGTTGGCAACAACGATATACGGCGGTTTGATTGCGCGCAAAGCACCGTCGTCGATAAGTTTTACCTTTTTGGTAAAATAGGGTTTGCCCCCAAAAGTAGCAAGGGTGTTTAGCAAAAACTTGCTTGCTAAAATAGGTTTTTTGATACGTTTTTTTGCCATAGAGAGTACCTAAAAAATAATTACGTTTGTACAAAGTATCAATGCAAGTAAATATCTCTTGTTTTTTTAGTCTTGCACAGATTAGCGTGCAATATCGCGTTACGATATTTACACTACCAAACAGGTGGCAATGGTTACACGATATTTTGACGTTGCGTTTGCAATTTGCTCGGTTGCGAAAGTGTGTTAATATCTACTTTGTTATCAATATGCCGTTACGTGGGCTACAATGCAAAATTGTACGTATACAGTATAACAATTTATTGTCAATCGGTCAATAGTTGATAAAAAATATGTCAAGAAAATTGTTAAAAACATCACAAAAACACCGCTTTTTTTGTTTGACGTCGTCACCTTTGACGTGGTTTGTGATTTTGCGTAGGTTTGAAACGTCGTTAGCATAAACACGGTGATTACGTGTCGTAACAGAGGTTGTATTTTGTACAGTTTTGAAATATCCCTAACGTAAAACGGCATTTACGCTTACCAATCAAACCGCTTGCTATATATTTTGCCATTGCACAGATTTTGCGTAGGTTTGAAACGTCGTTGCAATGGAAATAAATCAAAAATAAAAAACTCGGCAGTGATTTGCCGAGTTGGTGAGCCCTTTTATTTTAGTCTATAGGAATGAGCAAATAGTCGTTTTGGTTGACAAATCCGTGAGAAATTGCCCATTCGATAACGTAGTCGTCAGTTTTTTTGTATTCGATGGCTGCTTGTTTGCCGTCCAATTCGTATTTGGTTTGGTCGGTGTTTTTTATCATCAGTTCGATACGTTGTTCAAATGCCGATTGTTGCGCCAAGAAAGTTAGCAACATGCAAAGCAACAACACTATCACAAGCACTGCCACGATTGCCATAACGGACGTCCATTTTTTATAAAATAGTTTTTCCATTGTTGTCCACCTTTTGTTTGGTGAACAAATTATACAACTTGTTTGACAACTTGTCAACTGTACGACGAAAACAAATACAACTTGTTGCCACGCCAAAAATCACGGCAAGGGGAAGGAAAAGTCGAAATTCGCCGTTGTTTAGGTGCAGGTTGGCAATCAAAAAGACAGGAACGGTCACGACGGAAAAAATCACGTCGAAAATTACCTTTGCAAGTTGCGTTTTTAGTAGCGACAAAACAAACAGATATGTCACGGTAAAAACGCATCCAAACGCCCAAAAGGTGGCAAACAGGTACAGTTGTTCGATACCCTTGCCCAGCATTAGCGGAACAGTCCTTTGATGCCAACCGTTTGTTTGTAGGTTGCGGACGTTAGCGTTTTTACCTGCAACAAAACGTTGCCTTGGTCCTTGTCTAACTTGACGATATTTAGCCCACTACCCTTTATGCAAAGAGTGGAATTTTCCAACTTGAAACGTGCTTCGCGTTCGTCTACTTCCACCACCTGAACAATGCCGGTAACGGATACGGTGCCATCCTGAAAATGCAAACTGTGAGATTTGCCCATTGCAATGCTCCTTTGCGGTAGTTTATGCAGACGTGGCAAAAAATATGAGTTGGAAGACAACGCAAGGCAATATTAGATTAGCACCGATATGACGTATCGCTCTGCGGGTTTGACAATGATTGTGGGGGCTATATCTATAATAGGCTAATTTTAATCGCAGTGTTTTTATCGTAGGGCGGCAGCTCGCCGTCGCCGTTATCACTATCAACAAAAAAGGTGTTTAAGTGCCAGTTTGGTAGCATTAAACACCTGTTTTTGTGATTATAGTGTATGTTTGTGTGTTATTTGAGAGTGATTTCGTAGCCGGTGGCGGTATCTTTTAT
>CAZDLE010000040.1:0-6927 GCA_964506035.1 uncultured Oscillospiraceae bacterium | reverse complement strand
GTTATTTGAGAGTGATTTCGTAGCCGGTGGCGGTATCTTTTATTGCATAGCCAAGTGCGTTGATTTCGTTGCGAAGGCGGTCGCTTTCTGCCCAGTTTTTAGTTTTGCGTGCTTGCAAACGTTGTTCGGCAAGTTCTTTAACGTTTTGCGGAACTTCGATTTTGGGTTGTTCGGGAGCTTGGATTTTGTCAAAATCCAGTGCGAAAACTTTGTCGAACTTTAGTGCCAAGTTGTAGATATCTTTGGATTTGGGTTCTTTGAGCATTGTCCACAAAACGCCTATTGCAAGGGGCACGTTCAAGTCGTCGTTGATGGCGTCTTCGAACTTTTTGGTGTAGTCGTCCAAAAGGGCTTTGTCCGTTGCAACGTCGCTTGTTTTGTGTGCCCAAAGTTGTGCGCAAAGTTTGTTGTAGGCATTTTTTGCACTTTCCATACCGTCCCAAGTGAAGTTTATTTTTTGGCGGTATTGAACGTTTAGGCAAAAATATCTAAACGTAACGGGGGCGTAGCCACGCTCTACCAAGTCGGTTACGGTGTAGGTGTTGCCAAGTGATTTGCTCATTTTGCCACCGTCGATAAGCATAAACTCGCTGTGCATCCAGTAGTTTACCGCTTTGCAACCAAGCCAGCACTCTGCTTGGGCGATTTCGTTTTCGTGGTGGATGGGGATGTGATCGACACCGCCTGTGTGAATATCGAAGGTTGTGCCAAGATATTTTTTGCTCATTGCGGTACACTCGATATGCCAACCGGGGAAACCCATGCCCCACGGACTTTGCCATTGTTGAAGGTGGTTTGGTTGAGCCTTTTTCCACAATGCGAAGTCGATTGGGTGGCGTTTGAAAGAGTTAACTTCCACACGCGCGCCGTGACGTTGGTCTTCCAAATTGATACCGGAAAGTTTGCCGTAGTTGGGGAACTTTTCCACGGAAAAATAGATGCCGTCTTCCGTTTCGTATGCGTAGCCCTTGTCCAACAAGTCCTTTACGACGTTGATCATCTCGGGGATGTTGTCGGTTGCTTTGGGGGTTACGGTGGGACGTTTGATGTTTAGCGCATCAATATCCTTCATAAATTGGTTTGTGTAGAACGCGGCAATTTCCAGCGGGGTTTTGCCCGTTTCGTTGGCGGATTTTTGCATTTTGTCTTCGCCGTCGTCGCCGTCGGAAACAAGGTGTCCAACGTCGGTGATGTTCATTACCGATTTGACGCGAAGTCCGTCGTACTCCAAAACACGGCGCAGTTCGTCCATAAAAACGTAGGCGCGAAGGTTGCCAATGTGTGCGTATTTGTAGACGGTAGGTCCGCAGGAATAGATACCTACTTGACCTTGTTTGATAGGAACAAATTCTTCCTTTTTGCGATTGAGAGTGTTGTAAACACGTAGTTGCATTTGTTTATCTCCAAATTGATTTGTTTTGATATATTTTACCACAAAGTTGATTGCACTTCAACTGTTTTGCCCACTTGATTTGCAAAATGTTTGGTTGCAACGTCCACCGTTGTGCAGATAAGTGGCAAAATGCAATGGCAACAAAAGTCAAAACAGCCTTAACACGACTTTTTCAAAACGGTATACAACAATCCTTGTACGTCGTTTAGCCAAGGTTATTGCAAAAAACCACAAGCATCCTTTGAGCAAATCCGTCCAAAGGCAGTCAAAAAAGGCAAAAATGCTTTTGGGTGTTGTTATATTTTAGCTAAAGCGTATCTTTTGGTGCAATATGTTTATCAAAAGATTGCAAAAAAAATTGCAATGTGCTAAAATGATGGGTAGAAAAATTACAATCGAGGTACATCACAATGATTGACGTTAATTTGATTAGACAAGATGCCGAAGCGGTTAGACAAAGATATTTGCGCCGTGGCAAGGATATTGATTTTACGGAATTTTTGCAACTGGACGAAGAACGCAAGGCGTTGATTGCCAAGGTAGAAGGCATGAAAGCGCAACGCAACAAGGTTAGTGCGCAAATTCCTCAACTTAAAAAAGCAGGTCAAGACGTTACCGCTACCATTGCAGAAATGAAGACGCTTGGCGACGAAATTGCTAAGTTGGACGGCGATCTTAACGTTGTTAACGACAAAATTCGCGACTTTTTGTTGAGACTGCCCAACCTTCCCGACGAAGATTTGCTTGCAGGCGGAAAGGAAAACAACAAGCCCATCAAAACTTTTGGTGAAAAACCTCATTTCGACTTTGAACCGAAAGATCACGTGGAACTTGCAAAGAGTTTGGGACTTATCGACTACGAACGTGGCGCAAAGTTGGCAGGTAACGGAAGCTGGATTTACACCGGTCTTGGTGCAAGATTGGAGTGGGCGTTGCTTTGCTACTTTATCGATAGTCACATTGCAAAAGGCTACGAATTTATGTTGCCTCCCTACATGCTTACATACGAATGTGGTTTGACAGCAGGACAATTCCCCAAGTTTGAAGACGACGTTTATCAACTTGCCAACGCCGAAGGCAAAAAATTCCTTTTGCCCACAGCGGAAACGGCTCTTGTAAACCTTTATCGTGACGAAATTTTGCCGGAAAATCAACTTCCACGCAAGTTTTTTGGTTACTCTGCTTGCTTCCGCAGAGAAGCCGGTAGCTACCGTGCGGAAGAACGCGGTATGATTCGTGGACATCAATTTAACAAAGTTGAGTTGTTCCAGTACACCACTCCCGATCAAAGTGACGCCGCCTTTGAAGAAATGGTTGGTATGGCGTGCGGTTTGGTAGAAGGACTTGGTTTGCACTATCAACTTAGCAAGCTTGCCGCAGGCGACTGCTCCGACAGTATGGCACGCACCTACGATATTGAAATTTACATTCCATCAATGAATATCTACAAGGAAGTTTCTTCCGCAAGTAACGCTCGCGACTATCAAGCACGTCGTGGCAATATGCGTTATCGTAGAGAAAGCGACAAAAAGTTGGAATACATGCACACTTTGAATGCAAGCGGTCTTGCAACCAGCCGTGTGTTCCCTGCACTTTTGGAACAAAACCAAAATGCCGACGGTTCTGTTACCATCCCCGAAGTGTTGCGCAAGTACATGGGCGGTTTGGAAAAATTGGAACCCATCAAAAAGTAGTTGCATTTTGACGTTTGCAACAACACAAAACGTTTATAAAAAAACAAGCCTTTTCCGCTAATGGAGAAGGCTTTTTTGACGGTTTGAGAAATGGTTGAAAATAAGGACTAGTACGCTTTTGCATTTTTGAAAAAAAATAAATAATGGTTTTGTGTGTTTTGGAAAGAAAATGGCTGAAATAAAAATGCCATTGCAAATTTGATTTCGTTTCCCTTTGAAAGGTTGCAAGACAGCATCTAAAAAGGTCAATTTGTGTAGCAATGTCTCGAAAAAGTGCATACGTAGGCGATTTTTTGTGACCAAAAAAAATTCTGTCACAAAAAATAAATTTTTTGAGACAAAAACAAAAAATACCCCCGTTCGACAAAACAGGGGTATAGTTGTGTGTTAACACGAAAGAGAAACTACACAAAAGACTTTGCTTCGCAAATATATGCAATATTAGTCTTGGGCAAGGTAGACGATTTTGTTTGCAAGGTCGTCCACAAGGTCGGTGTTGGCGTCTTCGATACGTCCTTGGTCGCACAAATGCGCAAAGTTGGGGTCGATAGGCAGTTTTGCCGTCGTATTGATGCCGTAGTTGTTGCACAAGGTATCAATTTGCGAATCACCAAAAATGTAGTGTTTATTTCCGCAGTTGGGACAAGCAAAATAGGACATATTTTCTACCAGTCCCACAACAGGAACGTCCATCATATTTGCCATTTTTACGGCTTTTTCCACAATCATTTCTACAAGTTGTTGGGGACTTGTTACCACAACGATACCGTCAACGGGCAGGTTTTGAAAGACGGTTAGTGCAACGTCGCCCGTTCCCGGGGGCATATCCACAAACATGTAGTCCACGTCCTTCCAAGCAACGTCCGTCCAGAACTGTTGAACGGCACCACCTATAACAGGTCCACGCCAAACAACGGGGTCCGTTTCCGTTTCCAACAAAAGGTTGATAGACATAAGTTGAATACCGCTTTTGCTTTCGACAGGGTAGATAACCGTTCCGTCGCCGGTGGCTTTATCGTGGATACCAAACGCTTGCGGGATGGATGGTCCGGTGATATCTGCATCCAAAACGGCACAACGGTAGCCCTTTTTTTGCATGGCAACGGCAAGAAGGCTTGTTACGAGTGATTTGCCTACACCGCCCTTTCCGCTGACTACGCCAATCACCTTGCCAACGCGTGCGCCTTGGTGCAATGGTTTGACCAAACTTTGTTGTTCACGTTGACTGCAACTTTGCGAGCAACTGGAACAATCGTGAGTACAATCTGACATTTTTTACCTCGATATTTACGGTGCCTATGTTGCAAGGCACCGTTTTTTTGATTATTTTTGATATTCAATTTGAACAAAACACACAGTTTTGTAGATAACGATAAACGTTACTATTTACGTTGTGCTATTTGCAAAGAGATTCCAATTCTGCCAAGGTGTCGGCAAAGGATTTTGCAACGATTTGGAAAGGTTCTTCGCTGGTAAGGTCCACACCGGCAACTTTAAGTTCCGATACGGGGTCCATGCTTCCGCCCAATCCAAGGAATTTTTTGTAGTTTGCCAAAGCCGTTTCGCCTTCGCTAAGGATTTTTTCCGCAATGCAAACGGCAGAAATGATACCTGTGGAGTACTTGTAAACGTAAAATGCGCGGTAGAAGTGAGGAATACGCGCCCACTCGTAGGCAATTTGACTGTCGTGCTCGACGTGTTCGCCATAGTACATTTTGTTAAGTTCCAAATACTTTTGGCACATAACGTCGGCTGTCAAAGGCATGCCCTTTTCCACAATGTCGTGAGAAATTTGTTCAAACTCGGCAAACATTGCTTGACGGTACATTGTTGTGCGAAGCATATCCAAATAGTACTGAAGAAGGTACTTTTTGAGTTTTTCGTCGGTGGTGGTTTTGAGAAGATACTTTAACAGCAACACTTCGTTGCAGGTGGATGCAACTTCGGCAACAAAGATTTTGTACTCTTGCTTTGCCAAAGGTTGGTTTTTGCAACTGTAGTAGGTGTGCATGGAGTGACCCATTTCGTGAGCGATAGTAAAGATATCGTGGGTGGTTTTTTGGTAGTTTAGTAGCATGTACGGATGCACCCCGGGTACGCCCATAGAATATGCGCCACTACGTTTTGTTGGTGTTTCGTGAACGTCGATCCAACGGTTGGCAAATGCGTGACGAACAACGTCAAGATAGTCTTCGCCCAAAGGAGCAAGTCCCTTTAGCACAAGTTCGCATGCTTCTTCGTAGTCGCAGGAGATATCCACGTCGTCGAAAATGGACGTGTACAAATCGTACATGTGCAAGGTGTCTACACCCATCAAACGTTTGCGCAAACCAATGTAGTTGTGCAAAGGTTCAAAGCTGTTGTGCATGCACTTGATAAGGTTGTCGTACACTTTTTTGTCTACCTGTTCGTTAAACAGAGCCATTTCCATCGTGGAAGAAAACTTGCGAGATTTTGCGCGGAACCAATCGGCTTTTACACTACCTTCGTACAAACCGGAAATTGTGTTGATTTTGTCGATATAGCCTTTGTAATACGTTTCGAACGCTTGACGGCGTACTTGTTGATCCTTGTGTTGCAAACACATAGAGTACGTGCCGTGACCGAGTTGAACTTCTTTGCCGTCCACCGTGATAGAGTCAAAGTGAATATCACCACTGTCCAAACGGTTGAAAACTTCTTGGAATTGTCCGCTAAAAGCACCGACGTTTGCCATCAAAGTTTCTTCCTCTGCGGACAAAATGTGTGCTTTGTTATCTAAAATGCTTTTGAGAGATACGTCGTAGTCGGCAAAATTTGGATCGGCAATGCAATCTTTGAGATATTCGTCCGGTTGAGCGGAAAGTTCCGGTGATACAAATGCCATTGCTGCGGAATATTGCGTCAACAAACTGTACACACGCATAAAACGTGCTTGACGTTCGCCGTCTTGAGCGTCTTCGTTGTAACTCATGAATGCGTAGCAATAAAGTTGGCTAAGTTTTAGGTCAATTTTGTCGCTTTCCTTTAGGTATTGCAACAGGGTTGCTTTGTTGCCCAGTTTGCCTTGGTAGGATGCCAAATCTTGGTACTTTGTGGAAAGTTCGGCAAAGCAATTTTCCCAATCTTGCGCGGTTGCGAAAATGTGTGACAAGTCCCATTTGTATTGTTCGGGAATTTGGTTTCTGTTTGTGTAAGACATGGTGTACACTCCTTTTAGATATCGCTAATCGTGACTTGTTTAGATGTATTTTTGTGCA
This sequence comes from uncultured Oscillospiraceae bacterium, assembly GCA_964506035.1. Taxonomy (GTDB): domain Bacteria; phylum Bacillota; class Clostridia; order Christensenellales; family CAG-314; genus Fimimonas. Next base: position 601 of record CAZDLE010000040.1, on the reverse strand, counting down.
AATAATTTTGACTTGTGGCAAAAGGCGCTTTGTTTGAATGGTCAAATTGACAAACGGCAATAAAACAAGACAAAATATCTTTTACAACCAAGGTTGACTGCGCATCAAAACAAACAGTCAATTTGCAATCTTTGCCGTTAAACAGTACGCATCTCGCAAAAGTTCAATTTGCAATCAAAAATAACGTTGAACAAGTAACATAGATATATTATATATCAACAAATTGGCGTCGTCAAGTAACTGCAGTGGGGAAAACGTGTGGTAAAACATATAGGAAATGCCCACTTGACGTAGAAAGCAGTTTTGGTCGTAAAAAAAACGTCCAAACGCAACCGCCGCGAAAAAAAACAGGCAAACCGTAAAATGTCTGTTTGGGAACGTGCAAAGAAAGTGGCATATAGGTAGGATTATGGAATTGCTACGTCAAATTGCACTAAAACAAAAACAGCAACAGTCGGTACATTTATGACAAAAATTGACCATATCACCTTTTTGTTGCAAAGGTGCAGGCGTTTGTTATGTCAAAAAAACCCGAAAAAAAAATAAATAAAATATCTAAAAAGGGTATTGATTTTGAGTTGGATTTCTTGTATAATCAAAG
>CAZDLE010000039.1:0-10250 GCA_964506035.1 uncultured Oscillospiraceae bacterium | reverse complement strand
ACACTAAATAACAACACTACAACAATCAAAACAAGCTCCGCCGATCAAGCGCAGTACTATGGTTCGTTGGAAAACGTTATTTCCGGATATGCTTCGGAGTACATTATCACACGCCACAAGCCAATGGCAGGCACCTTCTATGCCTACACCGAAGGTATCACCGACGACCTTGCCGGAGTTAACGGTGGTGAAGGCAACGAAGCCGTTTTCTGGCCCGGTTCTCAACTGCTCAAGTTGAAACTCTCCTACGATCTCGACGGCAATCTTCAACGCGAAGAAGAATTGCTTATCGATTCCCCCAACGGCGTTTTGCGTGACCCCGACGTATCCGCCGATGGCAAAAGAGTAGTGTTCAGTTGGAAACAAAACAGGCAAGACGACTACCATTTGTACATCTACGACTTGGAAGAAGGTATATTTGAACAAATAACCTATGGTCAAGGTATCAGCGATACCGAACCCAAGTGGTTGCCAAACGGTCAAATCATATTTTCCTCTTCCAGAGCAATACAAATTGTAGACTGCTGGAAAACCCCCGTTTCTAACCTTTACATCTGCAACGACGACGGTTCGGAAATGATCCGCGTTGGCTACGACCAAGTACACACAACCTATCCTACCGTAACGGAAGACGGCAGAGTGCTTTACACCCGTTGGGACTACAACGACAGAACACAAATGTTCGTTCAAGCGCTCTTCTCCATGAATGCCGACGGTACCGGTCAAACGGCTGTGTTTGGTAACAACAGTAACAACCCCACAACGCTTATGCACACCGTGTCTATCCCCGGTTCCACAAGCAAATATCTCACTATCATTTCCGGTCACCACGTAACACAAGGCGGTAAACTTTGCATTGTTGATACGGCAATCGATCGCGATGGTCAACAACCTCTTGATTACGTTTTTGAAGCGGCAGAGTCACAGGAAAGTTTTGACGCACTCGGTCAATCAGGACCTATCTACAAGTATCCTATCGCCATCAACGAAAAGGAAATGTTCTATGCTCGTGCCGATTCTTGGTCAGGTGCAAAGCAAGAAACAAAGTTCAACCTTTACTACTACAACTCCGAAACAGGCGAAAAGGTTACCATTGCCGATTGTAACGGTGGTGCAATCTCCTGTTCACAAATCATACCAATTCGCACAAAACGTACTTTCGTTCGTCCAAGTATGGTCGACTACTCCAAAGATGTTGGTACCTACTACGTTGCTAACGTTTACGAAGGCGACACAATGAAGGACGTGGAATTTGGCACAGTTAAATACCTTAGAGTTGTTGCTATCGACTACAGACCTTATGCAGTCGGTGCAGTTTCCGCAGGTAACAGTAGTGTATACCCCGAAGGTTTTGGTACTTCCGACCCGTCAACGCCCGTAGGAACGGCAAACTCCACTTGGGACGTAAAACAGGTTATCGGTATTGTTCCCGTGGAAGAAGACGGCTCTGTTATGTTCAGTTGCCCATCCGACGTTCCCGTGTACTTCCAACTTCTTGATGAAAACGGACTTATGGTTCAATCCATGAGAAGTTGGTCTACGCTTATGCCGGGCGAAACATTCTCCTGCGTGGGATGCCACGAAAACAAAAACAACGTTCCCGTTAGCGGCAGCCAAGTTACCATGGCAATGAAAAAGGGCGTTCAACTTCTCCAAAAGGACCTTTGGATGACCACTCCCGAGTACGACGACTACGATCCTTACACCGACTACAAGGGATTTAGCTACGCGGAAGAAATCCAACCAATTCTTGACAGAAGTTGTATTTCCTGCCACGACAACGTGGAAATTGCAAATACTCGTCTTGGTAGCCAAGGGCTATCCGTTGATGCCGGTGTTCCTGTAACTACCAACACTTGGAAATATCTTGTAACCAACAAGAGTAACTCCGTCGATTGGACAAGTGCAGAGTTCAATCCAAGTTGGTCTACTGCAACTCAACCATTCGGCAGTGATGCTGGTAGCACAATCACTTGGGGCGCAAGTAGTGATGCTTGCTTCTACATGACGCAACAATTCACTCTTACAGCCGATCAACTAAAAGGTAAGTTCTTTATTCAATGGCGTTACGACGAAGATCCTCAACTCTATCTCAACGGCACACGTATCGACAACATTGTTGCAAACGGCACCTACGTTAGCGACACACGCTATTTCGAACTTTCCGCAACACAAAAAGCTCTTCTCAAACAAGGCACTAACGTTATTACTGCTCGTGCATACAACGCAATGGGTGGTTCCTACATGAACGTAGTGCTAAGTTGCAACACAAATGCTGATACAACAGCATCTAACCCTGTTGCTCTCACAGACGAAATTCGCGTTGCATCTCGTGACAAGGTAGACTACTATTTGTCCTACTTGGTACTTACGGGATCCTTCCTCAAAGGCAACTTCTACTGCGGTACTCCTACCAATAGTATCACCGACTGGATCGGCGGTATGAGTGATCCTACCACAATCCCGGCGTACGCTCATGGTTCTACACAAAGTGGCATTATCCATATGTTGATGAACGACCACCACGAACTTCTTTCTTCTGGCAAAATCACTATGGAAGATATCTACCGCATTGCAGCATGGATCGACCTTGGCGTACCATTTAGAGGTAGCTATAACGACGCTTCCGAAAACTGGGGCTCAAACGAAATGGGCGAAGCAGAAAGACGTCAAAACATGCGTGACTACTACGACAAAATTGACCAACTTAACAAGGCTAAGAAGGCAGGTTTGCTAACCAGAAAGAAGGTTCTCATCGAGTACTTCGACAAAAATGGCAACTACATTGGTTCCGTAGAAGATAGACATCTTGCAATCCTCAACCTTGACCAAAAAATTCAACCCGGCGACACTGTTGTTGTAACGTTGCCAAAGGGCTACGAATATATTTGGTTTAACCTTAACCCCAAAATGCAACTAACTCTTGTGTATTGTCCGGATGGCGTATTTACCTACACCGTTCCCGAGTATGCAGACTTGATCTACCCCAACCTAATGGTTGGTAGCAACCAATACGTTTACACGCATCCAACAATCACTGCGTTCCTTCCCAGTGACGAAGATCTAAACGCTATCTACAACGTTGCGCTCAATCCTTATGATGCAGGCTACGAACAAAGTGGTGCAAGAATCACCGCAGGTAGCACTTGGGAAGAAAACGGCTACGGCAACTTCTTCCCCGCTAACGCATTTGATGGATTTACGTGCAACCGCGGTCACGGATCCTTCCCTGATCAAAGCTGGGGACCAAACAAGGATGCAAGTTCTGCAGATAAGTGGCTAAAGATTGATTTCGGCAGAGAAGTAGAACTTTATTCCTTCGAGATGTTCATCCGTGCAGACTTCCCTCACGATACCTATATCACCAAGTTGGTACTCGAGTTCTCCGATGGAACGGAAATCACGTGGGATAATCTTGCAGAAACAAATCAAGGTCAAACGCTCGTACTTGACGATGCAATTAGAACAACTTCCGTAACGATTAAAGAGATCGAAGCTGCTAAACCAAACGAATGGTTCGGTATTTCCGAATTTAAGGCTTACGGCAAAAACGTTATTGAATAATTTTTTGGAGGCACAATAGTATGAAAAAAACATTAGCTCTAATCCTTGTTGTATTGTTAGCTCTGTGCACCTTTGCTGCTTGCAAAAAGGATCCCGTTGAGCCATCTAAGCCCGAATACGGCACAATCAGCGGTGTAGTTTCCGATGCGGAAGGCGAACCGTTGGAATCGGTTGAAATTGCCTATTCCGAAGAAGATTCCATCGAAACGGACGAAGACGGCAAATTTAGTATCAAAAACGTCAAAGTCGGCGACGTTACCCTTACAGTAACTCTAAAAGGCTACGCTACACAAACTGTAACTATCACAAGCGACGATTTTGATAGCGACGGCAAATGTGTTAAAAACATCACTTTGGAAGAAGGCAAAGGCACAATCCAAGGTGTTGTAAGTGTGGATGGGCTTTCTTCCAAAAAGTTGGCAGGCGTAACCGTATCCTTTGGTAACGTTTCTGTAACTACCGATGCCGATGGTAAATACGTTATCGCAGACGTTGCTATGCAAGGCACAAAAACCCTTATGGCATCTGTTGACGGCTACGGCGCATCTCGCAAAACGGTTACTGTTCGTTCATTCGACGCAAACGGCGTTGCAACTGTAAACTTTGCACTCGTTCAAAACGACTTGGAAGGTTTTGCAGGTATCAAACCCAGCCAACTCGAAGCTCTTGAGGCTATTTCTGCAAACACAACAGTGCTTCGTGCAGGCGATCTTGCATCCAAACTTATTGCAAGCCCCAACGGCATTGCAGGCACCTCTAAGGTTGAGTCTCACACCGAAGGTCTTTGCATCAACGCAGATACCAAGGACGACAACCCCGATTTGGTTGCATTTATCTACGGCAAAGTAAAAGTTGACGATAATCACAAGTATCTTACCGCTTATGCACGCACCTTCTTTGGACAAAATGGTGGCGCTGATCACGACGAAGAGGCAGCAGGCAACTTTAGTGGTTCCAAACTTGCCGAACTTGGCGTTTACGTTATCAACGAACAAGGCGAAATCATCAAGGACGTTGACGAATTTATTAAAATCAACACCGAAGGCTTTATGCCTGCAACCTTTGATCTTTCCGCATTCGCAGGTCAAACAATCACATTCGTACTTGGTACCAAAACAGGTTATCACTGCTGTTTGGACAGAATCGAGTTTGCCGGTGATGCTCCACAATACCTAACGGTTAATGGCGTAGACGGACTTACAAGCTTGATGCTTCACGCAAAAGTTACAGATACGACCTTTGACGCTACAGCTCTCAAAGATAAGTGGACAATCAGCGGTGGCGTTGGTATTGTAACCGAAGGCGTACAACTTAACGGTGCAGATCCTTGGAAGGCAGAAGATTTCAACGAAGTAAATCCTCAAGGTGTCAACTCCTACATGTACATCACAACGGATATCACCGCAACTAACAGCAAACTTAATATTTCTGCAACAATAACAAATCTTGAAGAATGTAAAGACCCTGCAAACGCAGATCCTAACCATTTGTTCTATCCGTACGTTTCTGTTATCGTTCTTGATAAGGATGGTAAAGTACTTAAACAAACTGACTGGACAAAGATTGGCGTTACTGCAAACAACGCTAACTTCCCACTTAGCTACGACCTTGCAGATTGCGTTGGCGAAGACGTAACGGTTGTTATTGCATGTAACGTTGGTTATCGTGCAACAATCACAGGTGTAACCTTTGGCGCAGCAGAATAAGGTTTTACAAATTGTACCGTTGTAAACGTGATTTTGTAACGATTTGTAAGTAATTTGGTAGTCGTATTTTCAAAACCGACTTGAAAATTGCAAATTGACGTGATATAATATCGTCAAGCAAAACACCGCTTTATCAATCATTTCTACAACGGCAAATAAAAACAAAAAAAAGGGTAAATGCAGTGTAACAACTGCATTTACCTTTGTATTTTAAGGCTAAATATGAAAAACCCACAACACACAAAACCATTCGATAGAAAAGAAGTCTTTATTTTGGCATTCAAGCAACACTACGGCACAATTCTTGCTGTTAGTTTGGCAATGCTTATTTTTGCCTTGCCAACCATCTTTGCAATAGGCTGGTCGTATATTGAACTGTACCTTTTGGAAGATGTAACTTCCGCAAACGCGGTGCAAATGTACGAGATACAAACGCGCATGTACCTTTGGTTGATACCCGCCTTTGTAATTTTGTCGGTAGGCATTTCCGGTGCGTTCTACGTTATTCGTCGCCTTGTTTGGGACGAATCGGTGCTGTTTTTTAGGGACTTCTTCCGCGGTATCAAAAACAACTTTTGGCAAACTATGATAGTTAGCGTGTTGTTTGTTCTTTTCCTTGGTGGACTTAACTACGCAATGAACGTCCTTGTGCTAAATGCTAATCTTGGATCTGTTTATTGGATGTTGTTCGTGGTGCAAATTTTCCTTGCAGTAACCGCGCTGATGCTTTTGCTGTTTCAGTATGCCATCATTGCCGTCTACAAAGATAATCTTTGGAATATCATCAAAAACAGCTTTGCGCTGGTTTGGACGTCCTATTTGCGTAGTCTTGTAATGCTCGTGTTGTCCTTTGCTCCTGTGTTGTTGATGTTCTTGTTTTCCAACGTCTACGTAGTTTACATAGTAATTTTGATTTTACTTTCACTTGTGGGCTTTGGCTACGGCATTTTGACATTCACTTTGCACACTCACTACATCTTCGACAAACGCATAAACAAAAATTACTTTCCGCAAATCTACAAAAAAGGATTGTACAACGAAGGCACGACCATTTATTTTGACGGCACAGACTCTCCAACTGAACCATCCAACGTGGACGTGGAATAACGGTTCTCCTTACTATTTTACGGATTTGCAACAGTTTTTAATCTTTCTTGCGTGATGTAAAACAATTGTTATAAAACATATTTAGAGTGTTTATTTGAGTTAGTCATCTTTCAGTTATTTGATAAACTTTTTTAGTGCAAAATATTTTCAATGCTAAGAGTGGATGATTTTGTTGCTATAAGCACGTGTAGTGCAAAATATTTTTAATAGAATCAAGAAGACGAGACGGTTCGTAACAAACCGTCTCGTCTTTTACGTTGCGCTGAATTGTAATTTTAAGTGTAATAGGTGAGAAATGCAAAAACAGTTATTGTTTGACACTATTCCAAAATTATATCGTCAATTTCACACTCGCCGTCTTGCATATCGTCCGCAAAAACAGCACCTCGTGCCGTCGTATCGCCCTTTGTTACGATAATTACCATACTTGTGGCAATAACGCTGTCAAATTGATAGTAACCATCCGCATCAGTTGTGGTGGATTGATCCCCTATGCAAACTGTGGCATCCGCAATGGCGTTGTCCGTTGCATCCTTAACAAAACCAAAAACCTTTGTGGAAACAAACATGATAAAATCGTATTGTATTTCATCACGATAAAAATCCGAGCTTCTAAAAGTTTTTTTCTGCGTGATGCAACCATCTTTCTCAAAGCTGATGGTAGCGCCATCGTTGTAAACTTCGATAGTGTAGGCACCGTTTTCGTCCGTAGTGACAGTGCGCAAAGCGGATTTTACTGTAACGCCTGCCAAAGGTTTATCGTTGGACGTAACCACGCCGGAGACCTTTCCCCAATAAATTGGTTGCTCGTCCGGTTGATTGTTGGGTTCGTCCGGCTGTTCGCAGGCAACAAATAGCATCAAACAAAGCATCAATGCAATCACTATTGCAACTATTCTTTTCATATTGCACCTTCCTAATCGTAGTTGTGTTTTACAGTAACTTGATTTGTTCTATTTTTTATCACAATCGTGGTAGAGCCCATTTGCTTTGCGTTTGTCGAGTTACCTTTGCCGGTTTTTGTGCCAAAGGTGTAGGTGATGCCTTCAAAGTAAATGGTTGCGTCGTTGGAGTGTCTATGTCCGCAAAACATGTGAGTAGTGCTGTGCAAATCTTTTGCCATACTAACAAATCCTGCTTCGCTGCGTGGATCGGTGTACATGGAGTATTCCACAAATGCCTTGTCTGCTTGGCTGTTATGTATGCGTGCGTTTTTGTCGATATCGTCACGCTGACCGTAAGCTACTTCGTTGTTTGTTCCATAGCCTTTTCCGCTGGGAACCGCGCCAACCATGGCATGTTGATAGGTGTATTTCCCATCGTTAAACTTGGTTTTCAAAACGGAATTTGCAGCATATTGATATTCGTCGGTGGGAACATGGTGGAAAACCATCGATGGAACTACGCAACCTTCAAACGGCGCAAATTTGCCACGGTATTCTTCCGAAAGTTGTTTTACATTTTGCGCATACCACTCTGTTTGTGACGACAAAAAGGTCTCGTATTCTCTGCCGGAATCCATAAAAAACAAAGTGTAAATCAACTTGTTTTTTTGCATCACGTTTACAACGTAGTTGCCATACCTGCCTTCCTTTGCAAAAGGTCCTTCGTGATACATCAACAGGGAATTGTTTGTAGATTCCGTCTCAAGTAATTTCGAAAGACTTGCAATGCCGGCTCCGTCCTTTTCGTGATTGCCAAAAATGTAAGTCCAAGGTATTTCGTAACTGTTCATTTCATCAATCAACGCCTTCATGTCGGAGTTGTCCGTAGTGCCATTAACGCCGTCGCCTGTTATAACAATCAAGTCGGGGTGCTCCTGCGCAACCCATTTTCGCATATACGGAAAAACGTTGCTTTCACCATGCAATTTTGACTGAATGTGCAAATCTGTAAATTGCAAAATAGTAAAGTCTTCGCGCGAATCCTTTTCGATACAGAAGACAGATTCCTCCACAGAGGCGTCATCCATTGCCATTGCAGTTGTGGCGTGCGGTAAAAGTACAAGTGTCATAACAATCAACAGACTTACAAGTCGTAAAACAAAAGTCTTCATATTGCTCCTATAATATATCATAATTTATACGAAGTAAATCTTTTGCCATTCGGCAAAATTTTTCGCAAATCTATCGTTTTGATACAAAAACTTGCGTTTTTGTGCTTCGATATTGTAAAACGTCGAAGTTTTGCTTGAATATGCCTGCGGGGCATCCAGACAAAACTTCTAATATTTTAATATATATATATTAAACTATATATTATACGATATGTCAAGTATGATGTTGATATTTTGCTCTTACAAGTTGTAAAAATTAATTTTGTATCCGCATAGTTGCATCTGCACACATTTTTCAAAATCACAGGCATCCCAATTTGCAAATGGCGGTTTTTTATACGACTATGTCGCAGATTTTGATATACGTATTTAAGTTTTTTTTGACCATCTTATACATTTTTTGGCAAAAATATTCACTTTTCGTCATTTATTTATTGCAATAAAATTGCAAATATGATATTATTTTAGCGGTTCAAAGTTTTTTGTTTAATTTGTTATATTTTGTGTGTTGATTTTTTCGTTATAATTTTCTTACGTCAATCAACCTAACCTTACAATCAATCATGGCGGTGCATTGTTTTGTAAAGCAAAATGCTTTTTACCGCAACGGGAGAGTTATCGTGCGAATTTTCAATCAGCAACAACACAACAAGCGCAAAGCGGAAATAATGGAAAAGTGCTTCGATTGCTATGCCGAACATGGTTTTGGCAACGTAGGAATCAAGGCGCTCGGCGAAGCCTGCGGAATTACCCACGCCAATTTGTACGTCTATTTTGATAATATCGACGACCTTGTGATACAATCAACCGAGCATTGCATGAGCAAGGTAGAAGACGACTTTATGGCAAAAGCGCCCCAAAGCATAAACGATTTGGAAGCATTTGTGGACGAAATTCCCTATTGGACGGCAAAAAATCACGGCAAAAAATACCGTTTGATGTACCAAATTTACACCGATCCGCGCTACATTGAACATGGTAAAAAGTTTTTTGAAGGCGTAAACAAACGTTATACAGAGTACGCCAAGTTGCTCGAACCAAAATTGGGTATTCCGTGCGACGTTATTGTTGCTTTTATATTTATTTTGATTCGTGCCAGCGTTCACTACGCTATGTTCGAAGACGAATACTACCTAAAGGCGCAAATAGGCGTGTTAAAGCAATCGCTAAAACTGTTTGTCGAACACGCAAAAATGCAAAAGTAAGTTGCTTGCGCGATTTATCCAATCAAATCAAAATAACTTATAATCATCAACATAAAACTTCCAACTCAAGCATGAAATAAATCTCCAAAAGAGTCTTACTTTTGGAGATTTATTTCGCATTGCCAAGCTCATTTTTAACATTTCAAAATTGTCTTTGGATAGTTCGTGAAAAGGCGCGTGCGTTTTGGCAGTTTGAGCCTCGAACAAAACAGTTTTTTATTTGTAAATTTCTAAACCATTTGTCACTAAAACATCTATAAGTATGCACGCAATCTTATTTTCGCTCATTTTGCTGTAACTATTTTTTGTTTGCCGTCATAAGATATATCGACTAATCAAGGAGGTCTACATGCCGGTTAACAATTTAGATGGCAACGGAAACGAACGTATCTGCATACAAGCAACCAAGGTTTTCGATGCCTGTATGAAACAAACAACATTGCAACAAATAACCGTCGATATCACCGACGTAAACAACGCGCCAACCGTTCCTTTACGTTTTGTGAGCGGTAGGTCCACAACAACCCAAGGTACAATCGAAAATTTAGTGGTCGAACGCCTTGTGGAACGTCCCAAGTACGGACGTGTTCAAGGGGACGTTATCGTTCCTGT
>CAZDLE010000038.1:0-10315 GCA_964506035.1 uncultured Oscillospiraceae bacterium | reverse complement strand
CCCCTGTTAATTTGCGCGCCTTGTTGGAATCGGACACATTCCAAAATGCAAAGGGTAAACTTGTTTTTGCCATTGGTAAAGACCTTGTAGGCAACGTTATCGTAGGCGATTTGGCAAGCATGCCACACTTGTTGGTTGCAGGTACAACCGGTTCCGGTAAATCCGTTGCGCTAAACTGCTTAATCGTTAGCTTGATGTACAAGTATGGTCCCGAATATTTGCGTTTCTTGATGGTGGACCCCAAATACGTGGAACTGTCTCGTTACAACGGTATTCCGCACATGCTAACTCGCGAAACAATCGTAAACGTTAACGACGCTTTGGCAGGTATGGACTACCTTGTAAAGGAAATGGACGCAAGATATCAACTGTTTAAGCAAAACGGCGTTGACAACATTGCAAACTACAACAAATCTATCAATCCAAAGCTTGCACAACGCTTGCCGTACATTATCTACATTGTAGACGAGTTGGCAGATTTGATGTCAACAAACAAAAAAGGCTTTGAAGAACGTCTTGGCCGTTTGACGGCAAAGGCTCGTGCGTGCGGTATTCACGTCGTTTTGGCAACACAACGCCCCGACGTAAACGTTATTACCGGTACAATCAAAAACAACCTTTCCTGCCGTATGGCGTTGAAAGTGCCTGCATCGCAAGATAGCAAAACCATCCTTAACGGTGGCGGTGCTGAAAAACTTTTGGGTAACGGCGATATGCTTTATATGGGACCGGGTGCATCCTCTCCTGCACGTATTCAAGGTGCTTACGTTAGCAATGACGAAATTAAATCGCTTGTGGAATTTTTGCGTGATAGCAACGAGTTGTACTTTGACGATGCCATTTCCGACGAAATCTTTATTTCTAACAAGCCGGAAGAACCGGACGTAGTGCCGGAATTGGACGAAGACGATATTCCCCTTCAAGAACAACGCGAATATCGTATTTACTGCAAAAAAGCTCTCAAATATTGGATCACGGAAAAGAAAGGACTGGCGTCCATTTCGTCCATTCAACGTGCGTTGCGTGTTGGATTTAACAAGGCGGGTACCATAAAAGATCTTTGCGAAAAACTTGGCTATATCGAACGTCTTTCCGATGCGGAATCGGCAAATCGTGCGGTAAAGGTGCTTGTAACGCTGGATCAGTTGGAAGAAATTTTCCCCGACGTAACGGACGAAGATATGCAAAATATTTAGTAGGAAATATCAATGAACACTAAAGTTGGAGTTATATCCCTTGGATGCGACAAAAACCGTATCGATACGGAAGTTATGTTGGCAAATTTGTCCAAGGGCGGATATCAAATTACAAACAATCAAGATGATGCCGACGTTCTTATCGTAAATACTTGTGCCTTTTTGCAATCGTCACGAGAAGAAGCAATCGACACAATTTTGGAAATGGCGCATCTAAAAAAAGGAACCGACAAAAAAATTATCGTTACAGGTTGTCTTGGACAAAAGTTCGGTGCGGAAGTTTTTGAAGGGTTCCCCGAAGTTGATGCCGTCGTTGGCACAAACGACTACGACAAAATTTGTGATATCGTTAGCGGTGTTGTCAACAACAAACGCAATTTGTACGTAAATTGCAACGACACAATCACCTTTGGTGAACGTGTTTTGACCACTGCGCCACACGTTGCTTACCTAAAAACAAGCGATGGTTGTAACAATTTTTGCACCTACTGTTTGATTCCGTACATCCGCGGACGTTTTCGCTCGGTACCTATGGAACAGATTGTAGACCACGCAAAAGTCCTTGCAGATAACGGCGTGCGCGAATTAATACTCGTCGCACAAGACACAACTCGCTACGGCAAGGATTTGTACGGCGAAATACGTCTTGTTGAACTACTAAAACGACTTTCCGCGATACAAAACATCCACTGGATTCGTCTGCTGTATTGCTACCCGGAACTAATGGACGACAAACTTATCGACGAAATTGCAAACAACCCAAAAATCGTTAAATACGTCGATATTCCCTTGCAACACGTAGACGACATTATTCTAAGAAAGATGAATCGTCGCTCCAACTACCAAGGTATTTGCAATTTGTTCGACAAACTTGCTCAAAAGGGCATTGCAGTGCGTTCCACCTTTATTTGCGGATTCCCCGGTGAAACCAACGAAACGATAAAATCCTTGTGCGATTTTCTTGAAACGTACCACCTTCGCAACGTTGGATTTTTTGCTTATTCGCGCGAAGAGGGCACAAAGGCATACGACTTTGACTGTCAAATTGCTAAGCGCACCAAGGAAAGATACGTTGCAAAATGCTACAAAGTACAACAAAAGGTGGTGCAACAACTAAATGCTAACGACGTTGGCAAGGTGTACGAATGTGTTGTTGATAGTTTTGAAGAACAACGCGACGGCAAGTATTTTTATCTTGGTAGAACGGACTTTATGGCGCCTGAAATCGACGGTAGCGTGCTGATTATTTCCCAAGAACAGCTGCCACTTGGCAGTTTTTGTAACGTCAAAATCACAAATGCATTAGAATACGATCTTATAGGAGAAAAACTATGAATTTGCCCAACAAACTTTCAATTTTGCGAATAGTGATGGTTCCACTGTTTGTGGTTGCGTACTTCTTGGCGTTTGATTGGTCGCCATACGTTGCCTTAGCTATTTTTATCTTGGCAGCGTTAACGGACATGTTGGACGGCTACATCGCACGTAAGTACAACCTCGTTACCGATCTTGGTAAGCTGTTGGACCCCATTGCAGACAAAATTCTTGTATGCGCTGCGCTGTTTTGTATTGCTGTGAGCAATCCGTTGAGACTGGGCATTGGCGGTACGGTTGTATCAGTGGAAAACAGTACGTCGTTGCTTAGCGGACACGTCTTTTTGGCTGTCAGCGGAACGTTGGTGCTTTCCCGTGAGTTACTTATTGATGCCGTTCGTCAAGTAGCAGCGTCAAAAGGCAAAGTGGTGCAAGCAAACATCTACGGCAAAATCAAAACGGTTTTGTTGGACGTTAGTATTCCGTTTTTTATGGCAACTGAAGGCTTGGCGCGAAAGTTGGAGTGCACGTCCCTTGTAGGTTTCTTAGATTCTTCCAATTTTCAAACTGCCTACAGCGTTCTATCCTGGATTTCCACAGTTTTGTTCGCGCTTGCAATTGTTATGACGGTTGCATCAGGCGTTGTTTATATCGTACAAAATAGAAAGGTTTTTGCTCAAAATGATTAAACTACTAACCAAAGAACATAGCAAAGCGGTTAGATTGCTTTGCGATAAATTGCGTTGCGACGGTATAAAATACGATTTGTTCGTAACAAGCAGTAACGCTTCTGCGCGCAGTTATCTTATGCACGCCGTACAAAATGACGACGTTATCATGGTGGGTAGCACCGGTGACTACGCAACGCTCTTTGCCGATACTTTCAATCTTACAATGTTTTACGATTCCTATGCGGAAAAATCCGTGTTGGAGTATTGCAAAATTGCTAACGTTGCCCAGCCTGCACAACACGTGATGGACAAAATTTGTACCATCCCCGAGACGTTCAATCACTATTCGGCGGTTTACGGCTATCAATGTGGATGTTTTGGCGAATACAACAAAAAACAAATCTTCATTTTGCCCGACGACGTGCGCGAGTGTGAAGTGCTGTACGACCACTATCTTGAAAAAACTCTGTTGCGCGAGCAATCCAAAACGACAAAGTACGTTTTTAAGGTGTTTGGATTGACGGAGACGGAAGTTTCAAAGCGTTTAGAGCAGATACACAAAAGCGTGGAACGTAGTTTTGAAACGGAAAATTTAGATAGTCGTATCACCTTATTTTTCCCCGCGAAAACATCACAAAAGGCAATTTCGCAGGTGCTTGAGCAGTTCAATATGCTGTTTGGTGCAACAATCTACGCAAATTGTGACCAAAGTTTGGCAAAAACTGTGGTGCAGTTGCTTTCGCAAGTCGGATTGACTATTTCCACTGCGGAATCCATCACGGGCGGTATGATTGCATCCGCCATCGTAGATATTGCCGGTTCCAGCGCGGTATTTTACGAAGGCGCCGTTACATATTCCAGCGTGGCAAAGAGCAAACGGCTTAACGTTTCGCCACACTATATCGACCAATACGGAGTTGTTTCGCCACAGGTTGCAAAGGCAATGGCGGAAGGTTTGCTTGCCAATGGTACTGATATCGCGGTAACTACAACCGGTTATGCCGGACCCGATCCGGAAGGCAAAACGCCTGTTGGATTGTGCTACGTCGGTGTTGGAAATCGCAACGGCACAACGGTGCACAAAAGTGTTTTTGTGGGTGATCGCAACACAATCCGCGCATTGGTTACCAACACAGCGTTGTATTTGGTTATAAAAAGTATAAAAAAATAATTTAGAACAAATAGTCTAAAATGATTGCAAAAAGATATCAAATGATATATAATTATTTCACAAAACATAGGAGAATTTCAAAATGACAGACGACAAGAAAAAGGCTCTGGAACAGACTATTTTGCAAATTGAAAAGGAATTTGGCAAGGGCTCGATCATGAAACTTGGCAGTTACGCCGCAACTCGCAATATCGAGGTTATTCCTACGGGATGTTTAACTTTGGACCTTGCTTTGGGTATCGGCGGTTTGCCAAAGGGACGTATTATCGAGATTTATGGACCGGAAGCATCCGGTAAAACCACCGTCACTTTGCACGTGATTGCTCAAGTGCAAAAAATGGGTGGTACCGCTGCATTTATTGATGCGGAACAGGCGTTAGATCCCGTTTATGCAAAGAATTTGGGTATCGACCTTGACGAATTGTACATTTCTCAGCCGGACAGTGGTGAGCAAGCATTGGACATTTTGGAATATCTTGTTCGTAGTAACGCAGTAGACCTTATCGTTGTAGACTCCGTTGCTGCATTAACGCCAAAGTCGGAGTTGGAAGGTGATATGGGCGAAAGCCACATGGGTGTTCAAGCTCGTTTGATGTCTCAAGCATTGCGCAAAATTGTGGCAATCGGCAACAAATCCAACACTTGCATTATCTTTATCAACCAACTTCGTGATAAAATCGGCGTTATGTTTGGCAGTCCGGAAACAACCACCGGTGGTAAGGCGCTCAAGTTTTATTCCAGCGTGCGTTTGGACGTTAGACGTGTTGACCAAGTTAAGGATGGTTCGGATATTGTTGGTAGCAAAACGCGTGTTAAAGTGGTTAAAAACAAGGTAGCTCCACCTTTCAAAACTGCCGAATTCGAAATTATTTTCGGCAAGGGTATTTCCAACTCCGGATGCGTTTTGGATGCAGCAGTGGAGCGCAACATTATTGAAAAGAGCGGTTCTTGGTTTAGCTACAATGGTGAAAAGATTGCGCAAGGACGCGAAAAAGCAAAAGCATGGTTGGAAGATCATCCCGACGTTATGGAATCCATCCAAGCAACCGTAAAGGCAGAACTTAATCCACCTGTAGAAGAAGAGTAGTTTTTTATAATTACATAATTGCAAAAGTCCTATTGCTTTATTTGAGCAGTAGGACTTTTTACTTTAACTTTTAATTGCTGTGTGATTTTACAAAATATTTAGGACGTTTTCGCAAGCGCGGTGTTACGAATGGTGCATTATAGAACCAAATAATAGGGAACTTACAAATGCTTTTTTTAGACTGCTTTGTTTTGTAAACTTTTTGTATAAAGCGTTTTTGCTCTATTTTTTTTCTCACACCCCAACATTTAGTATGGAACCTTTTCTTTTATAACTAAATATGGTAGGGCAAACTATTTCAAACTGTTATGTCTTGGAACAAGATTTCCTGCACCCCAACATTTAGTATAGAACCTTTTCTTTCTTCTCAATATTATTGTATAACCATTAGAAATAATGAAAAAAATCAATAGTTTGATGCGTAGCGGTCGCACAATTAGATTTATTTTTTGCGTGGAGATTAGATTCTGTTTTGATTTTCTGTAGTTCGATTGACGCGATGAAGATTGCTTCAACGCTAAACTGTTTTAGTTTAATTTACGCACTAAATACAAGCGTTTTTATCTCAAAATTTAATAATACTCTGTAGCATTTTATAACATTATCGGTAAAAGGATTGACAAATAAACGTTTGCGAGAGTATAATAACAATACTGCAATCAAATGGCAATTTCTTGCCAACGAGAGCTAATTTTTATGGGTAGAATTTTCAAAATTATCGGCATTTATATTTTGTCGCTTGCAATTATCGCGCTTTTGTACTATTTGTTTGGGCTAATTCCCGGCTACATGGACACGCAAGATCTTAACAAATCCGTTAAGTTAGTCTTGTATCTATTTGTACCGCTTGGTTATGCCTTGTATACTTTCCCTGCGGATGGTTATGCAACCGATTTCGAAAAGTTTGTAAGTTTTATCGGCTTTTTGATTATGTTTATATCGACTTTGTTGCTTCACATTGCGTTGATGCAAACGGAACATGCCGCGGTAGGTCACTTAACAATAATGCCTTTGGTGTGGATTTACATAAACATCACCTACCATAACATCGGTAACGAAGATCACGAAGGCTGGGATTCATTCAAAATAAATATGGAAGGATTGGCAATATTGCTTGTTTGCATGCTGATTTTTGCTTGGATTAATACGTCTGTATTTGGAGACGAAAAATGCATTTCCTTTATTGTCGTAGCAGTCATTTCGATGATTCATTTAGGCATTTCCCGTATCAAAAACGGTTCTGCATTTAACTAATAGGAGGGGAAATTATGGCATTTAGTTCGTATCGTGCAGAAAGAGCACGCCGAGAAGACACTCGCAATAAAAATTCGCGTCCGGAAAACAGATGTTGTGCAAATTGCGCGTATTATCACTATCGTGACGGTGAGTACGTTTGCGACTGCGATAGGGTTACACAAAACGTTGTTTATCGCATGCCAGCTCCAAGCATTGCCCGTACAAAAGTTTGTGACGAATTTGTCCCAAGCGAGTACACGGTTTACTAAAATTTACAAATTTTGCCTTGCAAACACATTTTGCAGGGCATTTTTTTTGTGATTTTGTACGCGGAAATGTTATCAAATGGCTATACCAATTTATATAACCGCCGACGAAGTTTTAATTTCGTGTGCAGAATGTGTTATCAAGTGGTCACACTGATTTATGTACTTACCAGTAATGTTTTAAATTTTGTATACTGAATGTGTTGCAAAATGGCTATACGGCAAATAATTGTATTTCAATTAAGATTTTTAAGATTACCATAATAAATATTATTTTTGCAAACAATATTTTATAAAACTTAGGGCTTGATTGCAGTCAAGTCCTTTTTGCTGTATAAATTTTTGTTAGTTGGTAATACTTTGGTTATGAAGAATCCGCAAACTAAAAAATTTGGTAGCAATAGTGATGAGCGTGAAAGCTACTTTCCAACCGTTTTTGAAGATAAAAACAAAATCGACCTTCAGCAGACGCGAAAGAAAGAGAGCGCAAATTAGTGCGTTTCAAACTACAAAAGCACCGCAAACTCAATACTAATTTCCGTCATAAAAATGCAATCCATTTATTGTAGTCATCGGCATATTCGAAATGGCAAGCAATCAGTTGCAACGTCTATTTGTAAAAACAAATAGTACAGGTGTTAGGTAATTTGATTTTATAGTTATGTTGGTGTGATTGATATCTCAAAAATTACTTCAATAGTGAGGCAAAAATGCAAAATAATCAGCAAATCACAAAAGATAATTACAAATCCTACGTCTTTGAGAAAATGCCCAAAAGTTCCCATTGGAAAAATATGTTTTGGGCATTTGTTATAGGTGGAACAATTTGCACGATAGGTCAAGGATTTATTCAATTTTATAGCATTTGGTTTGATAAGCAAGATGCGTCTGTTTTGGCATCGAGTACATTGGTGTTTATCGCTGCAATGATGACGGGCTTTGGCGTCTATGACGTGATAGGGCGGTTTGCCGGCGCCGGTTCTACAATTCCCATAACGGGTTTTTCCAATGCGGTGGTATCCCCTGCGCTGGAGTTTCGCGCCGAAGGTTATATTTACGGCGTGGGTGCGAAAATGTTTTTAGTGGCAGGTCCGGTTATCGTAAACGGTGTGACGGTTTCGGTGATAATTGCGCTGTTGACAATGCTGTTTGGGGGTGTGTGATGGACTACTACAAGGGCAGAACGCTAACTTTCCCTAACGCTTACGTTGTGGACGGCTATACCGTTGCCGGTCCAAAGGAAAATCACGGCAAATTTAGGGGGATGTTTGACGTTGCGTTGCAAGACGATATGTTTGGACAGGACACTTTCGAGCGCGCCGAACGCAAGATGTTTGAACATGCAATAGACGGCGTTATTGGCAAATGCAACTGTGTTCATCAAGAGATTGACGCGCTAATAGGTGGTGATTTGCTCAATCAAATCATATCTGTATCATTCGCCGCTCGCAAGACGCACGCGGGATTTTTGGGATTGTACAATGCTTGTGCAACCTTTGTGGAAAGCCTGATTGTCGGCTCCGGAATACTCAACAATGGCTTGGAAAAGGTAATTTGCGTGGCAGGAAGTCACTTTTCTACAGCGGAAAGGCAGTATCGCTATCCGTTGGAGTTGGGCGTTTTGCGTTCTCCAGTCACCCAATGGACGGCAACAGGCGTTGGCGCGACAATGTTATCGTCGTCAAAACAGCACCAAAGCGTAAAAATCACCCGCGCAACCATTGGCAGAGTCGTAGATTTTGGCATTTTGGATGCCAACAACATGGGTGCCGCGATGGCTCCGTCGGCATGCGATACTATTTGTCAATTTTTGCGTGATACCAACAGCGACGTTAACGACTACGATGCAATCTACACCGGCGATCTGGGTAAACTTGGAACGTCAATTCTGGTGGATTTGATGGCACAAGAGGGGTATGATATATCCGCTAAACTGAGTGATTGCGGAGCGTCATTGTTTTGGGATGAACAGCAAACTTATCAAGGGGGAAGCGGTGCCGCATGTACTGCGTTGGTGTTCAATAGCAAAATTTTGAGTAAATTTAGGCGTGGTGAATACGCAAAAATCTTGTTTGCAGGCACAGGCGATTTGATGAGCCCTACAACCTCCTTTCAGGGGGATAGCATACCTGCAATAACTCATTTGGTGGAGGTAACAATTTGATGGAAACGTTGCTGCCGTTTGTAAAGGCTTTTTTGGTGGGTGGTGCAATTTGTACCCTTGGGCAGATAATAATCAACTTCACACATCTAACAAATGGTAAAATATTGGTGTTGTTTTTGGTAGTCGGCGCTGTTTTGGAAGGTTTTGGACTGTATTCCAAACTGATAGACTTTGCCGGAGCGGGTGCGAGCGTGCCTATTTCCGGATTTGGTAGTGCGCTGGTGAAGGGTGCGGTAAAAGCTGCAAAGGAAAAGGGCGTATATGGTGCGCTTACCGGAGGTTTAGCGTCTTGTGCAACAGGTATCACCATTGCCATTGTCTCCGGCTATTTGGTTTCCGTGTTGTTCAAACCGCACACGAAAACAAAATAGTTGTAACGTTTTGGACGTTGGGCGAATATATTTGTACAAAGGTGTGCTATGCCTTACGTCGTGATAAACAAAAAACAGCAAAAAGCAAAAAGGCGCAAGATTTTTACAACTTTTGTGCTTGTTTTTGTTGCTTTGATTGTTGTTGCGATCGTGATAGTGCTAAACGTCTATTGGAAATCTACTTTGCCAACATTGATTGAAATCACCCAGACACGAATTTCCGCGCAAACGATAGCAATCGTCAATCAAGCGGTATCAACAGCTATTGCCAACACCAACGATTTTGAAAAATTGCTCACAATCGAGCGTGATGCGGACGGCAACGTAGTGCTACTTACATCCAATACTGCACAAGTAAATCAACTTGCACGCAAAACGGCGATACTTTCTCAGCAAAAACTTGCAGAACTTGCCAAAGAACAAATTGAAATTCCCTTTGGAACCATCTCCGGCATACCGTTGTTTTCCGAAATGGGCCCTGACGTTGTTATCACGGTTACGCCCATCGGTGCGGTAAATTGCACTTTTACGTCTACTTTTGAAAGTGTCGGCATCAACCAAACTTTGCACCGAATGTACGTTAACGTGCAGTGTAAAATTGATTTGATAATACCGCAAACCCACCACGTGACGGAACACAACGTGCCCATTTTGATTTGCGAAAGCGTGATAGTTGGCAAAGTACCGTCAACTTACCTTCAAAGTGGTGTTGTGTTGGGTGAATATAGTAGAGAATAGTTAAATATCATCTTAATTTGTGACAACGTTACGACTTGTTAAAAGATGGCTACCTATTTGCTTTGGTGGGATTGCGTAGTGCCTTAGTCAGACAATTAACT
>CAZDLE010000037.1:2506-10326 GCA_964506035.1 uncultured Oscillospiraceae bacterium | reverse complement strand
AGTCGGTAACGACGAATACTACACCTGCAAAAACTGCAACGTTATCTTTGATGCAAGCAAAAATGTGATTGACGCAATTCCCACAGTTTCAGCAAAAGGTCACACTTACGCTTGGACGGATGCAGTGGAAAACGTTTCCACTCTCAAATGTGCTTGTGGCGACGCTAAAGGCTCCGTTAACGTTTCCGTTGATACTCGTCTTCTTGTTGATGTAGATGCAACTTCGTTGGAAATCGACGTTGCAGGTTTTGGCACAGGTCTCACTGTAAAATCCGTTAAACTTGGCGAAAACACCGTTACCGAACTAACAGCCAACGGCACAAAAGTTACCCTTGCAACCGCATCTTTGGTTAAGGACGTTGCTCACGGCGACCACAACGCAACAATTGCCGTTGCCATTGGCGACAGTGCAACAATCAACGTAACTTTGCCCGTTCGTGTTGCTTACACAATCAGCGACGTCGAAGGTCTCAAAGCTTTGTACACAGTAACCGACCACGGTACTTACTCTAACCCTGTTGTTGGCGGAACTGTTGTTGATGGCGTTGTAACCCCATATTGGTACGTTCTCACTGCCGATATCGACGGTGCAGGTAGACTTGGTGATTTGTATGAATACGGCAGCAGCGACGAATCTTGGTACACAAGCGGTAATGCAAAACAAGGTTTTGTAGGCGTGTTCGACGGTCAAAAGCACACAATCAAAAACTTCAAAATTGTTGGTCACGGTTTCTTTGGTCACGTTGGCTGCGGTACCATCCAAAACGTAAACTTCACCAATATCGAACTTGCCGCTGGCGACACCAGCCTTATCGGTAAATTGGTAGATAGCACAATTCAAAACGTTAACGTTTCCAATATCACAATTGGTGCTCTTTCCGACAACAGCGGTATCTTGGGTTATAACCAATTATTCTCCGCAACTCTCAAAAACGTAGATATCGACCTTACAGGTATTACAACAGCAACAAACGTTTTCTGTAAACTGCTGGACAACAGCGAGATGTGGGAATTTGATAACTCTTCCTTCGAAAACGTAACCGTAAAACTTGATAGCACAAGCGGTATCAAATTCTTTGCCGACAAAGCCGTTACCGAATCTCTTACCGGCGTAACCGTTTCCTTCGTTCCCTTCACGGTAGCTAAACCTGTTGCTAACACACAAGATTTCTACTACACCGGTAGCGAACTTACCTACACCCTTGCAACAAGTGCTTGGTACACAATCAGCGGTAACAAGCAAACGGCAGTAGGCACCTACACCGTAACCGTTTCCTTGCTCGATTTCGAAGGCATTTCTTGGGCAGACAATACCACCGACGACTTGACCTTCACTTTCGAAATTAAGGAATTCCCAACCGAAATGGTAAACACTGCTGCCGCAGCATTTACAGCAAAGGTTACAGCGCTTGGCACACCCGTTTACCCACGTGATATCGCCGCAATCCAATCCGTTTTGGCAGACTACGAAGCACTAAATGCTCTTGTAAAAGATCACGACGACGTTGTTGCAGCAAAAGCAACCTTGGACGGCTACAAGACCGAATGTGACAAGTGGGAAGAAGTTGCCTACACCTATGCAACAGACCATATTGCAACTAGATTTTCCGGTTACGATAGTTACTATTTGGTAATGTACAACCCCACCGATACTGATGCAGGATTCTATTATTCAGGAAATGGTGGCGATTGGAGTACGGATCGTGGTAGTACAACGCTCGTCGCTAATAAATGGACTCAATTTGAGTACAGAAAAGCCGATGCCGAGGCTGGCGGCGGATATTGCTATGTAGCAAACGATCCAAATAAATTTGGCACTGCAGATAGTGGTTGGATTTTGAAGATTTACGGAAAGAAACCTGCAGCTGGTACAACAACAGTAGCACTTTCCGTTAATGGAACCGTTGATGCAGAAATTGAAGGTCAAAATCTTAAAGTTCTCTCTGTAACTGTTCCTGCAGGAGCACAATATCTTGACGGTTGGGGATATATGACTGCAGATCAACTTGTTGAATTAGCAAAATACAGCAATCTTTACGTATATGTATACAATCCATTGGAAACAGACATCTTTTTCTTCTTGCAAGACGAAAAAGACTGGGCTGGACATTGCCGTACAACATTGAAAGCACAAAGCTGGACGAAAGTTGCACTTGACCTTAGTACTATTCCTGCAGGTTGTGGTGTTTATGTAGACGTTGAGTACAAACCTGAAGCAAATTCCACAGGCTGGATGATTTCCGACTTCTACGGAATTGCCGAGTAATTTCTCGATATTTCAAAATAACTAATAATTAGTTTTTCCCAGCCCACCGAGTGTGGCTCGGTGGGTTGGCTAATTATTGCAGACGTTTTGTCAAGTATCACGTGGTGGTTTTTGCCAAAGTGCCTTTGTATTGTCTGCCCAAACGCAACAATCTTTGCAATTCGCAGTAGTGCAACCCTTTTTCAAAAAACACTTCTGCAACAACCTGTTGCATTTCCGTCGTTCAGCAGTTTTATCATAGTTGAGCGGTGGAATTGCTGCCACCGTAAAATGTAAAAATACGTTTATGTTCAATCGACCGTTACATCGTCCACTCGTATTTTTTCGTTCATCGCAATTTTATTTTTCCAAAACACTACAAATCCATTTCAAATTGTGCTACAATGTTCTCAAAGGAGTTGTTTTTATGCTAAATCCCAACGTCGAACAAAAATTATCTACCGTTTGCGACAAATTGTACGCCTTGCAAACCATTTCTCACACGCCAATTCAGGTGCAAATTGCCAACGGCACACCCAGTCGTGATTTGCCCGACCAATCAACCGTTTGGCAACCTTTTGGCGAGCCGTTTTACCTTTTTGAGCAAAACAAGTACTACTGGTTCCGTGGCAGCGTAACCGTACCCAAACTTTTGCCTCATCAAAAGGCGTATTTGTGTATCGAAACGTTTATCGGTGGTGTAGCAAGCACCATTCGTCCACAGGGATTGTTGTTTGTGGATGGCACCGAAACCGCCGGTATCGACATCAACCACACCGACGTTTTGCTGGACGAAGGCACCCACCAAATATATTTGCATTTCTACACCCACGTTTTTGGCACCGGTTTGCCATTGTATTTTAGCTTAAAAATCCGTGACGAGCGTGTAGAAAGTGCCTTTTACGATTTTAGCGTGCCCCTTTCCGCTGTAAAGATGTTGCAGCTGCAAACCAACGATTTGCAACGCAGTCTTACCGTGTTGGAGCAAGCAACCAATTTGGTGGATTTTCGCAATCCACACTCCGACCAGTTTTACAGTAGTCTGCAAGTTGCGTGCGACTTTTTGCGCACCAACTACTACACCGCCCTTGGTGGCAGTTTTAACAATGTTTTGTGCGTTGCACACACCCATATCGACGTTGCATGGCTGTGGGATTTGGCTCAAACCAAACAAAAGGTAGAGCGCAGTTTTGCCACTGTGCTAAAACTGATGGACGAGTACCCCGACTATCGTTTTATGATGTCACAACCGCAACTTTTCGCATTCCTCAAACAAACCAATCCGCAACTTTACGCCCGTGTTAAACAGCGTGTTGCCCAAGGCAGATGGGAAGTGGACGGTGCAATGTGGCTTGAAGCAGACACCAATCTTACCAGTGGCGAAAGTCTTGTTCGTCAAATGTACTACGGACAAAAATTTGTCCACGACGAATTTGGCAAGGATTGCACCTGTGTTTGGCTTCCCGACGTTTTCGGCTACAGCGGACAACTTCCGCAAATCATCAAAAAGAGTGGTATCAACCGTTTCGTCACTGCAAAAATCGGCTGGAACGATACTGATCGCTTCCCCTACGACATGTTCGATTGGGAGGGCATCGACGGTAGCAAAATTTTTGCCTATCTGCTTTCCACAAGCGACTGCGATCCACGCAACGGCGTGTACGACCGTACCTACACAAGCTACTGTGAACCACTAAACGCCAAAGGCATTCTCGGCACGTGGAACCGCTTTCAACAAAAGGACTACACCGACACTGTACTGATGAGTTTTGGCCACGGCGACGGCGGTGGTGGTCCCACACGTCAAGATATCCAGCGTCAACGTCGTTTGCAACACGGCTTGCCCGGTTTGCCCAAAGCAAAACTATCAAGCTTGCACGACGCGTTGGATTTGTTGGAAAATAACTTCCGCACCAACTGCAACCGTCTACGCCGAACACCCAAGTGGCACGGCGAATTGTATTTTGAGTTTCACCGTGGAACGTTAACTAGCGTGCCTCGTGTAAAAATGAACAACCGTCAAGCGGAAATTGCCCTTTGCAATGCCGAAGGACTTTCCCTTATGGCGCAAAAGTTGTGCAACGCAACCTATCCCACGTCACAACTTGAAGAAAGCTGGAAAACAACTCTGCTAAACCAATTTCACGATATTTTACCCGGTTCGAGTATCGAAGACGTCTACCGTGATAGTGACCAGCAGTTTGCCCAAGTGCTAAGTTGCACAACGGATTTGCAACGCACCGCCACAAAAACTATCGCTTCACAGGTAAACGCACAAGGCAATTTTGTGGTATTCAACAACCTTGGATTTTCCGTCAACGGCACTGTAAACCACTTTGGCAAAACCTATATTGTAAAGGACATTCCGGCGCACGGCTACAAAGTGGTAACTTTGCCCACGACATTCGATACCAACGTGGTAGTGCAAAACCGCACTTTGGAAAACACTCTCTACCGCCTAACCTTCTGCAACGACGGCAGTATTTGTAGCCTTTTCGACAAGGCTAACAACCGCGAAATCGTGCCTCAAGGCGAACGTATCAACCAATTTGTTGCCTACGAAGATTTGCCATACGAGTACGACAACTGGGAAATGACTTCCTATCACAAGCAAAAATCCTATCCGCTAAACGACATTGCAACCTTTGTTGCACTGGACGACGGCGACCGCAAGGGTTTCAAGATTCAAAAGCGTTACGGCAAATCTACAATCACAAACACCGTTTGGCTGTACAACGACGGCATTGCCCGTATCGACTTCGACACAAGCGTTGTTTGGAGAGAAAAGGGACAACTCCTCAAGGTGCTTTTCCCGTTAGATATGCTTGTGGATAACGCTCGCTACGACGTTCAATTCGGTAACGTTTTGCGTAGCACCCACCCCAACACCACTTGGGACAGTGCCCGTTTCGAGTCGGTTGCACACAAATGGGTAGATATGGCGGAAGGTAACTACGGCGTAGCGTTGCTCAACAACGGCAAGTACGGTTTTGGCACGGAAGATAACCTCCTAACCATGACTATTCTAAAAAGTGGCAGTTTCCCCTACGACGGCGCAACGGACGTGGTGCCCGATTTTACCTATTCGCTGTTGCCCCACAGTGGCGATTTTACCAACGGCGTTGTTTCTGCATCCTACGTGCTAAACAACCCCTTGCAACTTCAACTTGGCGGAAACGGTAATTTGCCAAGCGAGTTTTCTCTTGTTCAATGCGATGCTAATGGTGTTGTCGTGGAAACAGTCAAGCAAGCGGAAGACGGCAACGGTGTTATCGTTAGAGTTTTCGACGTAAACGGTGCACGCCACAACGCAAAATTGCATTTTGGTATCAACCTGCAACAGGCATTTTTGTGCGACCTTATGGAAAACGTCCAAGCGGAAATTCCCCTTTGTGATAACACCCTTCAAGTGACGGTAAAACCATACGAAATTGTAACTATCAAGGTAAAATAACATGATCACAACCTTTGCAACAACCAACGGAACAACATTTTCCGTCGACCTAAACAATGCTGTAATTACAAGCATCGCAAACGATAATCAACAACTTGTCTGCGGAAACGTCAGTATGTTTGCCGTAAAGTTGCGCAATCACGACGGTAGCGGTGTGATTATCGATGCCAGTGACTGCACCTTTGCAAGTTTTGACGGCACAACTGCCTGCTATACCCACCCACAAATGGACGTACACCTTCATTTGGGATTGTCAAGTGACAAAACAAGCTTTGTTTTGCGTGCCGACGTAACCAACAAGACCGATTGTCTGGTAGAGTGGGTAGAACTTATGTCGGTGGACGTTTTTGGCAAATTGCGTGACGAAGAAGGCGGGAAGGGCGCAATCGTCTACCCCTTTAACGAAGGTGGTTTGGTAACAAACATGGCGTATCGAGAAAGTATGCCCTACAAATACGACGAACCAAAGTACCCCAGCAAAAGTGGATACTCCATCTTCCCCAACATGATATGTTCGCAATTTTTGGCATACGTAGTGCAAAATTTTGGACTTTACCTTGGTATGCACGATAGCGAACGTACTACAAAACACGTAGATTTTAGGTATCACGGTGATTGTATCAAACTGCAAATGCGCGTGTTTGCAAATGCCAACTATGGCGAAAGTTACACAATGCCTTTCGACTGCGTTATGCAAACATTCAAAGGTGATTGGCACGTCGCTTGCGAAATCTATCGCAACTGGTTTCAAAACAATCTGCCTTGTGGTATGCAAAAAATTGCAGATAACAAACAGCTTCCGCAATGGTACCACAACTCTCCTGTAACGCTAATTTATCCCGTCCGTGGCGAACGCGATACCGGCGATATGACTCCCAACGGACTTTATCCCTACACCAACGTTTTGCCCCTTGCACGCCAAATTTCCAACGCGACGCAAAGCCCCGTTATGGCATTGCTCATGCACTGGGAAGGTACCGCACCTTGGGCTCCACCATACGTTTGGCCCCCATTTGGCGGCCAAAAGCAGTTCGACGACTTTTTAAAAGCTATGCACAACGAAAATATGCTTGTCGGTCTGTACATGAGTGGCATGGGTTACACCCTGCGCAGTAACGTTTTGCCGGAGTACAACTGTGTTGATAAGTATGCTACCGATGGTATCGAAAACATTGTCTGCACCGATAGCGATGGCGCCAAAAAAGGCATCATTTGTCCGCAACAGCGCGAAGGCTTGGATTTGTGCCCCGCCTGCGAACAAACAAAGCAGATAATGTCTAACGAAATTTCCAAACTGTGCAATGCCGGTGTGGACTACGTTCAAGCACTGGATCAAAATCACGGTGGAAACAGTTATTTTTGCTACAGCGACAAACACGGACACGTTCCCGCTCCGGGCAAATGGCAGTGGCAACACACCGCCGAAATGTTACAACGTGCAAAACACGATAACGTGTTGTTCGGTTGCGAATCTGCCGCCGCCGAGCCGTTGATTGCTCATCTTCCCTTCAGCGACAACCGTTTTCAACTCAATTTGTATGTCGGCACACCCATACCCGTTTATTCCTATCTCTATCACGAGTACGTAAACAACTTTATGGGCAACCAAGTTTGCGCCATGCTAAACAAAACGGACAACAACTATCCATATCGACTTGCCTACAGTTTTGTTGCCGGCGATATGCTAAGTATCGTGGTTACGGGCAATGGCGACGTGCAATATTCGTGGGACGATTGGATTCAACCGCTAAACAAACACGTCAACAAAGATATTGCCTTTGGATTTTTGTCCACTTTGAGCAAATGGCGTCAAGGCAAAGCACGCGACTTTTTGCATCTTGGACGTATGGTGCAACCACTTACTGTGCATTGCGAAAAGGCAAATTTCATCTTGGACGATGGTTCTCTATATCACCCCGACCAAGTGCTAACTTCCGCCTACACCCACAACGGCAAAACCGTTCAATTTGTTGTAAACTACAACACTCACGACGTCTGCGCAACTTTCGATACTCCCGTACACGGCTATACCGATTGCCAGCTCACACAAAAAATAGATTTTGGCATGTCGCTAACAATTCCGCCCCTTTCGGTGGTAATGCTGGAGTTGTAATCTAACTA
>CAZDLE010000037.1:0-2406 GCA_964506035.1 uncultured Oscillospiraceae bacterium | reverse complement strand
AACTCAACTTTTTCCAACAACTTAATCAAAGAGTATGTCACACCCACTCGCGTGGTAGATTGTGCCAACGTTACTCTTGCGGACAATTTGCTTTCCGCTTCACAAACGCAAGCGCACATGGAGTATTTTCCCATAACAACTTTCAACAACGGTTACGTTATGTTGGATTTTGGCAAGGAGCTTTGCGGTGGTGTACGTATCGTATGCCGTAGTGCAAGCGACAACGCAACTGTTCACGTGCGCTTTGGTGAATCGGTTGGCGAGTGTAACGCCACTTTGGGCGAAAAGGGAGCCTGCAACGACCACTCCGTGCGCGATTTCATCATCACTTTGCCATCATTGTCTGATCAAGAGTGGGGCAAAAGCGCATTTCGCTTTGTTAGGTTGGATTTTGTCGGACAAGCACAAATTGTCGGTGTCTATGCAGTGAGCTATCGCTATCCAATCTCCCCACAGGGCAGTTTTATCTGCGATGATCCCATTATCAACGATATCTACAACACCGCCGCCTACACCGTCTACTTGAACATGCAAGAGTATATCTTCGATGGCATCAAGCGTGACAGGCTAATTTGGGTGGGCGATATGCAGCCGGAAGTTTCCGCCATCACCTACTTGTACAACCAATGCGACTTAGTGGAAAAAACTCTTCGCGAAGCCATTGCACACAACCCTATGCCCAACTGGATTGTTTCTATGCCAACCTATTCTTTTTGGCTGATAAAAATCGTCTGCGACTACTTCCAACGCACAGGCAATAAGCATTTTACATTGCAGTGTCTCCCCTATTTGGAGCAAACGCTTGCATTGTTTGACGGTTGTGTGGACGACTTAGGTAACTGCGATTTTTCCTCTGTAGTTACCGTCAAAAATCCATTTTTTGTGGATTGGCCAACGTCAGCCGGTGGTGACGAAGAGCAGGGCGGACGTTTTATCTTCCACATGGGATTAAACGCGCTAATTCAACTGTACCAACTGTTAGATATGCCCGTAAACCCTCTGTGCTACAAGGTGCTAAACAAACTAAACAACCACCCAACTGCACAGGTAAAATCCAAATCAGCCCTTTCTTTGGGCTATCTTGTAGGCAAAATTTCTCGCAAAAGTGCATCACCCAAACTTGCCGATGGCGCAAACGGTCTCAC
This sequence comes from uncultured Oscillospiraceae bacterium, assembly GCA_964506035.1. Lineage (GTDB taxonomy): Bacteria > Bacillota > Clostridia > Christensenellales > CAG-314 > Fimimonas. Next base: position 1,261 of record CAZDLE010000037.1, on the reverse strand, counting down.
AACCTTTATGTCCTATTTTATTTTGTGCGCCATTACCGATTGCCACGGAATTGACTACGCGCTGGACGTTGCCAAGCAGTACTTTGGAGGTATGTTGCAACGCGGAGCTACCACCTTTTGGGAAAACTTCGATCTGTCTTGGCTAAAGGATAGTGGAAGCATCGACCAAATTACCCCCGAAGGTAAAAAGGATTTACACGGCGACTACGGCGAATATTGCTACCAAGGATTTCGCCACAGTTTGTGTCATGGATGGTCGTGCGGTGCCGTTCAGTTTTTGACGGAAAAGGTGCTTGGAGTAAGCTTTATCAACTGCAACAGTATTGTTGTTTGCCCCAATTTAGGCAAATTAACAAAGGTGGATGCAACACTGCCCACAGCAAAAGGTAACGTTATTTTTAACGTTGTTCGTAGTGGCGTAAACACGTCTATTACTGCAACTCTCCCCAACGGCAAAACTTTGCACTCGCAGGAAGGTAAATTGACGATCAATTTGGACTAAAAAGGCTCTATGTCAAATGTTGGGGCGTGAAGAAAAATGCTCCAACATTTATTGCAGAACCAATATTTAATATATCTTACCAAAATATCTTGTTTAATTCGAAAAATAAAACACCTATGCAATAATTTTTTGCCGTTGACTTCCGCTTTTCTTTGTGCTACAAACCACCAACGAAAGGCGAAACATTCGGACGGTAAAGAGAATAATAACCATACAAAAAGGCGGCAGAATCAACGTTCTACCGCCTTAAATCGTGAGAATAAAGTGGTCGTCTATGTGCAAAGCAACACTTGCTACTCGTTTGCGAAGCAGTTGCAACATAAAGCAATAACACAAAGTTTATTTTGTTTGCTTTAAACTCTTTATTTCGTAAAGTTGCAGTGTTTATCTCTCTTTTGCGTTAAGTATTTGTCCGAGTATTTGACTTTGGCTTTTTTCGTTTTAACGACGATGGCGGCAACCCCTTTAAGACAAAAATAGAGCCGCGTGTTCAAACGCGACTCTGATTGGCGGAAGTGGAGGGATTTGTCCATAAGCGTAGCGCATGGTAAGTGAAGCGAAGCGGAGCGCTACGTTATTTCGAACTGTTCCTGCAAATGATAGATAAAACGGCGAAGCAAAAAGGAAGAAAACAAAAAGACGGATGCTGACTTTGCATCCATCTTTTGTTTTCGACTCACACGCGAGCCGTTGTCTGGCGGAAGTGGAGGGATTCGAACCCCCGTGGGCTTTCACCCAAACGGTTTTCAAGACCGCCTC
>CAZDLE010000036.1:0-10522 GCA_964506035.1 uncultured Oscillospiraceae bacterium | reverse complement strand
GACACAGTATCTTTTGTTGCTATTTGGTTAGTTCTTTGATTTTCTTTTGACCTTTTGCCATGGCGGATTTTACCTTGGGAATTCGACTGAAAGCCAAACCTACCATAGAACCGACGGCAAGACCGAACATAAATCTACGCATAGTATTCCTCCGTTTTAGGTTGTACGGTTAGTTTGCAACCAAATACGGATTTTATACTAAATTATATGCAAACTATGCCTTTGGATTTTTGGAACGGTAGTCTTCGATTGCCTTTTTGATGGCTTCTTCCGCCAAAACGGAACAGTGCATTTTTTGTGGTGGTAAACCTTCCAACACTTCCACTACCTTTGCATTGGTAACTTTTAGCGCCTCGTCAACGGTCATGCCAATAATCATTTGCGTTGCAGTGGAGCTTGTTGCGATAGCTGCTGCACAACCAAAAGTTTGAAATTTAGCATCAACGATAACGTCGTTTTCGATTTTTAGGGTGATTTTCATTATGTCGCCACAAGTTGCGTTACCCACGGTACCTTCGCCGCTGGCATCTTCGATTACGCCTACATTTTGTGGATGCGCAAAAGCATCTAATACTTTTTGATTATACATTGTAAGTTCCTCCTGTTTCTATGTTGAAGAGCGGTGACATTTGACGCAAACGCTCGATTGTTTCTTTAAGTTTATCTACTGCATAGTCCACTTCTTCCATGGTGTTGTCCTTGCCGAAAGAAAAGCGGATTGATCCGTGAGATACCTCAATAGGTACACCCATTGCAAGCAACACGTGGGATGGGTCCAAACTACCGCTACTGCACGCCGAACCGCTTGATACTGCAATGCCGGCAAAATCCATAAGCATTAGTATACCTTCGCCCTCCACAAACTCGAAAGAGAAGTTTGCAATACTTGGTACGCGATGTTGGAAGTTTCCGTTGAAGCGGACGTAGGGAATTTCCGCAAGGACGCGTTCTACAAAGTGGTCGCGCAACTTTGCAATATGCGAATTGTTTTGTTCCATATCTGCTTCGGCAATTTGCAATGCCTTTGCCATGCCAACGATTGCAGGTGTATTGGATGTTCCGCCACGTTGAGCGCGTTCCTGTCCACCACCGCTAACAAGTTTGTCGATTTTTAGACCGTTGCGAATGTACAATGCACCAACGCCCTTTGGACCGTAGAATTTGTGACCGGACATAGTTATCATGTCGGCGCCAAGTTCCTTTACGTCAATTTTGAGATACGGCATTGCTTGTACGCAGTCGGTGTGGAAAATTGCACCGTGGTCGTGAGCAACCTTTGCAAGTTCCTTTACAGGTTGAATGGTTCCAACTTCGTTGTTGACGTACATTACCGATACCAAAATAGTTTGGTCGTCGATTGCCTTTTCCAGTTCCGACACGTTGATAATTCCCGTGCTATCCGGGGGAAGTAAAGTAACTCTAAAACCGTGTTTTTCCAACCACTCGGCGGAAGTTAGTATCGCGTGGTGTTCGATTGCGGAAATAATAACGTGGTTGCCCTTGTTTTTGCGTGCAAGAGCCGTTCCTTTGATTGCCCAGTTGTCCGCTTCGGTACCGCTTGCGGTAAAATACAGTTCGTTGGGTTTGCAGTTGATGATGTCGGCAATTATTTGGCGTGCATCGGCAATACCTTTTGCCGTTTCTCTGCCGTAGAAATGTTGACTATCGGCATTGCCAAATTCGTTTGTGAAATATGGTATCATTGCATCAACAACGCGTTTGTCGCATGGTGTTGTTGCTGCGTGATCGAAATATACTCTCATAGTTTGTCCTCTACTAATTGTTGCAATGAAATTGTATCCAAGTAGGAATTGATGTTTTGATTTAGTTTTACCCAAAGGTTACGCGATACGCAGTTGCAACCATTTGCGCAGTTTTTGTGTATGCAATCGACAATTTGCAAATTGTCTTCCAGCACGCGCAAAATATCTCCTACGGAAGTTTCTTGCGGGGATTTAGTCAATTTGTAACCGCCACTTGCACCGCGCACAGCCGTGACGATATTTGCCTTTTTTAGCATGGCGATTATTTGCTCGAGATACTTTTCCGTAACGCCGGTAGTTTGTGCAAGCAATGCAACGGACACGACGTCGTTGTTGGTATATCGTTTTGCAAGCTCTACGGCAACGTACAATCCGTACCGTGCTTTGGATGACATTTTCATATTGGTAATTCCTACTAATTTACTATGATTTAATTCTACTACAATTATTGCACGTAGTCAAACGATTTATATACCTATTTTCACAAAAATATAAAAAAATTCCAAGGACAAAAAACGTCCTTGGAATTTTGGAAGTTAAAGACTAAACAATTTTTGCATTTTGCACGACTACAGTATGCGTAATACAAAAATTAGAAGCTACTAAAACAAAACTTCGCGTGCTTGTTGTTTGATTTCCGTTGTGGTTGCAAAAGGAATACGAGAAGTGTATCCTGCGCGTGCTGCAACAATCATCTTTGTGGGCCATTGGAATATTGCACTATTCCACGTGAGAACGGTGTCGTTGTAAACTTCGCGAGCGGCGGTGATTTCCTTTTGAAGGTAGGAGTTTTGTTGCATAGCGTCTTGGATTTCTTGGTGCGCTTTAAGTTCGGGGTAACGTTCTACTGCAACGTTGATGCTTGTGCCGGCTTGCTCCAAAGTTTGAGCAAGTTCGTTACGACCTTCGTCCGTGGGAGTTGTGCCGGAACGGTATGCTGCGATTTTTGCAAACACGTCGCTATCAAGTTGAATTGCTTTGTCCAACAAAGCGGCGCAGTTTTTAAGAATAACTACGCGTTGTTCGAGATAGTTATCAATTTGAGATGCTGCGTGTTGGATTTTTTGTTCCAAAGCGCGGAAATAGTTTTGAGCCTTGATCTTTTTTACCAAAAAGACAATTCCCGGGATGATACCAAGTACCCAGAGCATAATTTCGAACAAAGTGGAGCCAAATCCAACTTTTACGGGGATTTGTTTTGCGATAACTTTAACGTCACGGCCTTGTTCAAGTTCGGTGGTGTTCATTTCGTCAAGTAAATTTGCCATAATATATATTTCTCCTTGTGATTATTTTATAAGTTAAGCAAGCGCGCGATTAGTCCGTGCTTGAATACTTTTGTAGATTGTGAAGGTTGTTCGTCGCTTTCGGCAACTTCGATAACCGTTTGTTTTTGGATGGGTACGTATTCCAGCCAATGCACCGGAACACTGTGGAAACGACCGTCGCCACCAAATGTGGGAACAAAATCGACGTGTTCGACGGTGGTAAAGGCGTGAGAGGTTAACATAAGCCTGTCCGCGCCCTGCTCCTTTGCGAGCAACTGTGTTTTTAGGATAACTTCCGTTTGGCAGTCGTCCGGTTTTATGGACATTTTGTCTAAGGTGTTCGCAAGGCACTCCGCCTCAAAGGAGGTAAAGTTGCGCGTATACGGGCGGTCGTAAATAAATTGTTCCGCTTTGTGTTGTTGATACAACGGAATGGACATCAACGGAGCCAATTCGAAGTAGATATTGCGAAAGAAATCGTTGTTGTATGCCAAAAATTGTTTTTTGCAAAGTTCTACGTCGTAGGAATAGTACCTTTCGACACTGGGATCGAAATTCCATTTTTGACCGTGTTCGCTGGAAACGTAGTTGAGTTTTTTGCGCTTTACAAAGTAAAAATCGTCGCCGTAAGGCAATGGAGTTTTCATCAAATAAAGCAGATTTTTTTGTGCAAGGGGCGTAAACAACAAGCGGAATTGCACTTCGTTATCACGCTCGGTAGCGTTGAAAATGACGTCGAATTCTTCGTTGGCAAACTCGGTAAAATTGCCACCCTTTAGCAGGGATTTTTCCGCCATATTTTTGATTTTTTTGCTACCTTTGCGCACCTTGCGAGCAAGTTCTTTTTTGCTCCAACGATCGGCGTGTGTTGGTTCGTGAGAGAAACTTAGGTCGGGTGCCGCTTCGTTGCCGTAGATAAGCGTCGTTTTTTGATGGTAGTATGGCTTTGGTTTTGTAACGGTGGCGATAAGCGTTTGTGTGTGATGTACGGTGCGGGTATTGCCCTTGCTATCGCGTGATAACGTCGTCCAATGTATTACCATCGAGCCGGTGTAGGTGTGAGTGCCCATCGACTGAATAAGTCGACGTTCTTCCACAAAAGGATTACCCAAAATTTCGCCGGAAAAGATGCCGATTGTAGATTCGTTGTCCGCCAAATTTTCTTGCAGACCGTAGTTTTTGTGTAGTTGGTAAAACCGTCCTACGGAAAAGTTTTTGTCGAAGGTTATTTCCGGCAAGGTTTGTTGGCACAATTCAAAGGTGTGTTGAACCTTGAATTTTGTAAACAACGGACGGATTTGCTCCATACAAATTTCGTAAAGTTTACGTGCATGGGCGATTTTTTCGTCCAACTGCGTTTTTAGTTGTTTTAGTTGCTTGTCGAGTTTTAGCCTAATAAGCAAAAACAGTCCAACGGCAACTACTAAGCAGGCAATCAAAACAATGATATCCGCCGTTTGCCACTGCAATTCGGCTCCGTCGTATTTGGAACCGAAGTAGCATATCAGCACAAAGATGGCAACAACTATGCCAAAAATTGCAAAACCTTTGCCCGTTTTTAGACTTTTTGTCTTTTTGGTAAGGTTGTCGACGGCTTTTTGAGCTATGCGGTAGTCGTTGGCGCTTTTTTTATTTTCGGCAACGTTAACCTTCGCTTCGTCAACAAGACTATCAAACAGTTTTGTGGCGTTTTCGTTAAACTTATCTTTGTAGACGGTATTGTATGATTGCGGAAATTCTAAAAGAGTATCGCTCATACTTTTCTCCATTTATTTTAGTAATGCAAAGTAACGTAAAAGTAAACAAATTTTAGCACTATAACACTACTCATTTAGATTATATTATTTGAGACTGCATTTGTCAATACTTTTAAAAATTGTGTACAAAAAAAATCTTCCACATTGCCAAAGATATACAACAAAAGTGGTCACTTTTGAGTGGGCTTGTAACGTGAAAGATTATTTATTTGTTATAATTTTACGTTGTAAATATAGACAAAATGCACTTGATTTGTGATAAACGTGCAGTGTTAACTAATACAACTATCAATTGAGTGTATTATCACTTCTGCGGATAAGCGTACCGCCTTTACAAAATTTATCACAAAACTATGATTTTGCAAATACTTGGCAAAACTTTGTAGGTTACACCTACAAAACCTGTCTTGATGGGCGTTATATGTGTTGCGAGATGGTCGCAACAAGCTCGTCTTCGTCGCAAAGCCCCAAGACGTGGTCCACTTTTACGCCGTCTTTGAAAATAAGAACGTCGGGAATTGAACGGATACCAAAACGCTTTGCCAGGTCCATTGCTTGGTCTACGTCCACTTTTCCAAATTTTACGTTGGTCATATCGGCGGAAACTTTGTCCAAAATGGGAGCAAGCATTTTGCAAGGTCCGCACCAAGTTGCAAAAAAGTCCACCACTACAACGCCCTCGGCGATAAATTCGTCAAAATTTTTAGATACGTCCAAAAGATTACTCATGATTTTTATTCCTTTATATCTGTGTTTGTGGGTGACGTTACAATCCTAAGCATGGTAGGACTTGCCATCCACTTGTGTTTTTTTGCTTTGTCGATAATTGCAACCAGCACGAAACCCAGCGCATAGCCTACAAAAAACATCAACGTTGCCCAAAGTTCGTTCCAAACGGAAAGTGCAACAAAAAGCAATATCAATGCCGGTATAAGTGGCAAAACGTAGCCCACAAAAGCAAGTTGCGAGGTATTTGCATCGTGAATTTCCAGCTCCACTTGGTCGCCAACTTGGGCATTTAGAGTGTTTTCCGTGTAGAAATCTACGTATTTTTGACTTTCCGTCATACCACACTTTCCACAGGCACCGCAGGCGGAGTTACGCCCTATGCGAACTTGGGCGAAATTGCCGTTTAGACGTGTTACTGTTGCTAATTCTTTCATTTGTGCGCCTTACAAAATGTATTTTTTGAGATTGCGAGATTCGGTACGGAAGTTTGCTTCCACAAAGGTTTTGTCGATAACTACCGTTTTGCTTGGTCCGTTATCGTCCACGTCGTAGGAAATTTCTTCCATGATGTGTTCCATGATACTGTGAAGACGTCTTGCACCAATATCTTCCAAGGTGTTGTTTTGGTCGTAGGCAACGTCGGCAATAGCTTGGATGCCGTCGGGGGTAAATTGCAAATCGATATTGTCCACAGCCAAAAGTTTTTTGTACTGTTCCGTAATTGCATTTTGCGGTTCGGTAAGAATTTTTACAAAATCGTCGGCATTTAGACTGTCCAACTCAACAAGCACAGGGAAACGGCCTTGTAACTCGGGAATTAAATCGGAAACCTTGCTAACGTGGAATGCACCGCTGGCAATAAACAAAATGTAGTCGGTTTTGACGTTACCATATTTTGTGCTTACGGTACAACCTTCTACAATAGGCAAAATGTCACGTTGAACGCCTTCGCGAGAAACATCCGGACCTTGTTGTGAGGATTTGCCCGCAATTTTGTCCATTTCGTCGATAAAAATTACACCGTCGTTTTCCGCACGTTTGATTGCTTCCGTTTCCACACTATCAAGGTCGATAAGTTTTTCGCTTTCTTCCGCGGCAAAGATACGTAACGCTTCTTCTACCGTTACGGTACGTTTTTTCATCTTTTTGGGCATCATATCGCCAAAGATACTGCCAAGGTTGATTTCCCCTGCGCCTGCAGGAAGATCGACAGGTTTTGGAATATCTTGTACTGCAATTTCTACGGGAAGTTGGTCGAGATTGTGGCGGTAAACCTCGTCCACAAGGGCAGCCTTTGTGATACCTTCGGGTAGATCTTTGCTTTGTTTGAACAAAAGCTCTGCAACACGCTCTACTGCGATTTGATACGCTTGGTGCTCCACTTCCTTATAACGTTCGTCCTTTACAAGACGAATGGAAACCTCCACAAGATCGTGAATCATACGTTCCACGTCACGTCCAACGTAGCCAACTTCGGTATACTTGGTTGCTTCCACCTTTAAAAAGGGCGCCTTTACAAGTTTTGCAAGACGGCGAGCAATTTCCGTTTTACCCACACCGGTCGGACCTTTCATAATGATGTTTTTTGGAGTGATTTCTTCACGGTCGGCAACGGAAAGTTTACTGCGACGATATCTGTTGCGCAAAGCGATTGCTACTGCTTTTTTTGCATTGAATTGACCTACAATGTACTTGTCCAGTTCGGCAACGATTTGTTTTGGCGTCATAACTTATGCCTCCTCGACGGTGATGTGACCGTTTGTAAATACGCAAATTTCGCTGGCAATTTCCAACGATTTGCGTGCAATTTCGCTTGCGGAAAGATCGGTATTGCGATAAAGTGCCTTGGCTGCGGCAAGTGCGTAGTTGCCACCGCTACCAATTGCTACAACGCCGTCGTCCGGTTCGATAACGTCGCCTGTGCCGGAAAGCAAAAAGACGTTTTCCTTATCGGCAACAATCATCATAGCTTCAAGCTTGCGCATAACGTTATCTCTACGCCAAAGTTGAGCAACTTCCACTGCGGAACGCATCAAATTGCCACTAAACTTTTGCAACATTTCTTCGAATTTTTCCGAAAGGGTAAATGCATCGGCAACACTGCCTGCAAAACCGGTGATGATTTTACCGTCGTAGATACGACGCACTTTTACGGCGTTACCTTTCATGATGACATTTTGTCCGGCAGTAACTTGACCGTCGCCTGCAACGGCAATTTTTCCGTTACGCTTTACGGCACAAATAGTTGTGCCCTTTATTGAATCAGAAAATACTTCTGCCATAATTTACCTCCTACAAGTGTAATACTTGTTTCATTTTTTCTATTGCTCGTTGAGAATATGCCAATTTTCGAGCGGATTTGTCTCTAATTTTTTCTTCAAAAGGAACCAAAATGCCAAAGTTGGAGTTCATGGGGCTGTAGTCGCCAAAACCTTCCGCAACGTGGTTGCAAAGGGCACCCGTCATTGTGTAGTTGGTAAAATCCAACGGCTCAAGTCCGCTAAAAATTCGGTAGCCTTGCAAGCCTGCCACCAAACCGCTAACTGCCGACTCCATATAGCCTTCCACACCTGTTAGCTGACCGGCAAAAAACAATTTGGGATTGCTTTTTAGTTGAAAACAGTTGTTAAGAAATTTTGGTGCGTTGATATACGTGTTGCGATGCATAACGCCGTAGCGGACAAATTCCGCATCTTTTAGCGCGGGAATCATGCTAAATACGCGTTTTTGCTCTCCCCACTTTAGGTGAGTTTGAAATCCTACAAGGTTGTACAACGTGCCGGTTTCGTTTTCCTTGCGCAGTTGTAGCACGGCATAGGGGCGTTCGTCTGGCTTGCGCGGATCGCGCAGTCCAACGGGTTTTAGCGGTCCAAAGCGCATGGTATCTTCGCCACGACTTGCCATAACTTCGATAGGCATGCAACCTTCAAAAACGTTGTTTTCAAAATCTTTAAGTTGAACCGTTTCGGCAGTGATAAGGTTGTTGTAGAACTGCAAATACTCGTCCTTTGTCATAGGACAATTTAGATAATCTGCATCCCCTTTGCCGTAACGACTGGCAACAAAGGCACTATCGTAGTTGATACTTTCCGCCGTAACAATGGGTGCAACGGCATCGAAAAAGTACAAAAAGTCGTCACCGAAAATATCTTTGAAAGCAGGTATCAAACCATCGTCCGTGAGCGGACCGGTGGCAACAATAACAAAATCGTAGCCATCGGTATTCAAACTGTCTTCCGTGTAGTTTTGCACCGTCAAATTGGGAAAACAGTGCAATATTTGCGTTATTTGTTGAGAAAACAAGTCGCGATCTACTGCCAAAGCATTGCCGGCAGGCACTTTGGTTTGCTCCGCCACTTTGATAACAATGCTGTCGAGTAGGCGCATTTCCGCTTTGAGTAGTCCACTTGACGTGCCGACGTCGTCGCTTTTGAAAGAATTTGAACAAACAACTTCGCAAAGGGTATCAAGTTTGTGCGCGGGGGATTTTTTGTGCGGTTTCATTTCCACAAGAGTAACGTCCACGCCACGCTTTAGCAACTGATAGGCACTTTCACAACCGGCAAAACCACCGCCGATAATTTTTACTTTCATTGTTCGCTTTCGTCCTTGTAACTGCATCCTTTGTTGGAGCAGACGATTTTTTTCTTACCGCGACTTTCCTTGATAACTAAAGGTGCGTTACATATTGGACACAGTTTGCCCGTTGGAACGTCCCACGAAACAAAGTCGCAGTTGGGGTAGCCCACACAACCGTAGAATACCGTTCCACGTTTGGACATACGTTTTACAACGTTGTTGCCACACTTGGGGCATTTTGCCACCACTTGCGTGATAGGTTTGGTATTTTTGCAGGTTGGATAGTTGGAGCAGGCAAGATATTTGCCAAAACGACCTTCGCGTTCCAACATGGGAGCACCGCAAATTTCACATAAAATATCCGTCTGTTTGGGAGGCGTTTTTTCCGTTAGACTACGAATATTGGAGCAACTTGGATAGCCGCTACAAGCAAGATACTTGCCGTACCTGCCCGTTTTGATAAGCATTGGTTTGCCACACTTGTCGCAAAGAACGTCGCTAACTTCGTCTTGGACGTGGATGCGTTCGCCGTGCATTGCAACGCTTACCTTCTTGTTGAGTGGTTGATAGAAACTGTCTACAACCTTGTACCAAGGCTCGTTGTTATCTTCGATAGAGTCCAACCTGTCTTCCATTTCCGCAGTGAAAGCAACGTCCACCACTTCGCCAAAATACTGTTCGAGGTAGTCGGTAACTTGCATGCCCAAGTTTTCCGGAACAAGATACTTTCCCTCCTTTTTGATATACTCACGCTTGTACAACGTTTGCATGATTGTGGCGTAGGTACTGGGACGGCCGATTCCCTTTTCTTCCATGGTTTTGATGATGCTTGCTTCGGTAAAGCGTGCCGGCGGTTTGGTAAACTTTTGTTCGCTGCCAAGCTTGATAAGGTTTAGTTTGTCGCCAACTTCCAAAGGCGGAAGGGTAACGTTATCTTCCTTTTCGTCGTCGGATTTGCTTTTTGTTTCGCCGTAAATTGCAAGGTAACCGTCAAAAACGGGCACTTTTCCCGAAGCAGTGAGACCGTAGTCGCCACAAGACACGGTAATTGCCGTACTATTGAAGGTTGCGGGTGACGCTTGGCTTGCCAAAAAACGTTCGTAGATAAGTTTGTACAACAGGTACTGGTTGCGTTGAACCTTGTCCTTGATGGACTCGGGGGTGAGTGCAACGTTGATGGGACGAATTGCTTCGTGGGCGTCCTGTGCCTGTTTTTTGCTTGCGTAGAAATTTGGTGTTTGGGGTACGTATTGTGCGCCGTACTTTTGAGCGATATACTCGCGTGCGCTGTTTTGCGCATCAGTAGAAATACGAACGGAGTCTGTACGAATGTACGTTACCAGTGCCAAATGTTCCCCTGCAACGTCGATACCTTCGTACAGTTGTTGTGCCACTTTCATTGTGGTGTCACTGGACATCTTTAGCT
>CAZDLE010000035.1:0-10662 GCA_964506035.1 uncultured Oscillospiraceae bacterium | reverse complement strand
CGTAACCTTCAAAAATGAAGCAGGCGCAGTAGGAAACGGCACCTACACAATCACCAAACGCCCAATCACAATTGCGATTGGCAATAGTTCCAAGAGTTATGACGGTAGTGCACCTTCTTTGGGTGAAATCTCAATAACAATCAATAACGCAGTAGAAAACGACAAAGATAAACTTGTTTCGGCTATTCGTAATGCGTTTAAGCTCACAGGTAACGATGTCAACAACATCAATGCTGGCACCTATACTATCTCATCCACGTTTAATGGCAACGATAACTACGTTGTTGATACGACGGCAAACACCAACGGTTACACCGCTGGCTACCAAACCGGCACCTACACAATCAACAAACGCGAGATTCAACTAACCGTTGCTGACGGTGCGTCGTCAGTGTACGGAAATTCTATTGCTACTGATTTGATTAGCAAAGTAACGATTGTGGGCAGTATTTTCGACGATAAGTCAAGTATTATTGAAGTATCCACAGATGCAAAACAATATGATGTAGTTAAATCCTACAATTTGCTTGTAACGCTCAACAACTCAAACTACAGTATCACGCAAATTGACGGAAAAACTCCTGTTGACAGCTCAACAGCATTCACTTACGTTGTTGCAGATAGGTACACAATCACCGCGCGTGAAATCACCGTAATAATTGTGAACAAAACGTCTGTTTACGGCGACGGTATCTCAAACAGCGACCAAGGCATTGACGGTTTGACGGTACGCCTTGTTGATGGATACGAAATGGTTGGTACTGACAGTATCTATAGCTTTATCGCTCTCGCAGTGATGGACGGTACCACAGATATCACCGACAGTATTTCTTCAGCTAACGCTGGTAGCACTTACTATATCGTTGGTACGGACTGTGATGCTAACGACAACTATAAAGTAACCTTCCAACGCGAAAACAATATTAGCGAGACCACGGGTATCTACACAATCACCAAACGTCCCGTAACGGTGCAAATCAGCAAGGAACTTACCAAGGTTTACGATGGTAGCGCGCCCGACAGTGCAACGTTTACCTACACGGTAACAGACGATGCAGGCACAAAAACTTACACTAGCCTGCCCGAAGGCTCGATTTCTTACACGTTAGACAAAACTGGCGCTAACGTCGGCAGTTACACCATTTACGGTCAAGTTAGTGGTGCTACCAACTACACTTACAAAGTGGAAACCGGCACCTACACAATCACCCCACGCCCAATCACTGTAACAATTGATAACAAAAAATCCATCTACGGCGAAAATCTTGCTGCTTTGACGGCAGACGTAACAAGTGGCACGATTGTAAACAACGACACAGTTTACACACTTACCACAACTGCAACGTCCACAAGCAAAGTTGGCACCTACAACATCACAGGTAGCGTTAATAACAATAACTACGACGTAACCTTTGTTGGTTCAGCAACCGATGGAAAATCCGGTGTTTACACAATCAATCCACGCCAAATCACCGTACAAATCCACGATGTAACAAGTATCTACGGCAACCCAAAGGCAACACTTAGCTACGATGTAACAAGCGACTATGATGTTGCAATCATAGCTGGCAACACCAACGTATTTACCTTGACTTGCGTTGCAGATAGCACAACCAACGTCGGCACTTACAACATTTCAGGTGCTTGTACAAACTCCAACTACGCCGTAACCTTTGTTAGTGCAACGGACAGTTCGAAAGACTACGGCACCTACACAATCACCGCACGCCCAATCACGGTAACGGTTGATAGTATCGAAGGCCACGTTTACGGCGACGACGTGACGGAAGATCTTACTGCAAAGGTAACAAGCCTAACACAGCTTGTAAACGACGACAAACTTGATAGTATCGTAAAACTTTCAACAGCAGTAACAAACGAAACAGGCGTTGGAAAGTATCCTATTATTGCTACAGTTGTAGACGAAAGTGGCAACTTTCTTAACGACAACTACGATATAACAATCGTAGGCGGCACGTTCCAAGTTGTTGCACGCAAAATCACTGTAACAATTGGTGAACATAGCAAAGTTTACGACGGCAACGGCGTAACCGCTTTGGACGAAAGCAAGATTAGTTTAGGCGACGTAGTAACTGCAGACGAAACAACCATTCTGTTATGGGTAACGTCTCACTTTGAACCAATCGAAAACGTGAACGCTAATGCAACCGGTTACGACATTACGTTTGACCAAACCGAACAACCTGCAAACTACACAATAACGTATAGTGCGGGCAAGTATGTAATCACCAAACGCCCGGTAACGTTCCAGCCGAATGATGCAACAATCTACCGCTATAAGGATGGTTGGAACGTTCTTAACGGAATTCTTAACGACGAAAATCTCTACGGGTATGTAAACAACGTCGTTGAGGGTGAAAAGTTAACGTTCACCTACAAGGTGTTTGACGTAACGAACCAAATCGACCTAACGGCGGACAACTTCAAAGACCAAATTAGACTTGGCACGTTTGCAATCAAGGCAACGGCAAACAAAGACCCCGTCAACGCAAACTACGATATAACCTACGTAGACGGCACGTTGAACGTAGTATTGCCAACTGTTTCCGTAAAGGATATCTCAACTGGTTTTACCTACAACCCCAAAGACGGAATCAACCTGTTTAACTACACAACGCAAATTGAGGATCTACTTGATGACGATCTGCTTCCAAATAACGCTAACGCAGGTGCCTTCAAAGCAACTTTGAAAAAAGATGGCAAGACCGTTTTGGAGGGCACAGGTGCTCTTTGCGGAGTTGTTCCGGCAGGCGAGTACACGTTAGTTATCGAAATCGTCTACACTCAATACTATCAATGGGCAGAAAACGTTACAACGGCATACGACGTCACCGTTAAAAAGGCAGATATTTCCAATTCCATCATCTCGCAAGGACTTAACGACTATCCACAAGGCAATGATAAATACCAAGGCTGGATCACTAATGATCGTGGCGGTGTGTATGCGGAAGTTGCAGGCGAACAATACGCAAATATTCGCGTAGACTCCATTGTGAAATTTGCCAACGAGGAAGTGTTCGTTCTTGACCAATGCGGAGAGTACACGTTGGTTGCAACCGTCAACGACGATAACTACTGCGGTACAAAAGAGTTTGTTTTCTGCGTTATTGATTCTGTCGCAACGGAAATAGGCAAATTGATGGCTATGTCGAACGAGTACTCCAGCAAGGACGATTTTACAACACGACTTAGCAATATCAACCAAATGAAAGCCGTTGTAGAAACAATCCAAGCAAATGCCGACTATATGTTGCAAGTGGAACAAAACAAAACGTATAAAACGTATATCGACAAGGTTGATACACTCTACAACCAACTTGCAAACGATTGGACGGACTACGTAAACAACAACAAGCAAGACGTTGAAATTGCAAAGAAAGTATGGCAAGACGTTGTTGCAAAAGCAGTAGCAACGATAACACTTCTTGGAGCAGCAACCTTTGTTGCAAAAAGAAGATTAGGTTTGTAAAACGAGGTGCATCATGAAAAAAATATTACCAACAATAGTAGTGCTACTTATGGTGCTTGTTTTGGCGGTAGGTTGCGTAAACCTTGACGCCGTCGAACTGCTAAAGTACAAACTGGAAAACGTTGTTACGGCAAAAACGGTAACTCACACAAAAAAGGTGCTTGCAGGGGCGGATTCGTCCTTGCAAGAAAGCACCTTGTACGAGGAAACAAACGTCTACACCGTAAGTGGCAACAACGTAATGCTCAAGTCCACCATAACGGAACTGAACGAAGATTTTCCCAATGGTGATATGCACAAAACCAACGAAAACACAACGTCTCTCACGTTGGACGCCTACAAAGAAAGGTTGCCGTACACAATCAACCTAACCATGGACGATTTGGAAGAAAACGGCTACCAATCGACGGTCAACGGCACAACGGTAACACACAAAATGTCCGTAAAAAGCGAACACGTATCGGCTTTTTTGGGAATTGAGCAAGAGGAAGCCAACACTATAACGGCTTTGCAAGTAACGGCGGACGAACGCGATAACCTGGTGCTTGTGCTGACGATAAGTTACAAAACAACCCAAGGAAACAGCGTTATCATAACCTATTCTTTCTCGTACTAAAAGTAAAAACACAAAATAAAAATCAATTTTAGGGAAACATTACCATGGCAGAAACATCACAAAAAGTAGTAGAAATCAGCGGTCTTTACAAACGCTACGGCAAATCGGGCGACTACGCCATTTCCGATATCAACATCACCTGCAACACCGGCGAAATCGTCGGCTTGTTGGGAACAAACGGTGCGGGCAAATCCACAACCATCAAATGTTTGACGGGATTTTTCCAATTTGATAAGGGCACAATCAAAATTTGCGGTCACGATATCAAAACGGAACCTATCAAAGCAAAGCAAGTTTTGGGCTACGTGCCCGATAATCGCGCCATGTTCGACAAGATGACGGGTATGGAATACGTCAACTTTGTTGCTGATTTGCACGGCACACCGCAAAGCGAACGTCAACCGCGCATAGACGAGTTCCAAAGCATATTTAAGCTGGGCGACAAAATCTACGATATGATTTCTTCCTATTCGCATGGTATGCGCCAAAAAATTTGTTTGATGGCATCGTTGATACATCAGCCCACCCTTTGGCTGTTGGACGAACCGCTAACGGGCTTGGACCCACAAACGGCAAAGGCACTGCACGACTACATGCAACTTTACAAGCAACGCGGAAACTGCGTTTTGTACAGTTCGCACAACCTTGCCGCAGTGGAAAAAACCTGCGACCGCGCCTACATTATAAACAAAGGACGCATTGTAGAAACGATTGATATCCACGAGTTCTCACGCAACAATCCAAACACTACTTTGGAAGAAAAATTTATCGCACAATTCGAAGGAAACTAAGTTAACAGGGCAATGAAAAACAAAATTTTACTATTATTCAAAAAGGACCTTGCGGAAAACACCGCCATATTCAAACAGCGTGGTGTTCGCAAGGACGTAGTTGGTAGCATTTCGTCGTTGCTGTTGTTGGCTTTGGTGTACGGAACCTTTATTTACGTGTTCTACGAGCTTGCAAAGATGTACGTAGATTTGACCTTTGCCGTTACCAACGCACACAAAGACCGCGTACTGGAACTAACCACCATTGTGTACGCCATTGTCTTCGTGATAAATATCGTGGTGGGCGTGGGCAAAATCTACTCGTCCATTGCCACCGACAAAGATAGCGACGTGCTAATTTGTCAACCAATCAGCGTTTGGACGCTATTTTTCTACAAACTTATCAAAATCTACTTTTCGCAAGTAGTATCGTCCGCATTGGTGCTTGTTCCTGCATCCATCGTGATAGATCTTGTATCGCCATTTGCCGGCGGTGCAACATTCTACCTATCCGTGTTGGCAACGGTAGTGGCTGTTCCAGTGATTTCTTGCGCCGTTTCGGCATTGCTTTCCGTTCCGTATACGGCAATTATGCGCCTTATCAGTTCTAAATTCGTACTGCATTTGATTGGCTACGTGGTACTTATCGCGTTGGGATTTGTTGCGTACAGTTTCTTCTTGGAAGCACTAACTTCCTTGATGCAAACGGGCAACATCCAGTACGTTTTCGATCGCAACACTGTGACGATAATAAGTATCGTCACGTCCTACTTGTACCCATCAAACCTACTTGCAAACGTGCTTTTCGGCGAAGAAATTGCCAGTAGCATACTGTGGACGGTGGGTATCGTGGTGGTATGTGGAGTGATATCCTACTTTGTTGTTAGGGTTTTGTACGTAAATCTAATCCAACAACGTTTGGAAGGACACACCAAAACCTTCCGCAACAAGTACAAGTGCAAAAAACGCAACACAATATCCTCCTTGATACTAAAAGAGTTCAAAGTGGTACTGCGCACCCCGTCGTATGCATTCCAGTACTTTGCAACTGCGGTAACGTTGCCATTTATGGCGTATATCTGCGCCAACTTGATGCAATCCATGATGAAAACAATCACCATTTTCGATTGCAACTTTGCAATTATCATATTTGTGATGGCAATGTTCAGCATACTTACCAACACTTTTTGCACAACCAACATCAGCCGAGACGGCAACATGTTCGCCATGCTAAAAACCATGCCCGTCACGGCAAAACAAGTGGTGCATGCCAAGGTGATTTTTTGCATGATTGTATCGTCGGTGTCCGTTTTGGCAACGGTGGCGGTTATGTTTGCAACGGGCATGCTGGTTTGGTGGCAGGCAATAGTGGTGTTCTTTATTGGATTGGCACTTTCCTTTGCGGAAATTGCATTTTCCACCAAACGAGACCTAAAATCCCCCGCCTTTCCCCAAAGTGCCACACAGGAAATCACCGAAAGCAACAGCAACTCCTCCATGACAACGCTGGTAGGGCTTATTCTGTCGGTAATCGTGGGTGGTGCACAAGTGCTTTTGTCGGTGGTACTTTCCATCGTTATGCAAAACGCCGTTTTGGCAACAATCATCCCCATAGCTTTTGTAACGTTGGTGGTAGGCATCTTCTTTGCAGTGTCGCTAATCCACCTAAACAAAGGTCTAAACAAAATGTTCTTGGAAACAAACGTCTAAGGAGAAATTGATATGAACAATTCCAAATCAAGAGTAATAGCTTTGCTGTTGGTAATACCTCTACTGCTGATTTTTGTGATGACTTCGGTAGTAGAAACCACGCAAATTATCGTTGATATACCGGTTTCTTCTGTAGAAATTTTGGGGGATAAAATTGTAGATATCGACCTTGCAAATCAATCCAATTTGTACCAAATACAAACGGTGATCACTCCACAAAACGCAAGTAATCAAAATATCAGTTACTCTGCAAGTGCTGTCGACGGCAAAACGGAAGCTAACGTTAAAATCACCAACGATGGCAAAGTCGTTGCGTTGTCGTTAGGCTCGGTAATCGTTACCGCAACGGCAGGCAATGGCCGTCAAGACAGAATCCAACTTAACTTTACCATGGATGCCGTAAGCGCAGTACAACAACTTGTGTTTGATTTGCCCATCGACGTTGGCGAAAGGGTACAACTTACTAATCCCCAATACCTTGCCACAAGCGGAACTATCAACGACGCCACTTGGACAAGCAATCAACCTACAATTGCTTCAGTAGACAATATGGGCGTTGTAAAGGGGGAAAAGGCAAGCGAAGATACCGTTCGTGTAAGTGGCGAAATTGTTGGAAAAGCAATTGATAATCAAACGGGTGACGTAAGCGACCACACCTACAACGTAGCCTACAATGTAAAGGTAAATGGAGTTACAGATGCAACAACAGGTATCACGTGGACTTCCACTGCTACAAAAATGGACAACGGTTTATACGTCAAACCTACTTTAGATAAAGCAGTTTTCGAATTTACGATAGCATCGGAACAACTAACGGAATACGGTGGCGCAGATAATATCGTTGCCGTTGTTGACGAAGAAAACCAACAAGGTATCGAAAGTGCAAATATCGTACATGTTGGTAATGATTTCAAATTGGACGTAACACTTAAGGCAGACGTCAAAATTGGCGAAAAATATGCCGTACAAATTCGCTCCGTCACAAAATCCCCAAAATCAGCGCGTAGAGCTTTGGCAACGACCGGCACAACAGACACCGGCTATATCACAACGGTGTACGTACAAAAAGGCTACTACACTCAAGCGGAAATCAAATCAGTGCGCCCAGCAATACTCTTCGATAGTTTTTCAAGCAGTTTTGTAAGTTTGGAACACGATTTTATCGAGGGTGTACAGATTAAATATTGCTCCGACGCCCCCGAAGTTTTATCAATAGTAGGCAATTTAGATAACAATAGAATCACTGCAAAGAGCGTTGGCAATGCTAATATCTGGGCAGAAATTTTAGCAGGTGATACAAAAATCGGCGAAACGGACTCAATCAAAATCGACGTTGTTGATCCGGTAACAAAAATCGACTTTCTCGAAGCAACGGAATCACTTGGTTTAGAAAATCTCAAAACCATTGCCGATCGCGAAGTAGAGTTTAACGCTCTTGATGAAGATAATTTTACAAACTATAAGTTTTATGAAAGCGACTATTTGCTCGTTCCTACGTCGTATACGTTGGCTGTTAAAATAGGTAGCAGAAAAAGTGGTGCGGATGCACAGGCAAGTGACGTTGTTTGGAAATGCGTAGACGCAAATGGTAATAACGGCGAACGTATTGCAAAAATCGTCACCAAAACAGACGAAAGTGGTACCTCCTACCTTGTTGAGATCGTTGGCACAGGCGAAGTTACTATTATCGCCGAAAGTGCCCATAACGACGCTCTCGGACAGGATACTAAAGGTCAAATCACCTTGCGTTGCCTCAAAAACTCACTTTGGGTAGACGACTACTACGATTTGATGTTTGCAATGGACGTCGCAAAAAAATCGACGGACCAAAATTTGACGGATAAAACACCCATAGTTGATGCCGTAGTTTTGCGTAGCGACGTTATGCTGGCGCCCGTGTTGGAAAACAACAGTTTTAAGGACTACAGAAATTATTTGTCCACCTGCGCCACCAAAACGATGGCAACCACAATGGATTCCACCTACTACCAAGATATTGGCAGACAAGACGACGCACAAATTCGCTATTGCGTGGACGTCAACAAAAATATCTACGGCAATGGCAAATATATTTGTGGCGAATATATCTCAAATTCTTACGCTCGTTTAGGTTTTGAGCTATTCAGAGGTCCGTTGGATTTGGTCAGCACAACGGAAAATCAACAAAATACCGAAAAAGCGTCGGTAAAAGCACAAGATAACGTCGTGTTTATGGTAAACACGCCCAACGTTACCATTTGCAACGTAGAGCTTAAAGGTTGCGCCGACGAAACTTTGTACGGCGGAAAGGCAGACGGCGAAGCCAACCTTGCCAACTTCAACAACGTCGGCACCGTTTTGGAAGTGGTGGAAGACGGCTGTCAACTTACCTACTCTCGCGTTAAAAACGGTCGTACCGTTGTTAGAATTTTCGGCAAAGCCTATAGTGGCGAACTCGATCCACAAACACGCACGCCGGCCCAACAGGTTGCGTATCTTCAAGAAAATATCAATGATTTCCGCACGGCGACGACAATATCCAACTGTATTTTGTCTCACGGCAGAGAGTTTATTCTAAAGATTTCTTCCAATCAAATCATCAAAAACGTCGACGTAAAGACTAAAAGTGATAACGAACAACCTTATACCGAAAGTGAACTTGGTAATATCACAAATTTGGCAAGCCCGTTTTTGTGTGGAGATATTACCAACGGCAAACACAATCTTTGCAAAGCCGGTTCCCACAATTATTACAAGACGAGCGGAGAAGAATATAAAGCAACCCAAGAGTGGTACACGGATATTGGCGGTATGTACACTGGTCAAAGTCAACACAAGCAAGACGTGGACAATTTCTACAACAACTACGTTTTGACGGACGTAATTTTGCGCGACTCGGCATTTTCCGACTCGGGATTGTTCTGTATTGGTTTTGAAAGTCGTTTTGCAGGAAGCTTGCTGTTCGGCAACGACGGTATATTTGGTGCCGTTTTCAATCTTGCAGGTTGGAACCGCGTTGCAGGAACAAGCATGCCTTCTCGTTTGAAGATGGAAGGTAACGTTCGTTTCTACGACTGGAAAGTGCTCGACAACGTCAACGCCGAATCGCTAATTGAAGTAAGCGAAAAGTTTACCTATCGTGAGTATCTCAACTTGAACATTCAAAAGATGGTCGAAGATTACCAATCGGGAATGCTTGCTCAAGAAAAAAACACGTTTGTTAACCTTTTGGACTTTTCAGAAGGCAAAAACTATATCAATGGTTCAACGGCGTTTTATGGTGGCGGCAAAAACTACAGTTATATTGATGCAAGCGAAGTAAACAGCGATTTTGTTCCACTTAGCGAGTATCGAGTTTCCATGAACTATTTCCCAAGATCGGAATTTATAACCGCTGCCGGCAAAGAACCTTTCCGCTTCTACATGTACAACAGTCAAAGTTCGCTAAACAAAGATAAACAAGACCAACTTATTGCAGGAAACGAAGCGTACAGTTGGTTGTATCGCACAAACAACTAAATCACAAATCACAGTGGCGCGTTGCCTTGCCACCTAAACAACTTTATCTAAACAACAAACAAACCGTTTGACACATATTTGGTGCCAAGCGGTTTGTTTTTTGGCTTTTTTTGGGTTTTTTACTAATTTTCCGGTCAAATATTTCAAAAAGCACTACGCATGTTGTTGTTCAAATATCCATTTCTTGATTTTTTGCGGATTGCTCCAACTGCCAAAATCTACAAAATTTTTCGAATAGTTTTGTCCGTCGGTTGCGCAATGGTGCAAAAATATGGTATATTGTACCCATCATGAAAAGACTATCCAAAAACAAAACTATAATTATCGTGGCAATCATTCTTCTTTTTGTGATTGCCGTCGCATCTGTGGGCGTAGTTGTGCATATCAACAAAACCAACAACGCTTTGTTTGCCAAACCGTTGCCCGCAACGTCTAAAATTGGCGTTTCCTACAAAACCGTAGGCATTGTTCAACGCACAATTCCTACCGTCACAAAAAACGAGGGACTTTTGCGCTACCCCGAGTACGGTCAAACGCTAACCAAGTCCGCCACCGAAACGGATGCCGATTTTGCCGTC
>CAZDLE010000034.1:0-11252 GCA_964506035.1 uncultured Oscillospiraceae bacterium | reverse complement strand
ACAGTGTCGAACACCATTACGTCCATAGACTCGTCAATCCCCTTAAAGGCAATATCGTTGTGGTTGTGTACACAATACAGCTCGACCGTTTTAGTAGCAGTATTGCCCGATTTGTCCGTTGATGTGTACACAATTTCGTACTTGCCCACACGATTTGTAACAAATGCGCCGTTTTGCACGTTTACATCAAGACGATTTTCGCCATCCACGTAGTAAACGCTTGTGGATACCTTTGTGGAAAGATCGTAAAAGTCCTTTGCGGTGGCATCAAAAATTTTGTAAGTTGCGCCGATAAAAGAGTTGGGGGCAGAAAGTTCGCCGTTCATATCAACGGTGATTTCCGGCGCTTGGTTATCCACAAGACTTTCTTTTGAGAAGTCGATTCCGTCTGCCTCGGTGATGATTACGTTACCTGTTTTGTTGATAAAGTAATCGAAAGTTACAGTTAGCTTTGCTCTTCCGCTGGGGAAACCCGTCCAAACGTTGGTTCCAAAGTTGCTTACTTCGTCAAAATCGACAATGCGGTAGGGTTTACCATACAAATTAGCTTCGCCGTTGGGCAGATACAGAGCATTTTCTTCACTGTCGTAGCAAAGTTTAAGCGCAAATTCGTATTGGGACGGATTGCTGTTTAGTACCTCTGCTTGGAAGCTGAAAGGTGCTCTTGCTCCGTAGATATCGGAGGTATTAAACTCGAAAATACCACCCCTTTCTTCGTAGCCGCCGGCAAGTTGTCCGTTACCGCCTGCTCTAATATAGGCACGTCCACCTTCGCCCTTGGTATCTTGGTTACCGGAAGTGGTAATTACCGTAAAGTACACGGACGGATCTTCCACGTCGGTATAAGTCAAAATCATTCTGCCAAAGTCACGTGAATAAACAGTTCCGTCGGCCGTTTGTTGCGGACCTACAGTCGGTTCCACAACAATAGATGTTAAAACGTCGTTTTTGGTGCGATTTGTCATGTCGATTTCACGTTCTAACGTGATAGATGCACCTGTTGAAACTTCGAATTTAACACCTGTTAGTGTTTTGGCTTTTGTGTATTTGTAGGTGTCGATACCCATGATTTTTGCGTAGTTGTTTGTGGAAAACATATCCGTCGAACGACGAATTGCCACGCAATGCTTGGTATCCACCAAGTCGCCGTTGGAATTGTAGTATTCCACGACGTATTGTCCAATTTCCGTTAGTTCCAGTCGCTTTGCCGAATAGGTTTTGCCGCTGGGAGCGATAATTCGAGCGGTAACAGTTTGACCGTCCACAATTGTAGGCAAATCAAACTTATCGCCAAGATTACCACTACTTGGTATTTGTTTGGAGTCTTCCGCAAATACTGCCGTCAGTGCAATAACCGAGGTTAACAATGCAACTGCTAAAATAATGCATATTAGCCTTTTTTTCATATTTTTCTCCGTGATTATCCTTTAATTCCGCCAACAGAAACGTTGGACATAACTTTACGATTGAACACCGCAAAGACAATTAGTATGGGCAACGCCATTATCATGATACCTGCAAGTTTGATAGGCATTTGAGCTGCTTGACCAAAGGTTGTTTTTTGCAATTGAAACATACCGTAAGCTGCAACGGGGTAGCTTGGCCAGTACACCATTGGCGTTTGATAGTCGTTCCAAAAGGCAATAAAGTTCAAAATAAATACCGTGCTTATCGTACCCATTGCAAGGGGGAAGATGATGGAAAGCATAATTCGCAAATCGGATGCTCCGTCGATTTCCGCCGCCTCGGTATAGTCGTAGGCGATACTCTTAAATTGTGCATGAAACACCAAGAAGTACAAGCCTAAAAAGTTCGCTTTTAGTACGTACATACCCAAAACGTTGTCGTACAAATGCAACGTTTTTGTCATTTGAATTTCCGATGGTAAACTGCCTACGATAGGCAACGCCATAACGATAAGCACTATGGTGTAGATAACCCTACCGAATTTGTACTTATAACGTGCACAAAGGTAAGATACGATACATGGTGTGAGCGTTGCAACAACGGCACATCCCAAACCGTACAAAAGGGAGTTTACAAACATGCCTAAAATATTTATTTTTGCACCTGTTTCAAAAATAGTTACAGTAAATACTTCAAAAGCAATTTTGTAGTTATTGAAACTTAGATTACTTAAGCCAATTAGTTCCGCAACGTCACCTTGTACCGATGCTTTTTTATAAATTTCGTAATCTTTTAAAGAGGTGAGCAAGGTCCACAGCATTGGCAATGCCAACGAAACGGTATAAGCTGCAAGAATCACAAACAACACAATATAGGCAACGTTGGTCTTTTTTAGTTTGTTTAGAAGTTTTCCTTTCATAGCTTAGTCCTCGAATCTCTTAAAGAATTTGCGCATTAACAACGTCGGTGGAACAGCCAAAGCCGTGCAACACAATCCAAGTGCCGACAAATATGGATAATACTGCTCCGCACCGTTTTGCTGTGTCATTTTGAATAGATAGTACCCTATCGTTTGAATGTTTGCTGGCGCACTTTCTCCAAAGAAGTTGTACATGTTTGCTTGACTAATAAAAATACCTGCAACACCTGCCACAAGGAAGGTGCCAATTGTTGGCATAATTTGCGGAAGGATGATATTCCACAATTCGCGCATGGGAGAAACTCCGTCCAACTTGCCTGCCTCCAGAACGGACACAGACACCTGTTCCATAGCGCCGGTGTACAACAGCACTTGCGTGCCGAAACCAATCCAGATTGTGTAGAAGACGCTCATTGCAAAAAGCAAGTTAGCATCCGTTTTTACTGCACTCATCAATCTGTCGGTATGAAGAAAAACGGGCAAAATTTCGTTGCAGAAATTTTGGAACATACTGGACATCAAAATTGATGGCAAAATAGATGGAATAAACAGCACGAATTTGAATATTTTGCCTACTCTTTTACGTTTGAAAATATAGTAGGAAAACATTATTGCGCCAACTGTGCCGATTACCGTAGTAAATAGCCACACCACCAACGAATTTTTAAGGCAATTCCACAACATGTCGATATCTTTAAAAATCTGTTGGAAGTTGCACCAAAACTCGTTCCAATTGACAAAGAACTTGGAATTTAGTCCATCGTATTGTTGAAAGGCGAGCAAAATGCTTTGCAAGTTTACGCCGATATAGAATACGCAAAACTGCAAGACAGGAAATGCCATCAGCGCAATATAGAAAATAAGTTTGCTGTGATTTTTCTTTGGTTTTGTTGATGCATTTGTCATGTCGACAACCTACCCGATAATTTTATTTTTGCCACGGCAACGACTTATGCCATTGCCGTGTGTATTGTTGTGTGCTTAGTGCGCAGAGTACAATCCATTAAAGTAATTTAATGCAGAGACGCCATCTGTCATCGCAAGAATGGGGTTATCATAACGACCAGATTTCCAGCCCCACTGTTCAAGAGCAAAGGTTGCAGAGTTAGCAACATAGTAACTGTGACCGGAATAAGGATACACAATATCCGATGCATTTTTGATTTCCATAACGTTTTTGCCAAAGTAGGTCATATTTTCTTTGTCTGCATCAGTCAACTCGTAGTTAAGCGCACGTGAAATGGACGTTGTAGCCGTAAAGGAGCTCATTTGTTCGTCAGTGTGAAGGAATTGCATAAACAATTTTGCAACCTCCAATTTAGCTCCGGCGGAGTTAGAACTAATAAATACAAAAGAGTCGTTTGCGGAGAACAAAGTGTGCTTGTGCGTTCTACCCGCAGCTTTATCTGCAGCTGCTTGGTTATCTTCTTGTGGAAAAGGCATAAATGCAAAACGACGAGAATACTTGTAGTCGTCTTTGCTACCGCCATAGCCGATATCGTCAATGGCAAGGGTGGAGAAAGAACTTGCTAACGTTGCTTCGTTTTCCCAGTAAACACCATCTACAAGCATGCCGTATGCTTTGTAGTTTCCGCCAAGCTTACTTGCAATCAATGCAGTTTGAGCGGATTCGTACGGCATAGTTCCGTAGTAATCCGCCTTTGCGCATATATTATCTTCCAAGAACTTTAGTGCATAATACTTGCCCGGTTGCTTTTGCAATTCTTTGATGGATGTTGCAAGATTGCTTTGATCGATGGTATAACTACCAATAATTGGAGTAGCACCATTAAAGCCCGTAACGACATTAAACGAACCAGTCAAATTCCAGTTTTTGAGCATGTTTTCCTTACCTTCGTAGTCTGCCCAAAAACCTGCAAGCAGTTTTTGGAAATAGGGAAGAGAGTCATCACCAAAGACAAACGGGGTGGTATTGTCTGCATCCATTTTTTCTACCAATTGCTTAAATTGAGAATAAGTTTCGGGCAGACCATCGTCGTATGTACCCTTTACGCCGTCTGCGCCAACAGACAATCTGTTTTCGTCACCCGTCCAGCTGCCGTTAGAATCACGGAAATAGCCCTTTTCTGCGAACAAATCTCTATCGTACACAATACCCATAAAACCTTCGTAGAAGGGAATTGCATAGTAATTGCCATCCTTAGCTGTCAAAAAGTTTTGCAAAGAGGGATCAAGTTTGTTTTCGATAGTTTTGCCTTCTTCGCCAAAGTCGCCCAAATCTTTCTTTACGACGTCGGTGATATTTGCGACCTTACCAAGGTTAACATATCTGTAGTAGTCGACAACTTCCGTCAAATACACGTCCAAATTGAGCGTTCTTTCTTCCATTATGTTACCGCCTTCACAAAACTCTACGGAAACGGCAACGCCTGTTTTGCCTTCTTCAAAAGAAACGTCTTTGTACTTTTCTTCAAATGCTCTGGCAGCTTTTTCCAACCATAATTTGCCCAAACCACCATGGTAAGTTGCAACACGAATATTGGTTTTGCCTGCTACTTCTACAAAGCCATCATCTGGAGAGCCGGTACATGCACTAACCAATACCAGCACGCACGAGAGCATTGCAACTATCAGAATGATACTGATAATACTTGTAATTTTTTTCATTGTGTCCTCCGTTGATAAAACTTAAAGTGTTTGATGTAGGTCACTTTAAGTGTAAAACTTGCAATAGTTGATCCCAGTTATCTACAATGGCAAGACATTCGTCCGCCAAACCACTTGGGATGATATTTCCATCGGAAAAACCGATAACGTTAAGCCCTGCGGTGCGTCCGGAAATCAAGCCTGCGGAAGAATCTTCCACTACTACCGCTTGATTTGGCTCCACGCCAAGAGATAAGGCAAGTTCCTTGTAGACCCAAGGGTGTGGTTTTGCTGCAAACTCGCCCAAAGTGCCGTAGTTGCCCTTTTCCTTGCGCTTTCCGCCCGTTACAATTGCGTCGTAAAACTGAGTGGGATCGCCCATATCAAGCACTCTAAATGCCGATACGATTTCCGGAATGGCTTTGTAGTCCAAACCGCTGGTTGCAAGACCAATTTTGATCCCATTTGCTTTTAGCTTAAGTAAAAATTCTTTTACACCTTCACGTGGTTGGAATGCATCCACGTTGCCACGGCCTTGCATAATTTCGTTAAGCTCGAATGCTGCCGTTTTGTGGTACAAATCGTCCGCTTCCTTTACAGAATAAGGCAGATTGTACTTCCTTATACAATAAGACAAGTGTTCCATGGAAGAAAATCCCGAAACAAAGGGGAAATCTTCCTCGGAAAGAGTAAAGTTTGGATTGTTGGTTAAAAGCTGAATTGTTTTTTGGATGATGTACACCCAAAACTCTTCACTTTTTACAGTGGTACCGTCCAAATCCATCAAAACTGCCTTAACGGGAAAATCCGTTGTTGGCTTATTCCAAGGATAGGTAGCTTCCAGTCCACATTGATTTAGCGTTACATAACGACGTTTGTTGCGTGTGCAAAACCTTACGCCGTTTAGGTTATATTTTGCCATGCTAACATCTCCTATTTTGTAGATTTTGCAAAGTCGTCGATAATAACGTTAGCAATGTCGAACGGACGCGGGCAACTTACCTTGATAACCCTTGTTTGACCTGCTTCAACGTCGATATAGTTGTCGTCGTAGTCGTACAGGTAGTTATCTACAAAGTGAACAAACACACCTTTTGCAAATTGATTTGCCGTGATTGTAATTTCCGCATGAGTATCGTCGATTTGCTTTGTGCAAACATCATAGTCGCTTTGGAAATCATAACCACTCCACAATGAGGGAGAGTACACGTTAGTTTGTTTTTCGCCGTTGAGCACATATTCCACAAACAGGTATTCGTTCTTTCCGCAGTTGAAATCGGTTACAACTTTCATTACGTCGTTTGTAACGTTAGCGTGTACGCTTTCGCTGCGAACAGTTGTTCCGTCTAAACGTCGAATACCGTAGGTGATGTTTGACTTGAATGGTGTTAGTCCGTCGTTGACAACAACAAGTTCTGTTGCACCATCGTGATTTTGCGTGTATGTTACCAAAACGGTTGCATAACTGCGCTTCATTTGGTAATAAACTTGTTTTGGTTCGCAGTAGTAGTCTACCGTAGACCAAGTACCTTGTGGCCAAATGTCACTGTACATCCAGTTTAGGAATCCTGCCGATTTGCCTTTGTTACTACGTGTAAATTCCGCTTCGGCACGCATACCTTCTGCGTGAGCAGTCATAGCTTTTGCAATAAAGTCGGTAATGTTTTTAAGTTCACCATAGAGTTTTTCTGCATAGAAACGTTCTCTATCTGCAAAGGTCATTGTAGATGCGCCGTATGGATTTTTCATCAAACGGTCATCCCAAATTTCGTTCATAGGCCAAAGTTTGTCTGCAGGATAAATCTTTCTGGTGGTTTCTTCACTGTTAGGACCGATAACTGCCGCTTCGGAAACAAACGGCACGATATGTTCCGCAACAAATCCTCGATAGTTATCCATACCTTCGTTAGTGGCACGTTCAAAGGAGTTGTGATGAGCGTCGCCACTGGTAATATCGTTACCAAGGTCTGTCCAACTGCAAGGTGATTGCTTGGAGAAAGGTCTTGTGCTATCCAAATTGGTAACAAAGCCACGCATTATAACGTCGGTAAAAAATTCGCCTTTGGTGATGCACAAGCCGTAGCAACCTGTCTTTTCGTTACCGCCGCACCAGTATACAAGTGCCGGGTGATTACGCAAGCGTTTTACTTGGTATTCTACTTCGGCGAGCATGTTATCTACCCATTCGGGATTATCTTCGGCAATGTCGGCACAAGCAAGCATCATATCTTGCCATACCATAACGCCCAGTTCGTCACAAAGGTCATAGAAAATATCTTTTTCGTAGATACCGCCACCCCAAACACGTAGCATATTGAAATTGCCCTTTTGGGCAAGTTCTACAAGTCTGCGATACTTGTCGTCGGTGATTTCGCCTGTAAAGCACTCTACGGGAATCCAGTTGCTACCCTTTACAAACACGTCCACGCCGTTTACTTGCAATTGATAGCCAAGCAAGGTGTCGTCTTTGGGTTCTTCCACCACTTTTACAGAGCGGTAACCGAATCTTCCGCTTTTTACGGATATGATTTTGCCGTCACGTTCTAGTTCGACGCGGTACTCGTACAGAGGTTGACTACCATAGCCGATAGGCCACCAAAGTTGAGCTTCCTTATTGATAAAGCAAGTAAAGTTGCGTTTGCCGATTACATCGAAAGATTTGCACAAATTGGGTTCCGCAAAAGGCTTATCTGCAACGTAGTAATGCAATTTGTCGCCCAGTTTAACTTCGTAACTACCGGGAACCATAACGCCCAAAGTGTCGTAGGTGGAGTTGATGTTGTAGTTGAGTGTTACAGATAACGTAAGATTACCCTTGTCGTCGGCAACTGCAAACACATCGTCGATACGTTGTTTGGATCTACCTTCTACATAAACATCGTTCCAAATACCATAAGCGCAAATTTTTGGAGCCCAGTCCCAACCAAAGTGACACTGTGCCTTGCGAACGAACATACGTGGTTCGTTGAAAATTGCGTAGTAGCCGGTTGTGTCGATTTTGTCCATCGCGTTAAGCGTGGAGTGCATTTCCACTGTCAACAGGTTATCGCCAAGGTGCAAAAAGTCACGCACTTCAAAGCGGTATTGCAAAAACATATTTTTGGTGCTACCCAAGTGTTTGCCGTTTACGTAAACGTCGGAAAAAATGTCAATTCCATCAAATACAACGCAAACCGATTCGTTTTGTAACAACTCTTGGTCGGCAACGATTGTTGCTTGGTATGTAAAGTCTCTACGGGCAACCCACTCGATATTTTTGTAGTTCATTGCAAAGTACGGATCGTCCGCCAAACCTGCACGATGCAAGTCCATTGTGATATCCCCGGGAACTTGTGCGGAAATTGTTTTACCATCAAAAAGCAACTTCCAATCCTTCAATTTGATTTTCATTATTAACCTCCAAATGAAAATGATAGCAAACACTGTCGAAAAGTACGCTTGTATCGAAAATTGTAGAAATAGCGCATAATGCGCCTATTCTGTGTAACTATTATACCCCCCCCCGTGGTCTGACTCAATAGTGCTTTGTTACATCTTCATATGGTTTTGTTACATTTTTTGAGAAAAACCCATTGACAAAGCCGTTTTTATGTATATAATTATAACAAAGGATGCAACTCCAAAGAAAACGAGTCGGGCTTCTGTTGCATTTTGCAAAGGAAGGAAAGGATGTCGTATGATAAAAAAATACTTTGAAGAAAACCTAACACCATACCAACTGAACCAAAAGAACGCAAACTGCCAGTTTTACCTTAACACGCGCGACTATCCGCTGGAGCATAGTCACGAAAACTACTGGGAGTTTTCCGTTGTACTGGAAGGTAAAATCGACAACATGGTTAACGGAAGTGTTAGAACCTGCCCTACCGGTACCATGTTTTACTGCACTACAAACGACGTGCACTACATTATTGCAAAGTCGTCCGTGGTAAGATACATAAACTTTACAATTAGAGAAAGCGCATTATTGCAGATTTTGTCCACCTTTTCACAAGAGGCACGAGAAACTATCACGAAAAACGAAAAGATATTTTCTCTTCCATCGGACATGCTTGTTACCATCGAACGGGTGATACACAACCTAAACCTTTTGCAACAGGAAGAACATTCCATTGCAAACGACCTGATTTCCGCACAGGTGATGTCCTTTATCCAATACATGGTAAAACAAATGTACAATGGTGACGTTAGTGGCGAGCCAAATTGGTTGCAAGAATTGGAAAAACTAAAACAGCAAGAAGACTTTATTACTTTTACGGTTAGCGATTTATGCAGGGAACTTAACTACTCGCGCGTGCAACTGAATAGATTGTTTAAGGCACGATTCAACACAACACCGCACGACTACTTGCTATCTAACAAACTGCTTTACGCCTACAACTTGCTTTCCAGCACCGACATGAACACTATGGATATTGCTAATGCCATTGGATATGCAAACTTGGCACAGTTTAACATTGTTTTCAAAAATCGTTTTGGCGTTACGCCGGGACAATGTAGAAAGTAGCCACACTGTAAATTTAAGTTACAAACGACAACGAAAATCGGACACGTTGCATTTGCAGAAAAAAAACGACGTTTTAGATAAAAAACGTCTGTTTGGAAAAGCGATATTGGAGTGTTTTTTGCACTAGTAAACCTGTAGAAAAACGCTTGCAAAATAAACATCAATTTGCCAAAAATGTCACAAAAAATTGAATACGTATAATAAAAAATACGACCTATTGAAAAATTCAACAGGTCGTATTTGATTGAAAATTGACTATAAAAATTTGTCTAAAATTGCGCAAAAACATGGTTGACAATTGCAATCAATTCAACCAAATTCTGCATCTATTTTGTGGTTAAAATTGCTTTGGCGGTGCCATGTATTGTTACATTTTCGCCACAGTTCAAGAAGAAAGTATCGCCTGCGCGGAAGGGGTTGCCGTTGATTGTGCCTTCGCCTTCCACAACGTTGATGGTTGTAAAGGAAGCGTCGCAACCCACCTTTGCACTACCGCACAAAGTAAGCTCCTTACAGTTGAAATATTGGCATTTTGCAAGTTGACGAAGAAGATTGTTGCCGTCTACATTTTGAGCAACGTCGCACTTTCCAAGCGGTTGTGTGGGATTATCTACGCGCAAGTTATCACTCTTGGCAAAGTTGATAACTTCCATTGCCTTTTTGACGTGCAATGGGCGTTTTTTACCGTCCGCACCAACACGGTTGTAGTCGTATACGCGATAGGTAACGTTGCTACTTTGTTGCACTTCACAAATGACGCATCCGCCACAAATTGCATGCACCGTTCCCGGTAAAATCAAAAAACAATCGCCCTTTTTGACAGGGATAAAGTTTACGTATTTTTCTACCGTACCATCTTCGACAGCACGCAGAAAATCGTCCGGATTGACGTCTTGATTCATTCCGCAGTAGATGCCTGCGCCTTCGTCGGCATCGATGATGTACCAAGTTTCCGTTTTGCCGTTGTCGTTTTCCATACGGCGGGCGTAGTCGTCGGCAGGGTGCACCTGAAATGAAAGGTTGGTTTTGGCGTCGATATACTTGATTAGAATACCAAAAGGCGTGCCTTGGCCGTCCACTGCAGTGGGATGAGTTGATAAATAGTCGGCAAAGGTTTGACCGTCCACCGTGGATAGACCATCGGGATGAACGGAAACTTCCCAACTTTCGGCAATATTGCCGTCGTGTTGTTTACCGAAAAGGGTTTTGAGTTTTTCGCCGCCCCAAATAATGCTTTTGTTTACAGCGTTGAGTTTTAGCATAGAACACCACCTTATTTTTGATGGTACCATTTTAGCACATTTGTTGCGTTTGTTCAATCGTTTACAACATTTACGACAATATTTTGTTTTAAAAATCCCAAAATAGAGAGCTTTGATGGATGAGCGTGTGCTGTGATGATTTATAGAAGCCACGTCACAGCTTGAACAGTTAAAAGTACTTTTGGTTGCACAAAATGTTGACGTTGCAAACGGTAATTTGTGAGTATCAGCGAAAATATAAACGAAAATGACAAATATAATTTGTTGTCGGGAAAATATCTAAAACAAATTGACACCTGAACGTAATGTTGATATAATATATAGGCTGAATTGTGTTTGTTGGATTGCAAAGTGCGTTGATTTTGCACCACAATAGGCATTCTGCTTGCGGTTGCTGAGAAACAGGTTTGCTACTGCTACAAGTTGAATAAAAATTGAATATTATGTATGGAAGTGTATCGAACGGTCCTCAGCCGAGCGAAGCAAACGCCGACCGCGGTTGCTGAGAAACAGGTTTGCTACTGCTACAAGTTGAATAAAAATTGAATAT
>CAZDLE010000033.1:0-11731 GCA_964506035.1 uncultured Oscillospiraceae bacterium | reverse complement strand
TCCATCGAAGTATCCAAAACAAAGATAAATTCGGGAACTTTGCGGATATGCATATTGCGAGAAATTTCACGGCGTACAACGTGAGCATTTTCCTTGATAGCGGTAAAAGTTAGGTCGGCTTTTTCCGGCTTGGTGGAAAAAATGCTTACGTACACTTTGGCATAGGAAAGGTCGTTGTCGCAATCGACTTGCACAATAGTAAACATTTCCGTGATGCGTGGATCTTTAACTTTTTTTGTTAAAATTTCCGCAATATATCTTTTGAATTCTGCATTTAGTTTGTCCGTTCTCATTGAGCAATTTCTTCCATTTGATAAATTTCAAATACGTCGCCGACTTTGATATCGTTGTAGTTTTCGATAGAGATACCACATTCATAGCCGGATGCAACTTCCTTAACATCGTCTTTGAAGCGTTTTAGTGCAGCAATGTTACCTTCGTAGATGCTTACGTCGTTGCGGAATACGCGAAGTTTTCCACCGCGAACGGCTTTACCATTGGTAACGTAGCAACCTGCAACGGCACCCACACCACTGATTTTGAACACTTCGCGAACTTCCACAGTACCGGTAATTTGTTCACGGAACTTGGGTGCGAGCATACCTTTCATTGCAGCGGTGATATCGTCGATTGCATCGTAAATTACAGAGTAAAGACGAACGTCGACGCCTTCCGTTTCGGCAAGGGCCTTTGCTTTGGAATCGGCACGAACGTTAAATCCAATAATAATTGCTTGGCTTGCTTTTGCCAACATGATGTCAGTTTCGTTGATGCCGCCCACACCACCGTGGATGCACGATACCACAACTTCGTCGTTGGAAAGTTTTTCCAAACTTGCTTTCAACGCTTCAAGAGAGCCGTTAACGTCCGTTTTGAGAATGATATTGAGGTTTTTGAGTTGTCCTTGAGAGATACGTCCGAACAAATCACCAAGGTTGATTGCAGGTGTTTGACGTGCAATTTCCATCTTGATTTTGTCCTTGCGTTCTTCTGCTGCTTTCTTGACGAGTTTTTCGTCGGCAACAAACATGTAGTCACCCGCTTGAGGAACTTCGGAGAAACCAAGCACTTCGACAGGGGTGGAAGGACCTGCACTCTTAACTTTGCGTCCTTTATCATCGAACATTGCACGGATTTTGCCTGTTGCTGCGCCTGCGATAAGGCTATCGCCGACGTGCAAAGTGCCGTTGCTTACCAAAATGGTTGCAACAGGTCCGCGACCTTTGTCCAAACGCGATTCGATAATAGTTCCCGTTGCACGCTTCTGAGGATTAGCCTTTAGGTCTTTCAGTTCGGTAACAAGCAGCACGCTTTCCAAAAGTTGGTCGATACCCATACCGGTTTTTGCAGAAACGGGCACCATGATTGTGTCTCCGCCCCATTCTTCAGCAAGCAAATCGTACTCGGTGAGTTGTTGCTTTACTCTTTCGGGGTCGATATGCGGTTTGTCCATCTTGTTGATTGCAACGATAATGGAAACTTCCGCAGCTTTTGCGTGGTTGATTGCTTCGATTGTTTGTGGCATTACGCCGTCGTCGGCTGCAACGACGATAATTGCAACGTCGGTAACCTTTGCACCGCGTGCGCGCATTGCTGTGAACGCTGCGTGTCCCGGGGTGTCGATAAAGGTGATTTGTTCGCCGTTGGCAGTAACGGTGTATGCACCGATATGTTGCGTGATACCGCCGGCTTCGCCACTGGTTACGCTTGTGTTGCGGATTGCATCGAGCAAGGAAGTTTTACCGTGGTCAACGTGACCCATAACGGTGACGATTGGCGGACGTTTTGTATCGTCAACAAGCCCGTCGTCTTCGCCTTCGACAACGATTTCTTCGGCGGTTTTGGCAACTTGAAGTTCCAAAGTGACGTCGTACATGCTTGCGATATATTCGGCATAGTCAAAATCAACGGTATCGTTGATGGTCTTCATGATGCCTTCTTTGAATAGTTGTTTGATGATTTCCGATGCGGAAACGCCGATTTTTTCACTCAAAACCTTGATTGCGACTTCTTGAGTGGTGATAACGGCATGAGTGATTTTTTGTGCGACAACTTGAGTGTGTTGTTCGCTCTTTTTGCCGGGACGTGCCTTGCGTACTACTCTATCCTCGTCGTAGTCGCCCGTGTAGTTACGTGTGATTAGCGATTTTTTGCTTGCACCACGCTTTTCGTCGGGACGTTCCTTGGTTTTGTTTTTATTTCCGTAGGACTTTTGAGGTTCTTGACGTGGAATATCAATTGGTGCGATAGTTGGCTTTTTAGCCGCAGGTTTTGCACCGTTTTGACGTCTATCCGCTGGATTTTGCGCGCCTTTGTCGATAGCGGGACCGTTAGGTTTGCCATTGGGGCGTTGTGCACCTTGTGGACGTCCGCCTTGTTGTGAAGGAGCTCGACGGTCGTCTTGACGGGGTGCCGGTTTGCGTTGTTGTGCGGAAGTGTCCAAAAATTTGCGCACTTTTACGTTGCCTTTTTCGTCGGTATAAGTCTTTACTTCTCTGCCGTTTTCCACAACGGTAGATACCTTTGGTTGCACGGGAGCAGGTTCGGCAGGTGCTTCCACCACTTTGGGTTGCTCCACAACTTCCACTTTGGGTTGCTCGACCACGACAGGTTCGACAACTTGGATAGGTTGTTCTACAACAGGTTCAACTTTGGGTTGTTCTACCACCACAGGCTCGGAAACTGCAACTTGTTCCACGATGGGAGCAGTATTTTTTGCATTTTCTTCCGCGATAAGTTGCGCTTTGCGCGTGCGAATAGAATCAGTAAGCGACGAAGATTGTTGTTTGAGTTTAGAAACGACTTGCAACAATTCGCGAGCGGTAGATACCGTCGACTTTACTGTTTTGATGTTTTCCATTCTGTTTGGTTGAGTTTTTGTTGTATTTGCCATTATATCCTCCAGCAACCACTACTTCAAATTTTCTAATATTGCGTTGGCTAACGATTTGTCACAAATTGCCAACGCTTTGCAATTTTTACGTTGCAAGGTTTCGTAATCTTGTATTTGTGACAGGGGGCAACCTACCCGCTCCGCAGTGAGTTTTAGCACGTCTAAAGAGTTTTGAGACAAACTTTCCACGTACAAAAGCAGGTACATTTTTTTGCGATAGTATTTGATAGTATCTACGCCGAACACTACCGAGCCCTTTTTTATTGCAAATCCTATGTAGGTTTCTATTTTACTGTTCAATTATAGACTCCAGTTGGGCAAACAGTTCGTCCGTTAGGGCAAATCCGTTTACCTTTGCAAAATTCTTTTGTTTGCGAGCACGATCCATGCACTGTTTGCACTTGCAAAGATACACACCGCGACCGTTGACTTTGCCAGTTGCGTCAACGACAACGCCTTCTTGGGTGTTAACGATGCGCACGAGCATGTTCTTTGGCTTCATTTCTCTGCAAGCAACACACATTCTTTCGGGGATTTTTTTAGTTTTATTCACCGTCGTCCTCGCTTTCGCCTTCGCCAATGCTATCTAACATACCGCTTTGCAAAGCAGCCGAATAGGACTTGACGTCGATTTTCCAACCTGTCAACTTTGCAGCAAGACGGGCATTTTGACCTTCCTTACCAATTGCAAGGGACAGTTTTTCGTCGGGAACAACAACTTTTGCTTCCTTGGTGTCTTCGTCCGCCTGAACGATAAGCACCTTTGCAGGAGACAAAGCGCGAGCAATGTAGTCGAGAATATCACTACTCCAAGGGATAATGTCGATTTTTTCGCCACCGATTTCCGCAACGATTGCATTTACGCGTGCGCCCTTGTTGCCAACACATGCGCCAACGGCGTCAATTTCCGGATCGGTAGAATAAACTGCCATCTTCGTGCGGAAGCCTGCTTCACGAACGATACTCTTGATTTGGACGATTTCTGCACGGATTTCCGGCACTTCGTTTTCGAACAAACGCTTGATAAACACGTAGCTTGCACGAGACAAGATAACTTGCGTTCCGCCAACAGCGTCGCGAACACGTTTTACAAGCACCTTGATACGGTCGCCCGGTTGATAACGTTCGCCGGGGATTTGCTCGTTAACGGCAAGAGTACCTTCCATTTGGTTTTTGCCGATTTCTACAAAAATCGTACCATCTTCCTTAACGCGAGTTACAACACCAATGATAAGTTCGTTTTCCTTGTCGGCAAATTGATTGTAGGTTACGTCCTTTTCCGCTTGATGCAAACTGTTGATGATGACTTGGCGTGCGTTTTGTGCGGCAATTCTGCCAAAAGTGCGCGGATCAATTTCCGTCAGAACTTCGTCGCCCAGTTTGTAGGACTTTTTGATAAGATGAGCGTCTTCCAAAGAAATTTCCTTTTCGGGAACTTCTACTTGTTCTACTACAACTTTGCAAATATATGCGCGAATAGTAAATTTATCTGCATTGGTTTTTACGATAACGTTGGATGCTTCGCCAAAGTGCTTTTTGCAAGCGATTGCCAGTGCTGTTTCCAAAGATTCGATAACCTTTTCTCTGCTGATACCTTTTTCTCTTTCAAGTGCGTCTAAAGCGAGAAAGAAATCCTTGCTTGTCATTTTTGTTCCTCCTAAAATTCAATAACCGGCTCTACGTGTGCCGTATCTTTTTTTACAAATGTGATAGTTTGACCTTTTTCGGTAGTGATTGTGAAAGTTTCGTCGTCGTAGGCGGTCAAAATGCCAACGAAAGTCTTTTTGGAATCGACTGCCTTGTACAACTTGACGGAAATTTTTTTGTTTAGGTTGCGTTTGTAGTCGCGTTCCGTTTTGAGTGGACGGTCGATACCTGGTGAGGACACGTTCAAAGTGTAGGCACACTCGATAGGATCCAACTCGTCGAGGGGAGCGTCTATTGCACGGTGCAACGTTTCGCAATCGTTGATGGTTACACCACCGTCTTTATCTATTACGATGGTCAAATTCATTCCGTCGTACTTTTTTTCGTACAACACTTCTATTACTTCCAAACCGAAACTCTCGGCAATGGGGGCAACAAGCTCAAAAACTTGTTCGCTAACCTTTCCCATAAATCCTCCTCACAAAAAGTTGAGAGTGGAGAAAAAAAGAACTCCACTCTCACCATAGAATAATCATCAAACTTGGCGAACGCAACAAAACAACAGTTTTGTTTACGTTGAGATAATTATACCATAGACAAAGTCCTTTGACAAGTGTTTTTACAAAATATTATTTAGCCTTTGAAGCTATCAGACAGTTTTACCAGGTATTGCGCCACCGCTTTAGCGGTATTTTTGCAAAAAACGGATTTTTCAAAGGGGATTTTGCATACTTTGGCAACGTCTTCCAGTTTGGCACAGTTGGGCTTTTTGGCGAATACGCTTTCGTCGAACATCTTGTCCAACAATGCAACTTGGTCGATAGTATTGTTTGTAAACTTGTACCCGAAAGGTTCGGCATAGTAGTCCAACATGTCCAAAATTTTGTTCATATCGGTTCCCACAAGGGTGCAACCATGCGTAAACTTGTACAAATCGGGGATCAACTCTGTTATGGTGTGGCAATAAACCAGCTTGCCACTTTGCGTACAGATATTTTTTTCCAACTCGGGGGTGATTTCCACTTCCGGATTGATATAGGTAAAGATACTTTCCGCGACGTTTCCATTGACAATTTTGTAGGCGGAAATACACAACAATTTGTCCTTTGTGGCAACAAATCCCGTTGCATTTACGTGCAAGACGACGATTTTTTGCTGTGCAAACTGTTCGTTGCGGATTAAACTTTGCGTAAATGATGCCTGTTGATAGTCTTCGTAGTACTGCGGTTGAACAATCATATAGTTTGCAGAAACGGGCGCAACGGTTTTTAGCTTGCTTTCGTCCTTAATTATCTTGCACAGGCACAAGTCGAAAACAACCATTTCGTTTTGGTTGGAAAAGTTGTTGTAGCCGATTTTTCCACGGACAAGCACTTCCATACCGTCGTAGATGTTCATCAACTTTTTCATTTTGCGATCGTTGGCAAGCTGCTTTGTTTTGGAGATGGTAAGCACTTCGCTATCCGTCTTGCCGGTGGTTTCCTTTAGTGTTTGAACGTCGGTGATATCAAAACGCACAAACAATACGCAGGTGATGGATGCGCCGGAATTATCGCCTAAGGTAAATTTGCACATATACAGCGACTTGTCCTTTTGGGTCGCTTTGAGCGTTTTTGCCGAAACGGTACCACACAGCACGCAATCGTTCATTTCGCCACGAATATCCGATATGTACATGGGATTTGTGTTGCCTATAAGCTTGCCGACGTATTTTTCCACGTTGATAACGTTAAAACAACGCATCGGGCGCATAAGTTCCTTGTTGATGGCAAGTTGAACGAGTTTTTCTTGATTGAAAGCGTCAAGGTCGTCTATAGGAATATCTTTGTCTACTCGAACGTCGAAGGTTACTTGATAACAGGTGTAGTTGCGATAATGTTCGGCAAGTTCTTCCACAAGATTTGCCACTTCGATATTGTTTTTGGTGATTTCCGTAACGTTAAATAGCACGGAAATGTTGCGATCTTTTTGCTCGATTATGGTGCGCTCTCGGGAAATTTTGAATGCGGGGTAACGCTTTTTTAGGTAGTCGAACAAATTAGTTCTAAAGGAGACTTCGCTAAAAACGTCGTTGTAGATACGCGTTTCGCAGTAGTAACCCTTGGGTACGCAACTGCGCACGAAAGCGTAGACGTTGCTTTTTACAGTAGCGTCTAACTGGGTGTTGTCGGGGTAGGACAAAATGCAACGGATTTTGCGACGGTCCTTGTCGACAAGTATGTCCCGAACACGCAGATCCGTCATGTTGGGGAATTTTTCGTGCAGTTGATTGATTAGCATATTTACAGTTTGTTGATTTCGTCGATAAATTGCAAAATGGCATTGTCACCTTGCAAACGTTTGTAGATTTGACCGTGTTTGAACAGGATGTAGCCACCATTGGCACCGGCAATGCCTATATCGGCATCTTTGCACTCCCCGGGGCCGTTTACTTCGCATCCCATAACGGCCACTTTGATGTTTTTGTTGAGAGTTTTTACGTAGTCGTACACCTGTGTTGCAACCCTTTCCAAGTCGATGGAGCAACGTCCACACTTGGGACAGGACACAAATTGCACACCACTTTTTAGTCCAAGGCTAACCAAAATGTCTTTGGCGGCGTACACTTCGTCGATCGGATCGGATGTTAGCGACACGCGAATAGTATCGCCTATGCCGTCCAACAGCAACGAACCGATACCTATTGCGTTTTTGACAAGACCTTGGCGCAACAATCCCGCTTCGGTGATACCCAAATGCAAAGGATACCCTAGCGTTGCGATTGCCCTGTTGAGTTGGATAGTTTGACGAATATCACTACTTTTTACCGACAAAACAAGGTTGTTGAAATTGCGATCGGCAAAGTAGTTGGTGTAGTCGCGCAGACTTTCGAACAACGCGCGTTGCTTGTCACCTTGGAACTTGTACAAATAATCGTGGTTGACGGAACCGCCGTTTACACCCAGCCTTATTGCAACGTTATGCGCCTTGGCACAATCAATAACTTGGTCGAGACGGTTTTGCGCGATATTGCCGGGATTGATACGAATTTTGTCTGCACCAGCTTCGATACCACCAATCGCAAGACGATAGTCGAAATGTACGTCGGCAACCAAAGGAAGATCCGTTTGTGCGCGAACTTTGGCAAAGGCATCCACAGATTGTGCATTTGGCAATGCAATGCGGACGATATCGCAACCGGCATTTTGCAAACGATTGATTTGATCCAACGTTCCATCCACGTCCAATACGGACAAATTTGTCATAGATTGGATTGTTATCGGAGCGCCACCGCCTATTGTTAAGTTTTTGATTTTTGCTTGTTTCATTGGTTGTATCTTTCAAAATTAACCAAATTTGTGCCATTTTGCACTAAAATTAGTTACTATGTTTGTAATAGTATTTTATATTTTGTCGATTTTTGTTATAGTTAGAGCTTTAGAAGGTCAACAAGTATCGCAAAGCCTAACAACACTATCAAACCAATACCGTTGATAATGCCCTGCACT
Organism: uncultured Oscillospiraceae bacterium; assembly: GCA_964506035.1. GTDB lineage: Bacteria > Bacillota > Clostridia > Christensenellales > CAG-314 > Fimimonas. The sequence goes on along the minus strand of CAZDLE010000033.1, from coordinate 3,703 downwards.
TTGCGGTTGACAGGTTTGCCCGCAATCCACTCGATAATGCAAAAGATAATTTGGCAACCATCCAATGCAGGAACAGGCAACAGGTTGAATACGGCAAGGTTCACAGAAATTAGCACTATCAAATAGAGAACGTTGGCAAATCCCGTTGAGACCACTTGGCTTGTGATACCGATTGTGCTGATGGGACCGCCCACTGCTTCCATACCGATCGTGCCGGTGATTAGGTTACCCAACGTGCGCAAAACGACAAGTGCCGTTTCGAAACAATACGGAACTACACGCGAAAGGGCTTCGCCAAAGGTGTGTTTGTATCTCACGTATGAAATGGACATTCCAACACCGGTATAGCCGTACTCTTCTACGGAAAAATGTTTGGAAAGGTCGGTACCTTCTTCAATTGAATAGACGTGGCGTTGTCCGTATGCGTCCACGACGGTAAGTTGATAGGAACCGTCTATCTCGTCCAATATTCTTTGAAAATCGCCAGCCTTGCTAAAATATTTTACAGTACCATCACTTAGGGTTACGCTGTAGATTGTATCGCCCTTTGTGATCGTATAGTCGTCGGCACCAATAAGACTTTTGCCCACAAGTTTTACAACGGGTGTTACGTAGTCGTTGATAGTTACGCCGTCGATGGTTTGAACGTTGCCGTTTTCGTCGATAACTTGGATAGTCATCGTTTGGTCAAGATACTGAGTAAGTCCGTCGATAACGTACAGTTTTTTACCATTGATTTTGTAGAGAATTTTGCCTTCCAACTGTTGATTGATAGTTGGTGCGTAGTCGTAGACGTCGTTTACCTTTACCGCCGTTTCGCCATAACACAAAAATACGATAGCACAAATGATAACGGCGGATATAAAGTTGAATAGCGCGCCGGAAAGTAGCACTATTATGCGCTTCCATGGTTTTTGATTATTAAATGAGCGTGGATTTGCTTCTTCACCTTCTTCGTTTTCCCCTTCAAAGGCACAAAATCCACCCAATGGGAAAGCGCGCAAGGAATACTCCGTACCTTTTTTGGATTTTTTAGAAATCAGTTTCGGTCCCATGCCAACGGCAAACTCGTTGATTTGAAAATTTAGCGCTCTACCGGCAATAAAATGTCCAAATTCGTGAACGGTAACCATAAACATGAACACCAACAACGCCACAAGAATGCTACCTGCCGATTGCAAAACCGACAAAATACTGGATATAAAAGTTATCATAAAACACCACTAAGCAATTTTTTGGTATAGTCCTGCGCTTGTTTGTCACAGAAAAGCACGTTTTCTACCGTGATTGGTAGAGTCTCAAACTGCGACTTAAAATGCTCAACAACGTCCATTATCGTGCTGTAAAACTTGTCAAAGGCAAGTTTTCCATTTAGGAAACAGTCTACGCAGACGTCGTTTGCACCATTCATAACGGTGGGCGCAAGGGGATATTTGTCAAAAATTTGATATGCTAAATTTGCACAAGGAAATTTTTGCGTATCAACAGGTTGAAATGTCAACTGCATAAATTGAGAAAAGTCTAACGACGGCACGATTTGTTGACTGTCGTTGCCGAGCAAAGCAATTTGGATGGGTAGTCGCATATCCGGAGTTGCCATTTGTGCCATAACGCTGCCGTCGGAAAACTGCACCATCGAATGTACCACGCTTTGACGATGCACCACAATTTGTATATCGCGCAAATCCACGCCGAACAACCAGTGCGCTTCCAAAACTTCCAACGTTTTGTTAAACATCGTGGCACTGTCGACGGTTATTTTATTTCCCATGTTCCAGTTAGGATGTTCCAACGCCTGGTTTGGCGTTACGTTGGCAAGATCGTCTACCGAACAATCCCAAAACGGACCACCGCTTGCGGTGAGCAAAATTTTGCTAACTTTGGCGTTATCCCTGCTGTTGATACATTGAGAAATTGCACAATGCTCGCTATCAATTGTGTACAATTTGCCTTTGCCAACGTTGGACGTGACCAATTCGCCGGCGCAAACCAACGTCTCCTTGTTGGCAAGGGCAACGTCGATACCGTTTTGTAAGCAGTAGATAACGCAATTTAGCGCGGTTATGCCTTTGGTTGCAATCACCGCGATATCGGCACCTTTTACTGCTTCAATCAAACATTGTTCGCCGTGTTTTGATATCAAACCATAATACGACGGGCAAAACTCGTCAACTTGAGCAAGCAACTTGTCTTCGCGTGAAAAAGCGACAAGTGACACAACTTGCAACTTGTCGGCATTTTTTCGTATTACGTCTAACGTTTGAGTACCTATCGAACCGGTACTACCAAGTACGGCAACTTTTTTCATTACACAATAAACATTGATATGCTGGCAACAAACACAGCGTTGAGCATTATACCATCGAATCTGTCCATAATTCCACCATGCTCGCCCAGAATACGGCTATAGTCCTTGATACCGCAAAAGCGTTTTACCATGCTTGCAAGCAAATCGCCAATTTGCGTCATTACAGAACCAAACAATCCAAGGGAAACGTATGTAGCAATGACGTTTGTGGTGCTAAGCTCCAGCCCTGCAAAAGTCAAGCCAAAACAATCGGCAAACAATTTGATGGGGGAATCGAACAGCAAATACACTATCGCCGAACCCAACATTCCACCAACGAGACCACCAACTGCGCCTTCCACCGTCTTTTTGGGGCTGATATGCGGACAAAGTTTATGTTTACCAAACAAACTGCCTACAAGATATGCAAAGATATCGGTAAAGCAGGAGACGGCAAATACAAATGACAGCAAAATTGCGTTGTAAGGCAACAAATATTGATAACGTACCGAACTGACGTGTTGCCAAATGTCGTAAGAAACGTACTGCAACATCTGCTCATTTGTGACAACTTGGTTTGTGGAACAACGGTTGATATACAGCAAACTGGACATGATAAGTCCGGGGTAGACGAGAACGGATGCGATATACATAAGACTGTCAGCTCTGTTTGCAATAAGCGCGGTGATAACGGCACATACAAACACAATCAACGTGAAAAATACAATACCGTTAAACCCAAAAAAGCTGTAGGACGGGCCAATGCCGATACCATACAACCACACCAACCAGCTGAAGCAATGAGGAATGCGCTCTACACCAAAGGCGCGACGCATCTCAACTACCGCAAGCAAGATAAGTGCGGAAAAAATCGCAGAGTTGATTCCCCTGCCACTTACAAAATTTTCGTTTCCAAAGTTAGGCAGCATCACGTTTAGCAAAATTACTGCTGCCATACCAAGAAAAATAAAGAATCCAATGATTGTTCTATTTATAAAAGACTTTTTATTTATCATCTACTAAACCCCCAAAATTACGAATTCGACGTTCGTAATCGGTTATGATAGAATCGTATTCTTCGTTGGTGAAATCCGGCCAGAGAGTGTCGGAAAAGTACAACTCTGCATAGGCACTTTGAAAAAGCAAAAAGTTGGAAAGGCGTTTTTGCCCACCAGTGCGAATGATGACGTCGGGACAGGGAATAAATCCGTTGTACAAATTTTGTTGCAAGCTTTGGCAAGTTATTTGTTCGCCCCTTGTCACAAGGTTGTTTGCCGCTTGGACGATATCGCTCTGACCCCCATAGTTTATGCACAAATTTACGCAAATTGCATCAAATTTGGCAGTTTTATTCTGCATTTGGTCAATTTTTTGCACTAATTTTTGAGGAAGACCGTTTCTATCACCGGAAACGAC
>CAZDLE010000032.1:0-11795 GCA_964506035.1 uncultured Oscillospiraceae bacterium | reverse complement strand
GCCTTGTGGAACGTCCCAAGTACGGACGTGTTCAAGGGGACGTTATCGTTCCTGTGGAAATTACATATATCGACTCTAACAACGTGGAAGGCAGTGGCACAGGCACAATCACAATCCCGGTGGATGTGGTTATGTATCTACCAGAGCCAAGCATCATTCCCTACCAAATTCAAGCAAGTGTATCGGGCGTGATTCCCGACGGCACCTACACGGGCACAAAAACGGTGGACGACGTCACCTACTACACCTTCACAATCAACGCTTGCATCACTGTGATTTTGAAAGTAACAATGGATGTGGAACTGATTGTCCCCACAAATGGTTACGCTGTTATTCCACCCTGTCAGGACTACACCGAAGAGGTATGCTCCGGCTATTTCGAACTACCCTTGTATCCCAACGGTACGCGCGGGACAACTCCTCCAAGCGGATGCAACAATGGATGTGGCAACTGATATACTGCTGTGCAAATTGATTGTTGATAGCAATGGACAAATCAAGTTGCCGCCATTTTGCTGAACGATAGCGTTCCAAGTAAAACACCAAACTAATTACAAAAATGTCGCACTTGTTGCGGCATTTTGTCGTTTTGCCGTACACGTCCATTGTCGCGAATTTTTGTGCACGTACATCAAATTTTGCGACCAAAACCGCAAAAAATCAATGCAGATATTCACACAATCCAACACATTTTCATAGGCTGTTATAGTAGTGGAGAATACCTTTGAAATACAAAAAATGTCCTCGCTGCCAACTTAACTATATTCGCGAGGATTGGGATATTTGTTCCGTCTGCCAAGACGAACTTGATGGCAAAAAATCTATTTTCGATACGGAAAACGACACCCTAATTTGTCCTTATTGCAACAAGTACGAATTGGACGTAGACGAAATAATGTGCAAACGTTGTCAGCAAAAACGTCGTAAACGTTTCGATGAGTAATCGTTTGTTATATAGTAAAACGTTCTAAGTCGTTATTAAGAAATATCGAGTCGAGTTTCAATCAAGTCTTTGTTCATTCGTGGGCTGACTCGCCAACCACAATTGCCAAATCAAATTAGTTCCAATGTTTTTTATTTAGTTGCATGTCGTCCCGCTAATGAAAAACTGCTAAATTAAAGCCCCGCCCGTCCTTGTTTAGTCATAAACTGTCTTGCCGACTTTGATTGTTTCAATCCGGTGGCAAATCAATCGAAAACTATCTTTGCAAACTGAAATATAAACACCTTGCTCAATTGGCATATTGCCCGATATTTGCAAAAACATAGACAAAAACTTCTTTTTATGTTACAATACCTACATGAAAATTTTTGCTATTTCCGATTTGCACCTGTCCAGTGTGTGTCAAAAGCCAATGGACGTCTTTGGCAAAGCGTGGGAAAACTATTTTGAAGAAATCTGCACCGATTGGCGCGCCAAGGTAACCGAGGAGGACGTTGTGTTGCTTCCCGGCGACTTGTCGTGGGGTATGCGCATGGAAGAAGCCTGCCAGATTTTGAGTTGATCGCCAAACTGCCCGGCAAAAAGGTTATTTTGCGTGGTAATCACGACTATTGGTGGAACACGTTGTCGCAGGTTAGAAATGCCCTTCCGGATGGTTTTTTCGTGTTGCAAAACGACTGTTTCCGCTTTGGTAACGTGCTTATTTGCGGATCGCGTGGATGGACCTGTCCCGACGGCAACAATCTTTCAGAACACGACCTAAAAATCTACAATCGCGAAGTGGAGCGTTTGAGTTTGTCTATCAAACAGATGAACAAAATGCGCACCGAAGGTGACAAAGTTATTGCAATAATGCATTTTCCACCCTTCAACGGCAGTTACGACGAGTCGGGTTTTACCAAACAATTTGTTGCCAACGATATCGACACGGTTGTGTACGGACACCTTCACGGCAGGGATTGCAGAGCCAATTTGTACTTCAAAAAGTTCAATATTGATTTTTACCTAACCAGTTGCGACTTGGTACACAACAAACTTACCCTAATCTACGACGATAATCCAATCGAACAACAAACATAATCAACGTGTGCGATTATCAAACCAACTACAACGGTTTTTCTATTGTATACAAAAGTGCAATTTACCAAATATTCCAAGATCCCATCGTGCTGCGGTGGGATTTTTGTTTTTCAATGAAATATGTTTTAATGACAACAAGTGAGATATGGTAGTTTGTATTTTTAGTTATAATTGTAAGTGAATGGCAATTTGCAACCTTTTTATTAACGTAAACACAAACAAGGGTGTGCGCCACATTCGCATCGGTTGATTTTTTTTGTGGTACCGCAACGTGTATATTGCAGTAGTGCATTTTGTCTATCGCCGTCCATCGTTCGTGCAACTATTATTATGTTAAAATAGTACAGTTTTTTTGCGTTGTACTATTTGTAATTAACACTAAATTATCTTTTAATCGTCTAAATGGTTGACTTATATTTTCTTTATGATATACTACCACATTGTTAAGGAGTCCTGTATGAAAATTAGACTTTCAGACCATTTTTCTATCAAAAAATTACTACGTGCCACCTTCCCTTCTATGGCGATGATGGTGTTTACGTCCATCTACTCTATTGTAGACGGATTTTTTGTTTCCAACTTTGCAGGCTCATCGGCGTTTAGTGGTGTAAACCTTATTTTCCCCGTAATTTCCATTATCGGTGCGGTAGGTTTTATGCTGGGTACCGGCGGTAGCGCGCTTGTTGCCAACACTCTTGGCGAAGGTGACAAAGTTCGCGCCAACAAAATTTTTACCATGACGTTGTATTTCACAATCATTTTGGGTGTGATTTTGTCCGCCGTGGTATTTGCATTTGTGGAACCCATCACCTATTTTATGATAAAAATCGGCGGTAAAGAAGTTTCTCAAGAGATGATTGATGCTGCCATCTTGTATGGACGTATTTTAAGTGCTTTTCAAGTAGCGTTTATGTTGCAAAACTACTTTCAAAGCCTTTTTGTCGTTGCCGAAAAACCCACTTTGGGATTTATTGTTACCGCCATTGCAGGATGCACAAACATGGTGCTGGACGCTTTGTTCGTCGGTGTGTTCCAGTGGGGCGTTGCCGGTGCGGCTATTGCCACGGTTATTAGTTACTTTGTCGGTGCAACAGTACCGGTAGTTTATTTCCTGCGTCCTAATTCCAGTTTATTGAGATTTTCCAAAACCAAATTGGAACTTGGCGTGCTTGTCAAAGCGTCTACAAACGGCTCGTCGGAATTCGTCTCTAACATTTCTATGAGCATCGTGTCCATTTTGTTCAACATTCAACTGCTAAAGCACATTGGCGAAGACGGTGTTTTTGCCTATGGTATAATGTGCTATGCAGGATTTGTATTTGCAGCGATATTTATTGGATATATCATCGGTGCGGCACCTGTTGTCGGTTACCACAACGGTGCACAAAATCACGACGAACTAAAAAGTCTTTTGCGCAAAAGTTTGCTAATCTTAACGGTGTTCAGTGCGGTTATCGTAACTTGTGTGCAACTGTTTGCACGTCCGCTTGCAAGTATTTTTACTCACGGCGACGAAGGTCTTTTGGATTTAACCGTTCAAGGACTTAAATTGTACGGTTGGTCATTTGCGATGTGCGGTTTTAGTATTTTCTCGTCGGGATTTTTCACCGCGCTAAACGACGGTTTGACATCCGCACTTATCTCATTTATGCGCACTCTGTTGTTGCAAATACTGTTCGTGCTTGTTTTGCCAACATTTATGGGTGTAAATGGCATTTGGCTTTCCGTTGTGTTTGCCGAAGCATGTAGCCTTGTTGTGTGTTTCGTGTGCTTTGTTGTCAATCGCAAAAAGTATCAATACGTCTAAACAAAAGGCCACGTCAAAGCATTTTTTTGCAACTTTCCAAACAACTTTCTTCGTAGTGCAAAATTTCCTTTAGAAGCGCAGTGCCTTGCGGATGAGCGTCATCGTACTTTTGGGTTAGTCGGTACAGGTCGATTATTCCGTTTAATGTGCCTTGCATCATTATTTTTGCAACGTGCGTTTGACGGTTGTCCGTAAGCACTTTTGCCCTAATGCCGACGTTTGCCATACTAATTGCAAATCTTGGCGCAGGAGTAGGATCAAATCCAAGGTTTTGTGCAAGTTCCTCTACTTGCTCAACGTATACGTTGTATTGCTCAATTTGTTTGCACAATCGCTTTTTAACGTCCGTTTGTTCTACGTAGTCCACCAACGTTTTGATAGCACCTTGCGCCATTGTAACGTTTTTGTACAGATCGCTTAGCAGTTCTTTTGTTGATTGCACGTTGCAGTTGTTTTCGTCAATAACTTTCTTTTTACTCATCGTCGTCCTCCTCTTCTTCTAAGGCTTGTCTCCAAGACAAATGTACGTCTTCTATTTGTAGATGGCAGGGCGCATAGGTATCGAACATGCGATTTCTGCATGTTTCGTAGTTGCAGTAGTATTCGTGACCGACTTGTTTGCTTTTTGGCATGGTTCGCCTCCTTGGTTTTTGCTAACAGTATGGGCACGTTTGGATAAATTATGCGTTGCAATGCATAAATCGACCCGAGTTTGCAATATATTTGATAGTGCAACAAGATTTCAAATCATATTGACATAATTTGCCTTTTGCAGTATACTTTATTTGGTACAGTTGGGAATTTTTTCCATCGCGAGTGCCATTGTATAACCCCAAATTTAACGTTGTTATCTATTTATTAAGGAAATATATCATGAAAGTTATAATAGTGGAAAATTACCAACAAATTAGTGAAAATGGTGCACAAATCATTGCGGACGTTATAAAAAACAATCCCAATGCCGTGCTTGGTTTGGCAACAGGCACAAGCCCCATTGGTATCTACAAAAATCTTATTGAAGCGTGCAACCGTGGCGAAATTTCTTTTGCCAACGTCAAAACGGTAAATCTCGACGAGTACGTCGGTTTGGATGGCTCTCATCCGCAAAGTTATCGTTTCTTTATGAACGACAATCTGTTCAATCACGTTGATATCAACAAAGCAAACACCTTTGTGCCAAACGGAGTTGCAACAAATCTTGAGCAGGAGTGCCAAAGATATACTGCTCTGGTAGATAGTATGAAACAAGACGTTCAACTTTTGGGTATTGGTTCTAACGGACATATCGCCTTCAACGAACCGGGCACTGATTTCCAATCCACAACCCACGTTGTCAATTTGACGGAAAATACCATTAAAGATAATTCTCGTTTGTTCGATTCTATCGACCAAGTGCCCACAAAGGCACTTACCATGGGTATAAAAAACATCATCAACGCAAAACGTATTTTGATTGTTGCCAACGGCAAAAACAAGGCGCAAGCGGTGTGGCAAATGGTAAAAGGCCCTGTCACGGTAGATTGCCCCGCATCTATTTTGCAAACACATCCCGACGTTACTGTAGTGGTAGATAAGGATGCCGCATCTCTTTTGTAATATGTCAAAAAACGTAGATAACTAATCAATATACAACACTAAACACAAATAGGTACAATATGAAAAGTAATTTAGCAATTTGCAAACTTATCAAATATGCACAAACGTATCTTGGCTTGCAACAAGCCGACGTGATGTACGCAACCAACAACGTACTGGATATTTTGGGTATTTCTTCTTTCGAGCAGCAACCCGTGCAGTATGTTTCCGACGATATTGCCGAGCTTTTGCAAGAGTTTACTTCCGCTTGTGTGGAAGATGGCATTTTTGCTCAAGAACACGCCGCATACTACTGTGACAAGGTTATGGGAGCATTGTCGTTGTTGCCCAGCGCAATAGACGGCGTTTTTGCTCAAATCATTGCAGAACAAGGTCCCAAAATGGCAATGGAGTGGCTGTACGCCTACTGTGTGGCAAATAACTATGTCAAAAAAGCCGTTTTGGACAAAAATCCGCGTTTCGATTCCAACGGACTTGTGGTAACAATCAACCTTGCCAAGCCGGAGTTTCGCGATCCAAAACAATCTGCACAAGGCAACAAGGTAGCAGGTGGCTACCCCAAGTGCGTTATTTGTCGCGAAAACGAAGGCCTTGCATCACGCAGTAAATGCACCTTGCGTACCGTTTCCATTACTCTTGGCGGTAAACCTTGGTTTTGGCAATTTTCCCCTTATGGATATTTTAACCAACACGGTATTGCCGTAAACTGCGAGCACACCCCCATGAAGGTGGACAAGCAAACCTTTGTAAATCTTTTGGATTTTGTCGACCAATTCCCCAACTATTTTATCGGTAGCAATGCTGCTCTAAAACGTATCGGCGGTAGCGTGCTTGCACACGATCACTACCAAGGCGGTGGCGAATCGTTGCCCATGCATAAAGCTGGATTTAGACAAATGTTCGCTTTGCCCGGCTACGACGATTTAACAATAGGCATTGTAGATTGGCACAACACGGCAGTGCGTATCTGCGGTAAAAATCGTCAACATCTTATCGAAGTTGGTGGGCTTATCAACGACGCTTGGCGCAACTACGATAACGCAGAGCTTGGTCTTGTTCACGCATCCAATGGCGAACAACATCACGCAACGAGCCCCACGGTGGTAAAGGTGGGTAACGAATATCAACTAACTATCATTCTGCGTAGCAATATCACAACGGACGAGTATCCCGACGGTGTTTTCCACGCACATCCCGAGTTTCACGTTATCAAAAAGGAATCTATCGGTCTTATTGAAGCGCAAGGATTGTTTATCTTGCCGGGTAGATTGCAAAATCAACTTGCTCAAGTGGAACAATGTATCACAAACGGCAAATTGACGGACGACCTTGCAGATTTCCAAATGGTCTATGACGAAACAATCGCCATCATGCAAAAGGGCGTTGGCAACGTGCATAAAGCAGTGCAAATGGAACTTGGCTCCATTTGTGAAAGAATACTGTACAACACTGCGGTATTCAAAGACGATTCTCAAACAGTTGCCTTTATGCAAGGCATCGGTTTTATAACTAAGTAAAGGAGGAAAATCACTATGAAAATTCTTGTAACAGGTGGCGCAGGCTATATCGGTTCTCACACAACGGTAGAATTGTTGGACAAAGGCTACGAAGTTGTGATTGTAGATAACTTGGAAAACTCTTCCAAACTGGCAGTAGAAAGAGTGGAGCAAATCACCGGCAAAAAGGTAACCTTCTACGAAGGCGATATTCGTGATCGCAAGTTGATGAGTCAAATTTTCGATGAGCATCAAATTGACTGGGTAATTCACTTTGCAGGACTAAAAGCAGTGGGCGAAAGTTGCGCAAAGCCTCTTGAATACTACGACAACAACCTTTACGGCACGTTGGTACTGCTGGAAACCATGCGCGAACACAACTGCAAAAAAATCGTGTTTAGTTCTTCCGCAACGGTATATGGCGATCCCGAAGTGTTGCCTCTTACCGAAGATTGCAAAACAGGCGGTACAACCAATCCCTACGGAACAAGCAAATATTTCCAAGAAATCATTTTGACAGACCTTCACAAGGCAGATAACCAATGGACGGTGGTGTTGCTTAGATACTTCAACCCTGTTGGTGCTCACGAAAGCGGTCTTATCGGCGAAGATCCCCAAGGTATACCCAACAACCTAACTCCATATATTGCTAAAGTTGCTATCGGACAACTTGCGGAAATCGGCGTGTTTGGTAACGACTACGATACCCCCGATGGCACAGGTGTTCGCGACTACATCCACGTTGTGGACCTTGCAAAAGGACACGTTGCAGCAATCGAAGGTATCAAGGAAAGTGGTAGATACGTCTACAACCTTGGCACGGGCAACGGCTACTCTGTTTTGCAAGTTATCGACGCTTTTGGCAAGGCGTGTCACAAACAGTTGCCTTTTGCAATCAAAGCACGTCGTCCGGGCGACATCGCAACTTGCTATGCCGATGCATCCAAAGCGAAGCGTGAACTGGGTTGGGAAGCAACTCACGACATCAACGATATGTGCGAATCCCTTTGGAAATGGCAAACAATGAATCCCAACGGCTACAAGGGATAATTTTGTGCAATTGTTTTAGAATTGTAATGTAATTATTCCGCCAAATTCAATTTAACGACTAAAAAAGAAAAGCAACGAATTGACTTCGTTGCTTTTTCCTTTAGTAGATGATTTAGATATTTCAGTTTAACGTAACTTTTTTAGTATGATATAGTTTTTTGTGATGCAATTATAAATAACGGGTGGTTCAGTTTCCGTTACTCTGGTTAGAATTGCATTTTTCTTGTTTTTTCGTTTTTACTTTGTTTGCCCAAAGTGGTGCAAATTCCGCAAGCACAACTGCACCAATAACCAGCAATCCGCCAACTACAATGTTCCAGCTAAACTCGTCAATGCCAAAAGCAATGGAGATTATCGCTCCAATAGGTGTTTCGCAGGTCAAAATCAACGATGTTTGCGTGGGTTTGACGTATCTTTGCGCATAAGTTTGAGCGTAGTAGGCAAATCCTGTGCCAAGTATCGACACAATTGCAATCTTCCACCAAACTTGTTCTACCGGGATATTCAACGTTCCATATTTGTGACTTTCAAAAATCAACGTGTACAACACGAACAGTATGGATGCAAAAATAAGTTGCAAAACGACCAAATTGTTGCTTTGGATTTTGTCCTTTTTCAAAAGATAGTCGCCGTAGACGATTTGCATTGCAAACATCAGCGCACCAATTATGGTAAACAGTATACCAAGCGACTCTTTTGCAGTGGGTATTTTGCTGAGATTTAACACGACAAATCCGGCAACGGCAAGTGCAACTGCCACAAAAACAGATAGATTAGGTGCCTTTTTGTACACAATCCACGCGATAAATGGCGTCATCACAAAGTATAGCGCCGTAAAAAATCCGCAATGAGCAGGTGTGATATACGTTTGAGCAATCAGTTGGAATGTAAATCCGCAAAACAGCATTGCTCCGCCGATTGCACCGTACATAACGTTTTTCCAAGATAGTTTTATGTCTTTCCACAGTGCAATCACCAAAAAAATTGCGCCAAAACCAAACCGAAAAGCATTTTGAAGTCCCGGTGTTGCTGCAAAACCATCGGTAAGCAACGAATCTGCCAACACAAAGCCTGCGCCCCAAATGACCGCAACGGCGCATAACATCACAATAGATATTGTTCGTTTTTGATTAGTATTTGTTACCATAGCTATCATAAAAATAACGACATACTAAAATATTAGTCTGTCGTTAACGCGAAAAGGCGAATGGACAAGGGATTTCTCCCACATTGCCTTTCGATATTTTTTTTATATTATATGCAATTTTCACTTTTTTGTCAACAAATAACGCGACAATTTGACTTTTTGTTCTCCGTTGTCGATTTTTGATAGCAAATTACACCAAACTAACACAATACTGTTATTTATGGCAGTTTTTTTGCAAAAATTTTTCAAAATATTGCCAAGAAATTGCTAAAATGCTATTATAATAATATGAATGAGTATTCTGACTATCGATAAAAAAGTGGTTTTGACGTGATCTTTTTGACGATATTGAGATGATAATTTGTTGTTGAGAACACAATTTGGAGGAACGCAATGAGATCAAGTGGTATTTTGTTGCACGTCACGTCCTTACCCAGCTCTATGGGTGTGGGAACGCTTGCTGAAACGGACAAATTTATCAAATTTTTGAAGGCATCTAAGCAAGAGTATTGGCAAATTTTACCCATCACTCCAACGGATTTTGTAAACTCTCCCTATGCAAGCCCATCGGCATTTGCAGGAAACACCTTGCTTATCAACGTGGACGAATTGGGCAAAGCGGGACTTGTTAGCGAAGAAACGTTGGCTGATGCCAAAAACTGCAAAGGCAACGACTACGGTTATGCAATTTGGCACAAGGATATCATCCTGCGCGAAGCGTTTACAAACTTTATCAAAAACGATCCCCCTAAGGACTACTTTAGGTTTTGTTCTCAAAACAGCTACTGGTTGGACGACTACGCACTTTTCTGCGCACTCAAAAAGCATTTTAATGGCAAATCGTGGTTAGAGTGGGACGACGAAGATGCGCGCATGCGCAAACCTTCAGCTATTTTGTACTATGCCGAAGAGCTCTGCGACGAAATCAACTTTGTGATTTTCACCCAGTACGTATTCTTCAAACAATGGGCAACTTTGCGCAAAAAATTGGCTAAAAACCATATCAAACTTGTGGGTGACATTCCCATCTACGTAGCGTACGACTCTGCCGACGTTTGGGCGCATTCGGAATTGTTCCAGCTAACAGCCGATCGTCGTCCAAGTTGGGTGGCAGGCGTTCCTCCGGACTATTTCTCAGCCGACGGACAACTTTGGGGCAACCCTTTGTACAACTGGAAAGCAATGAAATCCACAAATTACGACTGGTGGAATCGCCGTGTTGCCAAGTGTGCAGAGCTTTTCGACGTGTTGCGCATCGACCATTTTAGAGCATTCGACAGTTACTACTGCATCAAATACGGCGAAAAAACAGCTCGCAACGGACATTGGGAAAGGGGTATTGGTTACGATTTTTTGAAGTTTATTCAAGATTCTCACCCCGAGCTTACCATCATTGCGGAAGATTTGGGCAATATTCCCGAATCTGTTTTGAAACTTCGCGACAGATGCGGTCTCGCTGGAATGAAGGTAGTGCAATTTGCCTACGACGATGGCAACCCCAAAAACTCTTTCTTGCCACAAAACTTCGAAGAACACTGCGTTGCATATCTGGGCACTCACGATAACGACACAACTCTTGGTTGGTGGCAAACAGCAAGTGACTGGACAAAACAAAATGCCACACGTTTTAGTGGTGTTACCAATGGCAATGATATTTCCTTGCAACTGATAAAGGTGCTTGCCGAGAGCAAAGCCGAGTTGGTAATTTATTCCATGCAAGATATCGCACAAAACGATACCGCGCAACGTATGAACGTTCCGGGAACTCTCGGCTGTTGGAAATACATGGCAAATCGTGGCGATTTTTCTCAAGAAAATGCCAAATGGCTTGCAGATCTTACGGAAAAAACTAATCGCGCACCAGTGGAGGAGTAATGAGCAAATTTACTGATTTTTATCAAGGAAACGAAACGGCAGCCTATAACCTGTTGGGTTGCCACAAGGTAGCGGAAAACACCTATCACTTTGCCGTTTGGGCACCTAATGCAAAATCCGTTTGCGTAATAGGTCAGTTTAACAACTGGTTGGTAAATCACAACAAGTTGGAACTTGTAGACGGCATTTGGCAAACGACAATCGAAGCACGCGCAGGCGATTTGTACAAGTTTGCAATCACCACGCAAAATGGCAACATTTTGTACAAAGCCGATCCCTATGCACGTTTTAGCGAAATTCGTCCCGGTACGGCAAGCGTTATCTACGACGACGATTACCAATGGGATGATGCCGATTGGCAAGCAAAAATGTCCAAAAAGGATATTTACAAAAGCCCCGTCAACATCTATGAAGTGCATGCAGGCTCGTGGCGCCGTCACTACGACGGTAGACTGTATTCCTATCGTGATTTGGCAAAGTATCTTGTGCCTTACGTCAAAAAAATGGGTTACACTCACGTCGAGTTTATGCCCTTGACGGAGCATCCGCTGGACGCTTCTTGGGGATATCAAGTTACGGGATTTTTCTCGCCTACTAGTCGTTTTGGTACCCCTGGCGACTTAAAATATCTTGTGGATAAGTTCCACAAAGCGGGCATTGGCGTAATTTTGGACTGGGTTCCTGCCCATTTCTGCAAAGATGCTCACGGTCTTATCGAGTTTGACGGTTCTTGCTGTTACGAATCTGCCGACGAAAACAAAAAGGAACACAAAAACTGGGGTACTCGCATTTTCGACTACT
>CAZDLE010000031.1:3720-11856 GCA_964506035.1 uncultured Oscillospiraceae bacterium | reverse complement strand
TTGTTAACGTAAAAATAGAAAAATCCGCATCGGCAACGTTGTGGGGAGTTATTACTACGGAGGAAAAATGAGCGAATCTCTTTCTCCTATGATGCAAAACTATTTGCAAACCAAGGAACACTACAAAGATTGCATATTGTTGTACCGTCTTGGCGATTTCTACGAGATGTTTTTTGAAGATGCCGAGGTTGCAAGTCGCATTTTGGATTTGACTTTGACGGGTCGTAACTGTGGTTTGGCAGAACGTGCACCAATGTGTGGTGTGCCTTATCACGCTGTGGATGCATATATCGCAAAGTTGATTGCTGCAGGCAAAAAAGTTGCCATCTGCGAACAACTTACACAGCCCACAGGCAAGGCTAACGAGTTGGTAAAGCGTGACGTTGTGCGTGTTATCACCTCCGGCACCGTTATGGAAAGCGACATCTTGGACGGCAATCGCAGTAACTATATCGCATCTGTATTCTACGACGACAAAATCGGCATTGCCGTGTGCGATATTTCCACAGGCGACTACTTTGCAAGCGAATTTACTGGCGGTGGTGCCGTAAAGGATTTGCAGGAGTTTTTGGTGTCATACAAACCGGCGGAAATAATTGCCAACCAAAAGGCAATGGATTTGTCGCAAAGTTTGGAGTGTGTGCGTGCAGGCTACACTCCGCCTTTTTCACGCTACGACGATGCTCATTTTGAAAAGAAATACGCCAAAGAAAAGGTTCAACGCGTGTACAAAGTTGCTACACTCGACGGCTTTGGTCTTGGGGGCAAAAATCACGCCATAACGGCATGCTCGGCATTGTTCGACTATCTAAAAGATACTCAAAAACGCGATCTTCCTCATCTTAAAAACATTAGATATATCGACAAATCAAACTTTATGTCCATCGACGTTAAAACACGTCGTAATTTGGAGTTGACGGTATCTTATCGTGAAAACAAAAAGACGGGCAGTTTGTTGTGGTTGTTGGACAAAACGCAAACCACAATGGGCGGTCGTATGCTTGCCGATTGGGTGGATAGACCATTGCAAAAAGTGGGCGCAATCAATGCTCGTTTGGATGGTGTTGAAGAGCTTTATCATGCGTATATGTTGCGATCCTACCTTGCCAAAGTTTTGCGTGATATTGGCGATATCGAACGTATCGCAGGCAAAATTGCCTATAACAACGTAAATCCCAAGGAATGTGTAACGCTAAAACTGTCCTTGCGCAAGTTGCCAGAACTCAAAAAATTGTTGGTTGGTAGCCAAAGTAAGATTATTTGCGATATCGACCGCGCAATTGATCCGCTAACGGAAGTTACCGATTTGTTGGAGCGCGCACTAAAGGACGATGCTCCCATTGCACCAAAGGACGGAAGTGAATATATAAAGCCGGGTTACGACGAAAAATTGGACGAGTTGTACGCCCTTACACACAACGGAGCGCAACTTTTGGACGGTATGGAACGTCGCGAAAGGGAAAACTCCGGTATCAAAACGCTAAAGCTCGGTTTCAACAAGGTTTTCGGCTATTTTTACGAAGTTTCCAAGTCCTTTGCGGACCAAGTTCCCGAACATTTTATTCGCAAACAAACACTAACCACAGGCGAACGTTTTGTCACTCCCGAACTGAAAGAGTTGGAAGAAAAAATGCTTTCCGCCTACGATCAAAAAATGGCTTTGCAAAGGCAGTTGTTCGATCAACTCCGCACAAAACTTTTGCCGTATATTCCCACAATTCAATCCACGGCGCAGGCAATTGGTGCGTTGGACTGCTTGTATTCGTTGGCAACGGTTGCCGAAGCAAACAACTACTGCAAGCCACGTCTAAACAGTCGTAGTACCGAACTAAAAATTGTAGACGGTCGTCATCCTATCGTGGAAGCGTACATAAAACGTGACAATTTTATCACCAACGACGTTTTGTTGGACACCAAAGATAACCGCACAATGATTATCACAGGTCCTAACATGGCGGGCAAAAGTACCTTTATGCGTCAGGTTGCGCTAATCACTTTGATGGCGCATATCGGCTCATTCGTGCCGGCAAGTAGTGCGGAAATCCCCATTGTAGATAAGATTTTTACCCGTGTGGGAGCCAGTGACGACTTGGCGTTCAATCAAAGTACCTTTATGGTGGAAATGGTGGAAGTTGCAAATATCTTGAACAATGCAACGCCAAACAGCCTTATCATTTTGGACGAAGTTGGCAGAGGCACTTCAACTTTTGACGGGCTTTCCATTGCGTGGGCTGTTATGGAATACGTTTCTAGCAAAATTCACGCAAAAACGCTGTTTGCAACCCATTATCACGAGCTTACCGATTTGGAAGGCCGTGTGGACGGCGTAAAGAATTATCGCATCACCGTAAAAGAATTTAACGGTTCAGTGGTATTTTTGCACAAAATCGTACGTGGCGGAACAAACAAGAGTTTCGGTATCGAAGTTGCATCGTTGGCAGGCGTTCCTGCAGAAGTGTGCGATCGTGCGCGCGAAATAGTGCAGATGCTGGAAAACAGCAGTATCGACTACAATATCGCCAACATACAAACACAAGTAACAAGTAAAGATAAAAACAAGGTGGCAAGTGAAGTGGTATCTATTCTTTCCGATATCGACATCAACCGCGTTTCGCCAATAGAAGCGTTTGACATACTTAACACTCTTGTAAACAAGGTAAACAATAATGAGCAGAATTAGAGTTTTATCTCCCGAAGTTTATAACAAAATTGCCGCAGGCGAGGTTATCGAAAACCCTGTTGGCGTTGTTAAAGAACTTGTAGAAAATAGCATAGATGCCGGTGCAACCAACGTTGTGATTGAAGTTGTGGAAGGTGGATTTTCTTCCATCACCGTAACGGACAACGGCTGTGGTATCGAATATGAAGATATCCCAAATGCCTTTACGGAGCACGCAACCAGCAAACTTGCAGATATCGACGAATTGTACTATCTGCAAACGCTGGGATTCCGCGGTGAAGCATTGGCAAGTATCGCATCGGTATCGAAAATTCAACTTACAACACGCACGTCGGAGACGGAAGCGGCTCTTTGCGTGCAAATAGAAGAGGGCAGCGTAGTTTCTCGAATGTACGTTTCGGCAAACTTGGGAACCAAAATGGAAGTTCGCGATTTGTTCTACAACATGCCTGCGCGTAAAAAGTTTTTGAAGGCTCCCGCTCGTGAAGGTTCGGAAATTTCAAAATTTGTAGCAAAACTTATTTTGACTAACCCAAAATTGCAAATTTCTTACTATCTTGACGGCAGACTGATCTATAAAAACCCCGGTAAAGATTTGGAAAGTGCTGTTTTTGCAGTTTATGGTGCGGACGTTTTGGAAAAATGTTTGCCCGTAAAAGATACGTGGGATTTTATGACGATCCGCGGTTACGTTGGCGATACAACCTTTACAAAACCCAACAAAAACTGGCAAACGCTTTCGGTAAACGGTCGTTGCGTAAACGATACTCGCATTGTGGCGGCAATAATGCAGTCCTACAAGGGGTATCTTATGACGCGTCAATATCCATTTTTCGTATTGGATTTGGAAATACCGCCCGACCGCGTAGACGTTAACGTTCATCCCAAGAAAAGCGAAGTTCGTTTTGCCAAGCCTGACAAAATTGCTGCATTTTTCTACAATGCCGTGACGAAGGTTTTGGTGGACTATATCGACTCCGTTCGCCAGGATCCCTTTGCAAATTTCCATCAGGTGCAAGGTCCACAAGAACCTTTGGGTGTTGTTCCTGAAAATTTCGATATCAATTCGTATATCGAATCGAAGGGTATTCAACTGATGACTACCCATCAAGCGGAAGACGTTTTGGATATCGAGCGTGTAACGGAAGAATTAGACGGCAAAGTTATGCAGGAAAAACGCATTGAAGAAACGTACAAGAACATTTCCATTGCACAACTACGCGAAGAGTTGGGTATGTCGCCGATAGTGCCAAAGCGCAAAAAGAAAGTGGACGACGAGCCGACCCTTACGCAAATGTCCATCCATACCAACGAGGACGAAGACGAGCTGCTGTACAATCGCACGCGCATTTTGGGTGTTGCTTTCCGCACGTATATCATTTTGGAAGTGGACGGAAAACTTATTTTGGTGGACCAACACGCCGCACACGAGCGTATTTTGTTTGACCAATTTATGAAATATCGCAACGAATGCAAAACCATGCAGGAGCTGGCTTTTCCGTACGTATTCAACGTTACAGACGAAGAGGACGAGTTTATATCCAAAAATTTAGACGTTATCAAACAGGCCGGGTTCAAAGTTAAGCCCTTCGGTAAAAATACCTATCGAATTGTGGCTGTTGCGCCGCTATTACAACACGTACAAATGATGGAATTTGTAGAGTACTTGTTGGCATCGGTGGAGGAGTTTAAACTGTACGAAGGAGAATTTTTGGTGGAGAAAATTGCCACTCAGGCGTGCCGAGCAGCAATAAAAGGTGGGGACGTACTAAACAAATACGAAATCACCTACATCTTAAAACACGTTATCGACGGCAGCGTTATGACCTGTCCGCATGGCAGACCAATAACGGCAACAATCACAAAAACCGATCTGGAAAAGATGTTCAAAAGGAGAGTGTAATTGATGAAATCCTTTGCGGGCATCACGGGAACTACCTGCGTTGGCAAAAGCGCCGTGGCTGTGGAACTGGCAAAAATCTTGCATTGCGACGTGATTTCTGCCGATTCCATGCAAATCTACGTCGGCATGGACGTGGGTACGGCTAAAATAACCAGTGACGAGATGCAAGGCGTAAAACATCACATGCTGGACGTTGCCACACCAAATTGCGATTTTTCCGCCTTCGAATACGCTCAAATGGTGGGTGATATTATAAACGATTTGAAAAATCCGCCGATAATCGTGGGTGGAACCGGATTTTATTTTGACAGTTTGGTATATCCGCCGGAATTTAGCGGTGGCGACAAAATTCGGCGTGCACAGCTGCAACAAATGCTTGCTCAAAACGGACTGGACTACATGGTGGACTATCTAAAACATTTGGATGCGGAAACTTGCGCAAAAATTGACGTAAAAAATCCGGTGCGAGTTATTCGCGCAATTGAAATTGCCGAAACGGGACAAAAACAGTCACAGGGTTGCACAAAAAGTAATCCGCAATACGACGCGAAAATTTTTGTTTTGCAACGTGATCGGCAATCACTCTACGATATGATTGATAACCGCGTTGACACAATGGTGCAGAGCGGTTTGGTAGACGAAGTAAAAACGCTTGTGGAAGAATACGGCTACTGCCAAACGTCAGCATTTTCTGCAATAGGCTACAAGGAAATTATCCAATATTTGCAAGGAAATTGCACCTTAGACGATGCAATAAATCAAATAAAATTGAACACACGTCACTATGCGAAACGACAAATTTCCTATTTCAAACGTATGAATATTGCAAAATATATCGACGTAGAAGGCAAAAGCACTCGGCAAATCGCCCAAGAAATTGCCGATTTTTTGCAAAAATAAGGCGTTTTCTTGCAAAATCCAAGCAATTTGTCTGCAAATTTAGACCCAAAAACGTTACAAAAATGGATTTAACGTACTAAATCATATGAATAATGCTATACGTTTTTAGTCAGATTTGATGATTTTTCGAGCATGGCAAGTTACTTTAACAAAGTGAACAAGTTTTTTTACCACTCTAAAAACGATTGCAGACGTCAATCGAACAGTTAATTACCACCTACAATCACTAAAATTTCGCTATTTTTAGACTTAACTATTCTATAAATCGGCATTTTGTAGAATACTATGTCTATCATAATAGTGCAAGGAGAACAAACTATGAACGCACAACAGCTTATTGGCAGTGCAATCGAACAAACAAAAGATAAATTTGCGCAATTGGATAATATTGCGCTTTATAATCAACGAAAGGTTCTTAACGTTTTTGCAAAAAATGGTTTGGCTCTTAGGCATTTTACGCAATCAAACGGCTACGGCTACGACGACGTTGGCAAAGATGTGCTAAACGCCGTTGTTGCTGATATTTTTGGCGCGGAAAGTTCCGTTACGTCACCAATGATTGGTTCAGGTACGCATGCGCTCACTCTTGCGTTGTTTGGCGTTTTACGTCCAAACGACCACGTTTTGGCAATCGGCGGACAGCCTTACGACTCGTTACACGACGTTATATATAAGGAAGGAATTGGCAGTCTTGCCGATTTTGGCATCAAGTTTTCCGTTATCGACCTAAAAAATAACCTGTTCGACAAGGATGCTATCGCACAATTTTTGCAATCTAACAAGGTAAAAATGGTCTATATTCAACGTTCGCGCGGTTATGCATGGCGTCCGGCGATAACTATCGACCAAATTGAAGATATTTGCAAGTTTGTACGTCAATTTAGTAGAGACTCCGTCATCTTTTGCGACAACTGCTACGGCGAATTTGTGGAGAAACGCGAACCAACCGAAGTGGGCGTTGATCTTTGTGCCGGATCTTTTATCAAAAATATAGGTGGTGGAATTGCGCCGACGGGCGGCTACGTTACGGGACGTCGCGATCTTGTGGACTTGGTTGCGGGTAGATTGACCGCGCCTGCGCTCGGTACGGAAGTCGGCTCCTACGCAAACGGTTACAGACTGTTTTTTCAAGGCATTTTTATGGCTCCACACGTTGTAAATCAAGCGTTAAAAACGGCTTTGCTGTTCTCGTCGGCATTGTCTCAACTGGGTTTTGAGACCTTGCCACACGTCAACGACAATCTTAGCGATATTGTTTGCTCCATAAAACTCGGATCTCCACAAAAACTAATTGATTTTTGCAAGGCAATTCAGTCAATTTCACCCATCGACGGACATGTTTCGCCGGAACCATCAGCAATGCCCGGTTACGCCGACGCCGTAATTATGGCTGCAGGCTGTTTTGTGCAAGGCGCATCTATCGAACTGAGTTGTGATGGACCGTTGCGTGAACCGTACATCGCCTATTTGCAAGGCGGTTTGACGATTGAACACGGCATTTTGGCGCTGGAAAAGGTATTAGAAACGCTAATTTAGATAAATCCTGCACAAAGAAAACTCGTTGTTTGTCGCATTACAAAGCAGTCTATCACGTTACAAAACACGATTCGTAAGAAAAAATCACAAATTAGTCTTTTTGCAAAAATGTTAAGCGCCTTAAAGCTTTTAGTAACAAAAACGAGTTATAGCCAAATTCGTTGTTTTACATTCTTTTGTTAGGCTCATATTTGTCAGATTAATCCGTAAATTTGTCTTTTCTAACGACAGCAAATAAACCGTCAATCCGTTAAGTGCAACAAATAAAATCCGTCAAACAGCGCGATAAAGATTTTAACAACAACAAACGGGTTATAATAGCCAATTTCATTGTTTTGTATTCTTTTAGTTAGTATCATAACGTTGCAATAATAATTGTCCTTTTGCGAAAATAATTTCAAAAAGAATAACCGCTACAAACAAGCACGCATTTTTTATTCTCTGTACAAACAAGAGGACAAATTACTTAGTTCGAGCTGACACAAGTGGAAAAAACTATTACAAATCGAACATGATTTTAAGTTAAATTCGAAATCGTATTGTTACAATCAACCTAATTATTGTAAAAAATTGTTGCAATTAACCTCTAATTATCGTAAAAATCATCTGCAAATCATCGACTAATTTAGCCAGTTGATTATCATTAAAACCCAAAACCGCTTCTAAACCACTCTCAAAAGTAGCTAAAATACCCTATCTATTCGCAAAACCTGTCTTTTGCGAATAGATATATAGGGATTAATTCGCCCATATTTTCAAAAAAAATGGTAGCAACACTATGCTCTTAACCCTAAAATACACCACGACGTTACGTGAGTTCAATCAAAAGCGGTACGCGAGCGGAATAAATATAGCTATCGACAAATCAAAAACAAAACGGTTATTAAAATAATAATCTTCAATCAACTTGTAGCACCATTCGGCAAAAAGGTGAAAAATGTCTCAGTATTTCGATCAACGCGATATCAAAACATGAGTTCAATCAAAAACGGTACGCGGGCGGAATAAATATAGTTATCGACAAATCAAAAACAAAACGGTTATTAAAATAATAATCTTCAGTCAACTTGTAGCACCATTCGGCAAAAAGGTGAAAAATGTCTCAGTATTTCGATCA
>CAZDLE010000031.1:0-3620 GCA_964506035.1 uncultured Oscillospiraceae bacterium | reverse complement strand
ACGCGATATCAAAAATAGTGAACGTATCGAGGAAATCTTAAACAACGATCTCCCCGAATATTGTCGCGAATATTTTGTTGGTATTTCCATGAATACCACCACTTTGACGCGCCTAAATTACGCCTACGATTTGCGCACATTTTTTAAGTATTTATGCAAAAAGGTTTATCGTTTTAAGGGAAAAAGCGCTAAGGATATTTCTTTGGACGATATCGAGAACCTTTCTCCATTCGAAATTGAAGCATATCTAAACTTTGTGGAAATCTACCGCGACGAAGATGGCAAAATTGTCAAAAACGGCGCGCGCGGTAAAGGTCGAAAACTGGCAGCAATCCGCTCCTTCGTTAAATATTTTATCAAAAAGCAGGAAATGCGCTACAACCCTACCGCCACAATCGACACTCCAAAATTGCACGAAAAGGAAATTATCCGCTTGGAGGGCTCGGAAATTGCCACCATGATGGACGTTGTAGATACAGCTGATGGTATGTCGTTGCATCAACAAAAGTATTTGGAAAATACCAAAATACGCGATTTGGCAATAGTCAGCTTGTTTTTGGGTACAGGAATACGTGTTAGCGAGCTGGTTGGCATCGATATTGACGACGTCAATTTTGACGAACTGAGTTTTGTCGTGACGCGCAAAGGCGGAGCAAGGGTTATTTTGTACTTTTCCGAAGAAGTCGCAGGCTACCTGTACGATTATTACCAACTTCGCACTGCCGACGAATCTGCAAAGGACCAGTCAGCACTGTTTTTATCTTTGCAAAAAAAGCGTATCACAACGCGCGCTGTGGAAAATATCATCAAAAAATATAGTCAAATTGCCACTCCGTTGAAACATATCACGCCACACAAACTGCGCTCCACTTTTGGTACACAACTCTACCGAAACACCGGTGATATCTACATTGTTGCCGACGTTTTGGGGCATAAGGACGTTAACACAACACGACGTCACTACGCAGCAATCACCGACGATTTGCGCAAAAAAGCCTCCAAAAAAGTCAGTTTGTTCGACCAAAACAACGATGACGAAGGGGGCGAATGATGAAAAACACCACCATCACCAATCTTTTGCTTGTCTACGTGGAAACGCCCAATGCCAACGTCAACCAAGATTTGCACGAACTTGAAGAGCTCATCAAAACGGCAAACGGCAAAATTGTGCTGACCGTCACACAAAAACGCAACACCTTGGACCCCGTAACCGTTTTGGGAATAGGCAAAATCGAAGAAATCAAAAACAGTTTGCAGGTGGTTGAAGATATCGAAGTCGCAATATTTTCCTGCGAACTGGATTCGCAACAACGCAGATTTTTGCAAAAGGAACTGGACGTTGATATCCTCGACAGAATAGACCTGATTTTGGACATTTTTGCATTGCGCGCACAATCTGCAGAAGGCAAAAAACAGGTGGAATTGGCACAGTTGACCTATAATTTGGCAACACGTCCCACCAAAAACTTCTCACGACAAGGCGCAGGAATAGGTACGCGCGGTCCTGGCGAAACCAAATTGGAAACCAATAAACGTCTAATTCGCGATAGGATTTACCATTTGCGACAGGAACTTGATCAAATCGCAAAACATCGTGAACTATCGCGAAAAGAGCGCAAACGCAATCCCGTTTTTACTATTGCTTTGGTGGGTTATACCAACGCAGGAAAATCGACGCTATTTAATCTGCTGACACAAAATCAAGTGTACGCCGACAACAAATTGTTTGCTACTTTGGACACTACCGTGCGCAAGAGCGTGCTTCCAAACGGCGTATCGGTGCTGTTTTGCGACACAGTTGGATTCATCAAAGATTTGCCCCACCAACTTATAAATGCGTTTAAATCCACCTTGGAAGAAGCCATTTTGGCGGATTTGGTGCTAAACGTATGCGATATTTCCGACGAGAATGTGGAAAATCACATCCAAGTTACAGAGCAACTGCTTGGTGAACTTGGCGTAACGGCTCCCATCCTGCGAGTTTACAACAAGTGCGACATTACAGAAAATCTGCCATTCGTACAAACAGACCGTCCTGCTATTTTTATCTCAGCAAAGACGGGCAAAAATATCGACGTGCTTATGGATACAATTCAACAGCGCACTCAAACGGACTACGCAAACGTCACGTTGAAAGTAGAAATCGCCAACTACGGCAAACTGGTTACGCTACTCAACAAATACGACGCAAAATTTACCGTAGATTTTAACGAACAGTTTGCAACAGTTACCGCAACCATTCGTCGAGAGTACGTAGATAGGTTTATGTCATACATAGTAATCTAAGAAACGCCAATTCCTGATATAGTGATGGCGTTTTTTTACATTTTTATCGAACAAATAGTCTAAAATATATTGCAAAACCGTGCAAAATGATGTATAATTGTAAAGTAGAATTTTGCAAAACAACTAATGTTTTATTATTTCAGCTACACCGCTATTGATACTCTGGATAGGAAAAACCGAACTTTACATATTTGGTAATATTTTTGCTCTACGTGATAAATACTACGCAAACAATACAAACAACGCAGTTTTTCTATCGCAATCTCATTTTGTCGTATTGTAATTAGATACCGCATTGTGATGAGACGTTTCGTATCTAATAATAGTCTAATACGCACCGTAATCTTGTGTGTTCGATGGTATTTCTGCAGAAAATCTACGATCAATCGCTTTTGTAGCGCTGGACGTATCGCAGTGAGCGGACATTTTTACAGAAAATCTACAAAGCAATCACTTATCACTATAAAAACACGAAAGGAGCATATTATGAAAAAAGGCGACAATCGTTTGATGGAAATATTCAATTATTTGCGCGACTACGTTGATAACAACGGCTATCCACCCACAGTTCGCGAAATTGCCGACCGTTTTGATATCAAATCGACGTCTACCGTGCACTACTATTTGGAAAAGCTTAAAAACAGCGGGATGATCGACAACGTTTCCGCAAACAAAAAACGCGCCATCACCGTTACGAGCAACCGTACGCCCACCAATTACGTAAAACTTGTTGGTAACGTTAGTGCCGGACAAGGTATTTTGGCTGTGGAAAACGTCGAAGGCGAGTTTCCTTTGCCCAAAGATATGTTTGCCGGCGACAGCTTGTTTATGTTGCGTGTTGACGGCGAAAGCATGATAAATGCCGGTATCGACGACGGTGATATGGTGGTTGTGCATCAACAAAACGATGCCAACATTGGCGAGATCGTGCTTGTTTATTGGGAGGAAAAGGCAACAATCAAGCGCCTATCTTCTACCCGCCCTAATCTTGTTTTGCACCCGGAAAACGACGCGATGGACGATATCGTTATCCCTCCTACCGACAATCCTGTTATTTTGGGCAAGGTTGTTGGATGTATCAAAAAGTTTTAGTGGTTACTACAGCTCCGGCAATCATTTCAATATTTGCAGATGGTAGCACAAAATTTTAGTGCAACAAAGTAAATCCTACAACAATTTTATCAAACACAAATAATAGGAAGAAACAATGACTCACAAGGGAACAGTGGTTTTAGAAACTGAAAGATTGGTGTTAAGGCAGTTCAAAATCAAAGATGCCCAAAAGATGTTTGACAACTGGGCATCAAGCGCAAACGTTACCAAATTTTTAACGT
>CAZDLE010000030.1:9121-12135 GCA_964506035.1 uncultured Oscillospiraceae bacterium | reverse complement strand
AAAATCGGCAGAATCAAAATGGATTGTAACGTAAAACAAACGTTAGTTTGGGGCGGTTTTCAACTGTCAATAACGGTTGCGACAAAATCCAACTATCAAAGTTGTTCTATCAACAATCTTTATTGATAAATACCAACGCGAAAAATCTAATTGCAAGACACGATAAAACGGAGGTACGGTATGTACAAAAAAAGTAGCACCGAGGTTGTAGATTTGCTACAATCCGACGTTAAGAACGGGCTAAACGATCAGCAAGTTGAACAAATGCGTGCAAAGCACGGTCTTAACGAACTGCAAGAGACCAAGAAAGAACCTTGGATTGTTAAGTTTTTGAAACAATTTGCCGACGTGTTGATCATCATTTTGTTGATTGCCGCAGTTGTTTCGTTGGCTATCGATCCGCACGAATGGGTAGAAAGTCTTGTTATCTTTATCGTCGTTATGTTAAACGCTATTTTGGGCGTGATACAGGAAGACAAAGCGGAAAAATCGTTGGAAGCGTTAAAAAAGATGTCGTCACCTAACTGCAAGGTTATCCGCAATGGCAAGGTGGACCAAATACCCAGTAGCGAACTGGTTGTTGGTGATATCATCTTGGTGGAAGCGGGCGATTTTATTCCTGCGGACGCGCGTTTGATTGATGCAGTTAACCTTCAAGTGGACGAATCGGCTTTGACGGGCGAAAGTTTGCCTGTTACAAAGCACGTTGACGCCATCACCGACGACGTTACCGCACTTGGTGACCGCAAAAACATGTTGTTTAGCTCTACGTTTATCACCGCAGGACGTGGTAAAGCGGTAGTTACTGCTATCGGCATGGAAACGGAAATCGGCAAAATCGCCGGTATGCTTAACGCTCAAAAGAAGTCCACCACTCCCTTGCAAGACAAACTTGCACAGGTTGGTAAGGCAATCGGCGTGATCTCTATCATCATCTGCGTGGGCGTGTTCCTTTTGGACTGGTTGTTGGTGGAAGGTGGTAACACCGAATCCATCGTTGATTGCTTTAAGTTGGCAGTGTCTCTTGCCGTGGCGGCCGTTCCGGAAGGTTTGGCAACGGTTGTTACCATTGTGCTTTCCCTTGGCGTACAAAAAATGGTTAAAGAAAACGCCATTGTTAAAAAGTTGCCCGCAGTGGAAACGCTTGGTTCTACAAGCATTGTTTGCTCGGACAAAACGGGTACTCTGACACAAAACAAGATGACCGTTTTGGAAGTTTACGACAACGGCAAACTTAGTTTGCTTAGCGATCTTGACCAAAGCAATTATCAACTAATTTCTCACTTTGCACTTTGTTGCGATGCGAAAATCGAAGTTATCGACGGCGTGGAAAAGCGTATTGGCGATCCCACCGAAACGGCGTTGATTGAGCTAAACAACAAGTACGGCGTTGATATTTCCAACGTGGAACGCGTGGGCGAAATCCCCTTTGACAGCGACCGCAAACTTATGACGGTTGTTGTAAAGTTGGACGGCAAGTACGTGTCCATAACAAAGGGTGCACCGGATATTATGCTAAACCGCATTACCAACACGGAAGTTTTGGCAGGTGTGCAAGAAGGCATTGTGTCCATGTCCGAACGCGCGTTGCGTTGTTTGGCGTTGGGCATAAAAGTGTTTGACGAAATGCCACAAATCAACGACGATTTGGAGCACGATCTTGAACTAATTGGTCTTGTTGGTATGATCGACCCACCACGTCCCGAAGTTATCGAGGCAATTCGCGTGGCACGCATCGCAGGTGTTCGTACCATTATGATCACCGGCGACAACATTATCACTGCAAGTGCCATTGCAAAGCAACTTGGCATTTTGGATGAAGGTCAACGCGCCGTTTCCAGCGAAGAGTTGGACGCTATGAGCGACGAAGAACTTATGGAACACATTGCTGAGTTTTCCGTTTACGCACGTGTTGCACCCAAAGACAAGGTACGTATCGTTACCGCTTGGCAGGCTCACGGCAAAGTTGTTGCAATGACGGGCGACGGCGTTAACGACTCTCCAGCGCTTAAAAAGGCGGATATCGGTTGCGCAATGGGTATCACGGGTACGGACGTATCCAAGGAAGCTGCCGATATGATTTTGACGGACGACAACTTCTCCACCATTATCAAGGCGGTAAAGCAAGGTCGTGGCATCTACGACAACATCCGCAAATGCGTTAAATACCTACTTTCCAGCAACATTGGCGAAGTGCTTACCATTTTGCTGGCAACAATCATTACCGGTCTTAAAATCCCCGGATGGGAACTTGGTATTCCCTTGGCAAGCATCCACCTGTTGTGGATTAACCTTGTAACGGACAGTTTGCCCGCGTTTGGTCTTGGAATGGAATCACCCGACGACGAAATTATGCTTAAAAAACCACGTCCCAAGACGGAAGGTTTCTTTGCTAACAACCTTGCATTGCATATCGTTTTGGAAGGTATTTGCGTTGGATTGTTGACGCTTACAAGCTACGTTATCGGCGAAACGTTTATCGGTAGCCACGAAGTTGGCACCACAATGGCGTTTGTTACACTTTCTATCACACAGTTGTTCCACTCCTACAACATCAAGAGTGAACACTCGTTGTTGCACAAAGCTACCTTTAACAACAGATTTTTGAATATGTCCTTTATTGTGGGATTTGTTCTGCAAATGGCTGTTGTGTACATCCCCGGTCTCAACACGGGCGTATTCCAAACGGTTGCACTAAAGTGGAACGAACTGCTGATTGCACTTGGACTTGCGTTTGGCATGGTGATCATTATGGAACTGTACAAACTTGGCTCCAAATTGGTTAAAAAGGCAAGCAAATAGTCGATTGCAAAATTGAATACAAAACAACCGCTTTGAGTTTTCAGGGCGGTTTTTTGTTGGTATAAGTGGTTGAAATTGCGTTATGGCAAATTTGACGGGGCAATATTGCTAAAAATACACAGCATTATAGAAAAAATTTATGGGCGCATTAGTTTTATGTATATTAGAAAGTGCAAATAGGTTTGTTTTATACCCTAAAATATGATATAATA
>CAZDLE010000030.1:7633-9021 GCA_964506035.1 uncultured Oscillospiraceae bacterium | reverse complement strand
TGGAGGTTATATATGAAAGGTACTACTTTGCCATTTGAAGGCACACCGGAACAAGAAGCAACTTTGCGTGCGAAGCTTGGCGAACTTAAAAAGCAAGGGGGCGCATTGATGCCTGCATTGCAATTTGCACAAGAAGTGTATGGATATCTTCCCTACGAAGTGCAAACAATCGTTGCGGAAGAATTGGGACTAACTTTGTCGGAAGTTTACGGCGTTGTTACCTTCTACTCGCAATTTTCGTTGTTCCCCAAGGGAAAATATCGCATTGGTATTTGCCTTGGTACAGCTTGCTACGTTCAAGGCTCAGGCGACATCTACGAAAAACTTAAGTCTTTGCTTGGTATTGAAAGTGGCGAATGCACTCACGATCGCAAATTTTCGTTGGATGCAACTCGTTGCGTAGGTTGTTGCGGTCTTGCGCCCGTTATGACCATCAACGACGACGTTTACGGCAAAATCAAACCGGACGACGTTGCCGGCATTTTGGCTAAATACGAATAATAAAACATCACGA
Organism: uncultured Oscillospiraceae bacterium; assembly: GCA_964506035.1. Lineage (GTDB taxonomy): Bacteria > Bacillota > Clostridia > Christensenellales > CAG-314 > Fimimonas. Next base: position 8,507 of record CAZDLE010000030.1, on the reverse strand, counting down.
ACAAGTTGATTTTGCTTTAGCGCACTACTCTATCTATTTGAGTGGCAAAGCGTTGGGAAAATCAATTTGCATTGCAAAACAAACAGATAGTTTGTAGATTAGGGAGGTACCCTATATGACGATTGAACAAGTAGCGCAAATTTTGGATGCCGAATTTATTTGCTGTGAAGAAAACAAGCAAAACGAAGTGCACTCCGCTTGCGGTTCGGACATGATGAGCGACGTTTTGGCATACGTAAAGGACCAATCGGTGCTTATCACGGGATTGTGCAATCCACAGGTTGTTCGTACTGCGGAAATGATGGACATGGTGTGCATCGTTTTTGTGCGCGGTAAACGTCCAAGCGAAGAAGCAATAGAGCTGGCAAAGCAAAAGGGTCTTGTTATGATGACGACGCAACGCCGTATGTTTTCCGCATGCGGATTGTTGTACTCGGCTGGGCTGATTGCCGGAGAATAGTATGGAACACGTGCATCTTGAGTACGACGTTGACGGTAACAATTTTGTTTCCGCCGGTCAGGCAACGGAAAACGTAAAGTTTTGTTTGAAGGGGTTGGGTGTCAATCCGCAGGACATACGACGCATTGCCATTGCCATGTACGAAGGGGAAATAAACATGGTTATTCACGCTAACGGCGGAAAAGCCATTGCCGATATCTACCTTGACAAGATTGTTGTTCAGCTTGTGGACACGGGCGCGGGCATTGCCGATATCGAACAAGCCATGCAACCGGGGTTTTCCACCGCTTCCGAGGATGTTAGAAACCTTGGGTTTGGCGCAGGTATGGGACTGCCCAATATGAAAAAGTACACCGACGAATTTGCTATTGAAAGCACCGTTGGTGTTGGTACAAAAATCACCCTAACGGTAAA
>CAZDLE010000030.1:0-7533 GCA_964506035.1 uncultured Oscillospiraceae bacterium | reverse complement strand
CTGACGTGAGGAAAGAGTTTTGCAAAAGAACAATTTGAAAAAACTTCATACCGTAACGCTGGATGCTGACAGGTGCATTGGTTGTGGCTCGTGCATAAAACGTTGTCCTACGGAAGCTATCCGCGTGCGCAACGGAAAGGCGAGCATCATCTACGACAAGTGTGTTGCCTGTGGTGAGTGTGTGCGCATTTGTAAATCGTTAGCAAAAATACCCAGTTACGACAAGTTTGATATCGTAAATAACTACAAATACAAAATTGCGTTGGTTGCGCCCTCCTTTTACGGACAGTTTAGCGGTGTTGCAAACATCAACTACGTTTTGACGGCACTAAAAACCATTGGGTTTGATTTTGTGTTTGAAGTGGGCATTGGAGCGGAACTGGTTAGCCAAGTTACGCAAAAACTTGTTGCATCGGGAAAACTGAAACGTCCCGTTATCAGTACGGCGTGCCCTGCCGTGTTGGAATTGATAAACGAGCGTTTTGAAAATTTGAAACCCAATTTGTTGCCTTTGCTTCCCCCTGTGGACGTATCGGCAAAGTTAGCACGAGAACGTGCAATACATCACGGAATACCTGCGCAAGATATAGGTGTGTTTTTTATATCACCCTGCCCTGCAAAGGTGTATTCCCTAAAGGCAAACAAGATGGTACACAAAAACTACGTGGACGGAGTGCTTTCCGTTGCGGAAGTGTACAAAATGATTGCGCCACTGCTCACCAAAATGGACGAATGTCAAAACCTTTCGGAAATGGGTGTGCTGGGGTTGCAATGGGCAAGTAGCGGTGGTGAAGCTGCCGGTGTTGCCTGTGATAAATATCTTGCTGCCGACGGTATCGAAAACGTTATCGACATTTTGGAACGGTTGGAAAACGGAAGTTTGTCTAACGTGGATTTTATGGAGCTTAACGCTTGCATAGGCGGTTGCGTAGGCGGTGTTTTGAACGTGGAAAATCCCTTTGTGGCAAAGGCGCGAATACGTCAACTGCGCAAAAAATTTCCCGCTGTTGGCAAAACGTTGCAAGAAGTTGACAAGCCGTTTGAGTTTTATCTTGTGGAACGTCAACTGGAGACGGACGGACAAAGTTTCGACAACGACCGTCAAGTGGCGTTTGAAAAGTTGCTGGAAATACAGCGGTTGTACCAAACGTTGCCACATCTTGATTGCGGAGTGTGCGGTGCGCCCGGTTGTATGGCGTTTTGCGAAGATATTGTGATGGGCAGAATACCTACCGATACCGTTTGCCCCATGAAAAAAGGACAAGAATAATGACAGTACGACAACTGATAGACCTTTTGCAAGCAAAAATTGTTGCCGAAAGCGACCTTGATAGACAAATTGACGGTGGTTACGCCGGTGATTTGCTCAGTTTTGTGATGGGACGAGCTACGCCAAATTGCGCTTGGTTTACCATCATGACAAACATCAACGTGTGCGCCGTTGCAACGTTGACCGATTGTGCGGTGGTTGTTATCTGCGAAGATTGTGTTCCTGACGAACTGCTTGTAAATCGAGCAAAAACGCAGGACGTAAACGTTATTACAACGCCCTTTGACGTGTACACGGCAATATCGCTTGTGGCAAAGCAAAATTAGTTTGTTTGCACTACTACAATGAAAATAACTTACGATTTGCATATTCATAGTGCTTTGTCTCCCTGTGCGGACGACCAAATGACGCCCGCAAACATCGTGGGATGGGCAAAGCTTGGCGAAATTGACGCAGTTGCCATTGCCGACCACAATGCTATTGCCAACGTTAAAGTTGCAATGAATATTGGTGATGCCTACGGCGTGGTGGTTGTGCCTGCCATGGAATTGCAAACGGCAGAAGACATACACGTTTTGTGTTTGTTTGATAGTTTTGAAAATTTGCAAAGTTTTTACGACTGTGTCGACTTTGCCGATATACAAAATCGCGCGGAAATTTTTGGCGAGCAATGGATAATGGACGAGGACGACAACGTTGTTGCTACCGAGCCACGAATGTTGCTTGTGGCAAGCGGAATTTCCGTAGAAGAGGTATGGTCGCTTGCCAACAAATTTGACGGAATTGCCATCCCTGCGCATATCGACCGCGAAGAAAACGGTATGGTTGCCATACTTGGTACCGTCACGGAAGATTTTGACGTTGTGGAACTATCCCCCACGGCAGACGAAAGCATGCAACGATACTGCCAAAACCGAAAGGTGATTGCCGATAGCGACGCGCACGTTTTGGAAGACATTGGCAAGGCGCATGGCGTTTTGCAAGTGGAAGAACTTTCCGCAAGAGGCATTTTGCGAGCATTGAGGTGCAAACTGTGAGAGAACTATCTTTGAACATACTTGACATCACGGAAAACTCGCTAAAAGCCAAAGCAACGGTGGTAAAAATTGACGTCACAGTGCAAAAAAATCTGCTTACTATTGCCATTGCCGACAACGGTTGCGGAATGGCTGCGGAATTTTTAGCTAAAGTAACAGACCCATACACCACAACTCGCACTACGCGTAAAGTTGGGTTGGGTATTCCGCTAATCAAAATGGAGGCGGAAATGTCCGGCGGAAGTTTCGATATACAAAGCACCGTTGGCGTTGGCACTACCGTTACTACCACTTTTGCCGTGGATCACATCGACAGGCCTCCCTTGGGAGACGTTGGCGAAACGATAATGACGTTGCTTAGCGAACTCAATAGCACGCGCATTGTGTTTAGCTACAGCGCAAACGGTCAAAGTTTTGACTTTGACACATTAGAACTACAACAACAGTTGGATGGCATCCCTTTGGACACGCCGGAAATACTGCAATTTGTAAAACAAATGATAAACGAAAACATTAGTACAATAAATGGAGGTATCCCGTTATGAAAACCATTGCTGATATTCAAGCAATAAGAGACAAAATGAAGTCACAAATCGTGGTACGTGACAAAGACACAATCAACGAAACACGTATTGTGGTTGGTATGGCTACTTGCGGTATTTCCGCAGGGGCTCGTCCCGTGTTTAACACCTTGATGGACGAAGTTGCAACGCGCCAACTACACACAGTTAAGGTTGTTCGTACAGGCTGTATGGGTAGATGTACACTCGAACCCATCGTAGAAGTGTTCGTACCCGGTCAAGAAGCAGTTACCTACTGCCGTGTAACACCCGAAAAAGCAAAGGAAATCATCGAAAAACATATTATCGGTGGTAAAATTTGTACACAATATCTCATTGACAACGAGGAGTAATAAAAAATGTTTAGAAGTCACGTTTTAGTTTGTGGTGGTACAGGTTGCCACTCCAACCACAGCGCAGAAATTATCGAGCAATTTAACAATCAAATTAAAGCTCACGGTTTGGAAAAGGACGTTCAAGTCGTTCAAACCGGATGCTTTGGTCTTTGCGCTGCCGGTCCCGTAGTTATCATCTACCCCGAAGGTGCGTTTTACTCTCACATTAAAGTGGAAGACGTAGAAGAACTTGTTAGCGAGCACCTTGTAAAAGGTCGTATTGTAGACCGTTTGTTGCACAAGGAAGAAGACGACGCAGCACACAAAATAATGGCTTTGTCGGAAACAAACTTCTACAAAAAGCAAACGCGTGTTGCTTTGCGTAACTGCGGTGTTATCAACCCCGAAAATATCGACGAATACATTGCTTACGACGGATATCAAGCACTTATCAAGGCTTTGACGGAAATGACTCCGCAAAGTATTATCGACGAATTGCTTAAATCCGGTCTTCGTGGACGTGGCGGAGCTGGTTTCCCCACAGGACGCAAATGGCAATTTACAAAGGATGCCCCCGGTGACGTTAAGTACGTTGCTTGTAACGCCGACGAAGGCGACCCCGGTGCATTTATGGACCGTTCCGTTTTGGAAGGCGATCCACACGCCGTTTTGGAAGCAATGACCATTGCCGGCTATGCTGTTGGCGCACAACAAGGTTACATCTACATCCGTGCCGAATACCCCATTGCTGTAGAACGTTTGCGCGTTGCTTTGAAACAATCTCGCGAATACGGTTTGCTTGGTAAAAACATTTTGGGCACCGGCTTTAACTTTGATATCGACATCCGTCTTGGTGCTGGTGCATTTGTTTGCGGTGAAGAAACTGCACTTATGACAAGTATCGAAGGTCACCGTGGCGAACCCAGACCTCGTCCTCCCTTCCCCGCTGTGAAAGGTTTGTTTGGAAAACCCACTTTGCTTAACAACGTAGAAACCTACGCAAACGTTGCACAAATCATCTTGAAAGGTGCAGATTGGTTTGCACAAATGGGTACGGAAAAGAGCAAGGGCACAAAGGTATTTGCGCTTGGTGGAAAAATCAACAACACAGGTCTTGTGGAAATCCCCATGGGCACACCACTTCGTCAAGTTATCGAAGATATCGGTGGCGGTATCCCCAATGGTAAAAAGTTTAAGGCAGCTCAAACGGGTGGTCCCAGTGGCGGATGTATCCCTGCTGACCTTATCGACATCCCCATTGACTACGAAAGTTTGCTTTCTATCGGTTCTATGATGGGTTCCGGCGGTCTTATCGTTATGGACGAAGACAACTGCATGGTAGACATTGCAAAATTCTTCCTTGAGTTTACCGTTGACGAATCTTGCGGTAAATGTACTGCTTGCCGTATCGGTACAAAACGTTTGTACGAAATGCTTTGCAAGGTTACCGAAGGCAAGGCTACCATGGAAGACTTGGACGAAATGGAAAAACTTTGCTACTACATAAAGGAAAACTCCCTTTGCGGTCTTGGACAATCTGCTCCCAACCCCGTACTTTCCACTTTGAAATACTTCCGTGACGAATATATCGCTCACGTTCGTGACAAAGTTTGTCCTGCAGGCGTATGCAAATCGCTTATCAAGTACAAAATCGATCCTGCAAAATGTATCGGTTGTACGATGTGCGCTCGTAACTGCCCTGCTAACGCTATCAAGGGAACACTCAAACAACCACACGTTATCGACACAGATTTGTGCGTAAAATGCGGTGCTTGCGAATCTAAATGTAAATTTAAGGCTATCTACAAGGAGGGTGGCAAGAAATGATTAACTTAAAAATTAACAACGTGCCCGTTCAAGTAGAAGCCGGCACAACAATTTTGGAAGCTGCAAAGAGCATTGGTATCAAAATACCTACACTTTGCTATCTAAAGGAAATCAACGCTATCGGTGCTTGCCGTGTTTGCGTTGTAGAAGTAAAAGGCATGCGCAACCTTGTTGCAAGCTGTGTTTACCCCGTATCGGAAGGTATGGAAGTGTTCACAAACAGCGAAAGAGTGCTTAAATCTCGCAAAACGACGTTGGAACTTATCCTTTCCAACCACAAGAAAGATTGCCTTTCCTGCGATCGCAACACCAACTGCGAACTGCAAAAACTTTCCTACGAGTACAACTGTGATTGCCACAAGTACTCCGGCGTGATGTGCGACGAACCACAAGATACCTCCACGGAATATCTCATTCGTGACAACACCAAGTGCGTTTTGTGCCGTAGATGCGTTGCCGTTTGCAACAAGACGCAAGGCATTGGCGTTATCGGTGCTAACGAACGTGGTTTTGCAACACATATCGGCACTGCTTTTGATATGAACCTTTCCAACACACCGTGTATCGGTTGCGGACAATGCGTTACAGTTTGCCCCACCGGCGCTTTGGTAGAAAAGGACGAGCTTACACGCGTTAAGGAAGCTCTTGCCAACCCCAACAAACACGTTGTTGTTGGTTCTGCACCTTCCGTTCGCGCTGCTCTTGGCGAAGAATTTGGCAATCCTATTGGAACCAACGTAGAAGGCAAAATGGTTCGTGCATTGCACCTTTGCGGATTTGACAAGGTGTTTGACGTTAACTGCGCTGCCGACTTTACCATCATGGAAGAAGCAACAGAGCTTATCGGCCGTATTCAAAACGGCGGTACGTTGCCTATGTTTACAAGTTGCTGCCCCGGTTGGATTAACTATATCGAGCACAACTACGGCGATTTGTTGCCTCACCTTTCCAGCTGTAAATCTCCTCAAAACATGTTTGGCGCATTGATCAAGCACGTTTATGCTCAACAAAACGGCATCGATCCTGCTAACGTTTACGTTGTGTCCGTTATGCCATGTACCGCAAAGAAGGGCGAAAAACTTCGCACCTTTACCGACGGTATTGCAGACGTTGACGCAGTGTTGACCACACGTGAACTTGCACGTCTTATCAAAACAAACGGTTTGGATTTCAACAACCTTCCCAGTGAAGTTATGGACCGTCCGTTTGGCGAATATACCGGCGCTGCACTACTGTTTGGCGCAACTGGTGGCGTTATGGAAGCTGCTTTGCGTACCGCATCGGAAATGCTTGGTGGAGATCCTTCTGCGGATATCGAATTTAAGCAAGTTAGAGGTCAAAAGGGTATCAAAAAGGCTACTTACACCATCAACGGCATCACGGTTAAAGTTGCAGTTGTAAACGGAATTAAGCAAGCACAAGAAATCTGCGAACAAATCCGTGCGGGCAAAGCGGACTATCACTTTGTTGAAGTTATGACCTGCCCCGGTGGATGCGTAAACGGCGGCGGACAACCCGTTGCTCCCGACTTTAACAGCGACAAGGCTACGCTTATATCCAAGCGTGCAAACGTGCTTTACAAGGGCGACAAGGGCATGCACAACCGCGCAAGCCACACCAACGCTGCAGTGATTGCCGTTTACGAAGAGTTCTTTGGTAAACCCAACACAGGCAAGGCGCACAAGTTGTTGCACACGACTTACACCGCTAAACCCAAGTTTGTCAAGGAATAGTAGATAACGCTACAAGTTGACGTTTGTGACGTAAGTTGCAAAACAATCAACAATAATTTGATCAGCTATACAACGAAAGGAACATCCATACGGGTGTTCCTTTTGGCTTTGATGATACGTTGGATGATCGCAGTCGCGATTTGTTTTAATCATTTTCCGCCAAGACGACGGTGTATTTGATAGGCTTGACAATTTTCCGTCTAAAAACCGTGGAATAACAAATTGAATGCATTTGGGGCTATAATAACGGCAATCGGCAGTGAGTTTAATACGTTCGCGACTAAAATGATTTTATCGCAATCAATTCGCCCGATTTTTGTCTAAAATAATACACTTTTGTAGCAATGGCGGATGGTTACAAATAGTATCACTTCGTATCTAATCGGCGTGTGGAGTTGAGGGGGAGACAACGTGAGAAAAATCGTATTGTTTGCCCAATCCAAAAGAAAACAAGGTGCATTGGCGCGGTTGACAAAGGTATGCAGACAATTTAATGTGGGGTTTGTTGACGAGAGATAGGCTTTTATCGCCGACACGACGAAATCTTTGAAAAAGTGCATAAAATGGCTTTACTTATGGCGGGTTTTGTGGTAAAATACTTTAGCAACTGAAAAATCTCGCATACCGGATTTGGAGAAATACCCAAGAGGCCGAAGGGGCGCCCCTGCTAAGGGTGTAGTACGGGATACCGTAGCGAGGGTTCAAATCCCTCTTTCTCCGCCAAGAAGTTTCTAAATAGAACCCTCATTTCGGGGGTTCTATTTAGTTTTT
>CAZDLE010000029.1:3313-12600 GCA_964506035.1 uncultured Oscillospiraceae bacterium | reverse complement strand
TGTCCACATACAATGGATTTTTCCATTTGGACGATTTTAAGAGATATTCCAACGTGGACGACAGATTAGTCCTTTAGATATATCTCTATTGGACGTTTTGCGCGCCATCAAAAGGATGTTTGCAAACGGTATCAAAAGTATACCAACCTTTGCAAGCACTTTTTTGCCGACTTGTGTCATAACTGCACAACTGTTGTCTGGTAATTTATTAACAATCAAATTCGAGGAAACTCAATGCAACAAATAATTCAACGACTAAACGACATTCAGCGCGAACAAAAACGGCGCAAAAACTCGCCCCTTGCACGCTACAACAAAGGCAAAATCCACCAAAAACAAATGGCTTTTCACCGTTGCCTAAAGCGCAACAGGTGGGTGTTTGGCGGTAACCGTAGCGGAAAAACCGAGTGCGGAGCCGTCGAAACGGTGTGGCTTGCCCGCGGAATACATCCCTTTCGGCCCAACAAGGACGATATTTCCTGCTGGGTGGTGTCCCTTTCGCAACAGGTCCAACGCGACGTTGCCCAACAAAAAATTTTGCACTATCTGGACAAAAGTTGGATAGTGCAAACGGTAATGCTAAGCGGATCCAAACAAAGCATGGATTACGGCATAATCGACTATATCGTGGTTGCCAACGTGTTTGGCGGAACAAGCAAAATCGCCTTCAAAAGTTGCGAGGCGGGCAGAGAAAAGTTCCAAGGTACCAGTTTAGATTTTGTCTGGTTCGACGAAGAACCTCCCAAAGATATCTACGACGAATGTCGCATGCGCGTGCTGGACAGATGCGGACACGTCTTTGGCACTATGACGCCTTTGAAAGGTCTAACATGGGTGTACGACGAAATCTACCAAAACAGCCACAAAAGTGATCAGGTGTGGTGCGAGTTTGTGGAATGGGCAGATAATCCCTACCTTTCCGCGCGAGAAATTGACGAAATGACCAAAACTCTTTCCGCCGACCAACTGCAATCACGCCGATACGGACAATTCCAGTCGTGGGGCGGTATGGTGTATGCGGAGTTTAGTGACGCCAACGTTATTGCACCCTTTTCCGTTCCACCCGATTGGCAAGACGTTTTGTCTATCGACCCCGGTTTGAACAATCCCCTTTCCTGCCACTGGTACGCACGCGACTACGACGGCAATGTCTACGTTGTTGCAGAACACTACGAAGCACAGCGCGACGTGGCATATCACGCCCAACAGATAAAGCAAATTTGCCAAAAACTTGGCTGGAAACGTGACAAATTCGGCAACGTTTGTGCCCTTATGGACAGTGCAGGCAACCAGCGAACATTGTCGGCGCAACGGTCCGTTGCAGAACTGTTTTGCGACCACGGCATAACTATCAACACCCGCGTAAACAAGGATTTGTACACAGGCATCAACAAGGTAAAATCCCTTCTAAAACCTGCCGAAGGACCGCCCAAATTGTACGTTTTTTCCACCTGCACCAACATGATTAGGGAAATAAAAGGCTACTTTTGGGGCAACGACGACAAACCCATAAAGCGCGACGACCATGCCATGGACGAACTTAGATACTACGTTTGTTCTTTGGGCGATACGCCCAAACCAACGGTTACAAAAAGCGTTATCGCTACCGATAAACAACGGCTAATCCGCCACCTAAAACACATTTGATAGGGCAATTTTCTCAATACGTCTTCAGTTTTTTGCAAAAAAACGCATTTTAACGTCAATTTGATGGGCAAAATTTTACTTCTTGCAACAAAGCGATTTTTGCTGCGTATCTGCAAAAAAGTCGGCGTTAATTCTATTGCAACAATCCAACAACTCAACATGAACTACAAACAACTTCTTACCAAAATTTTACTAAAAAAAGCCAAGGGGTACACCGTCCACGAAAAAACGGAAGAGTTTGTTGCAACCAACGGCCAAGTGCAACTTTCTAAACGCAAAATAACCACCAAAAAAGTACCGCCGGACGTCAACGCAATAAAGGCGCTTTTGCAACTTTCCGAGGAGGAACTGGACGTTTGCAAAATGACGGACGAGCAACTTGCGGTGGAAAAGTTGCGACTACTAAAACTGTTGGATATTTGCGACCAAACCGCCACTACGGAACCCCCACAGGAGCAAGCATGACAAATCAACAACAACTACTACAAAAATCCACCACGCCATCCAAATGCAGCTGCAAAGGATGCAGTAACAGTGCAACAAATTTTATTTTAGCCCGTCAAAAGGTGTACCTTTGCGATGATTGTTTCAACAAACTAATCTCGCAGGCAATTTGTTGTCGAACCCCCAAAAGCCCCCAAAACACAATCAAACGCAAACTCGATCAAAAACAGGAGAACATCTATGACTAAAAAACTAACCGCCAAACAGCAACAACAAGCACAGCAACGTTTTGCGGAAGACGTGGTTGCCGACGTCAAGCAGGATTTTGCCAACCGTCAAAATGCCCGTCGTCCCTACGAACTTGCTTGGCAACTTAACATGAACTTTGTAATGGGCAACCAATACTGCGCAATCACGCCACGCGGAGCTATCGAACAGGAAGAAAAATACTACTTCTGGCAGGAAAAACAGGTGTACAACCACGTCGCACCCATCGTGGAAACCCGTCTTGCACGCCTAAACCGTGTACGTCCAAAACCTATTGCGCGCCCCTTTTCCAACAGCGATAAGGACGTCAACTCGGCAAAACTTTCCACCAAAATTCTCGATTCCGTAAGCGACAAAACCCATTTGGACGAAATTATCACCGAAGCAACTTCGTGGAGCGAAGTTTGTGGCACTGCATTTTACAAAATCGCTTGGAACAACGCCAAAAACGACGTAACGGTGGTGGCGTGTTCCCCCTTTGAAATCTACCCCGATTCCAACGTTACCCAAACGGTGGAACAGTGCGCATCCATCATTCACGCCAAGGTGTACGACGCAACCGACGTCAAAAATGCGTGGGGTGTGGACGTGCAAGGGCAAGATATAAAGGTGTTTAACATCAACGCTGTGGCAGGAGTGGGAGGTTTGGGCTACAACTCCACCGTGCCAAGCATCACGCAGGAAGCAAAAAGCAACCAAGTGTTGGTGATTGAACGGTACACAAAACCTACAACCGAGCGTCCCAATGGCACGCTGGAAATCGTTGCAGGCAACAAACTGCTTTACTACGGCGAACTGCCCTTTACGTTGGGGGAAGACGGCAAAGTGGCATTTCCCTTTGTAAAACAAACTTCCGCCGACCAACCGGGATGCTTTTGGGGAGCAAGCATCGTGGAACGAATCATTCCCATCCAACGCGCCTACAACGCCGTAAAAAACCGCAAACACGAGTTTCTCAACCGCCTTGCAATGGGCGTTTTGACGGTGGAGGACGGCAGTGTAGATACCGACAATCTGGAAGAAGAAGGACTTTCCCCCGGCAAAATTTTGGTGTATCGCCAAGGCTCGGTAAAACCATCGCTTATGGACAGTGGCGACGTTCCCCACGATTTCAACCAAGAAGAAGACCGCCTTTTGCAGGAATTTGTTACCGTTTCCGGCGTGAGCGAATTTGCCCGTAACAGCACGACTCCAACCACCGTCACAAGTGGTGTAGCGTTGCAACTTATTGCCGAGCAGGACGACACTCGCCTTGCAAGTTCCATCGACAGCGTAAAACTTTCCATCAAAAAAATATCCAAATATATCTTGCGACTGTACAAACAATTTGTTACCACCTCAAAACTTATGCGCTTTGTCGATAACCAAAAGGGCGCGGAAGTGTTCTACTTTAAGGGTAGCGATATCGGTTCCGACGACGTTGTTTTCGAAACGGAAAACCAACTTTCCGATACCCCCGCAACGCGTCGAACCATGCTTTTCGATTTGCTGAGCGCCGGCATTTTGCAGGACGACCAAGGCAAACTGACCCAAAGTAGCAAGGCAAAAATTTTGTCCATGATGGGCTTTGGCAACTGGAACAACGCCCAAGATATAACCCAACTGCACATCGACCGCGCCCAAAACGAAAACGTCGATATCGACCATGCACAAATTTTGCCTGTGGACGACCACGCTCTGCACGTGGAAGAGCACACCCGATTTGTGATTTCTAACGTTGGCACAGCGGACAAATCCACCATCGACAAGGTGCTTGCCCACATCCAACAACACAAACAAATGCAAGCGGAGTAGCGGGAATAAAACAGGTATTCTTTCGACATCCCCGATAGTGCCGAGAGTAACGACTTACCACGTAATGATTTGTACTGCATAGTTAACGTGTTAGTGCAAAGATGTTGCTGTTTCGTTAGTAAATAGATACTGCAAACTGCTCGTTTAGACGTTCCCGATAGTGCGACGTTTGTAACTATCTTTGCAACGTTTTGGATACCACCGCAACGATCAATCACCTTTGTTTGTCAACAAAATCTAATGTAAAGCACGTGATAGCCAAGCAGTGCAACGAAAACTCAAACAACACCAAAATCCACCCCGATACGGCTCAACAATGCCAAAAAAGGGCAATTTGTAGACTACTATGTCACTAATAGTATCGCATTTTTGCCCAATTTACCACATTTTTAGGAGAAATTTACTATGGACTACGGAAAATTTAATTCCGCCGAAGAACTGTTAAAAGGCTATATCGAGTTGGAAAAGTCCTTCACGCAAAAGTGTCAGCAACTTTCCCAACTGCAAAAACAACAGGGTACAAGCGAAAGCGTTTTGCATCCCGACGATCTTTCGTCACCCCAAACAACGGAGCAAACTGATGGTGCAACTTTGCAGGAGCAACCGCCCCAAAGCGAAGTGGTACCAACGGATGCGCAACTGCAACAATACCTTGAACGCAACCCAACGTTAGCGCTCAAGCTGTTAAGTACGCACGAAGTTCCGCCCACCGCCCCAACGGTAATAACCGGTGGTGGCACAATGTCTTTGGCTTTGCCATCCAAGCCAAAAAGCATCAAAGAGGCAACCCTGATGGCACAAAAGTTGTTTGTCAACCAATAACTTTGCGTTGTTGTTTGCAGACAAATTTCACTATCAAATTTACTTACAAGGAGAACTAAATGATAACAATCAACAGTGCCGAAAACGCACTAAAAACTTTGTATCTCGGCGTGGTAGCCGACCAACTCAACACAGCGGTAAACCCACTTCTTGCTCGTTTTGACAAAACGTCCAGCAACGTGTGGGGCAAGGAAATTCGCAAACTGGCACCCTTTGGCATCAACGGTGGTATCGGTGCCGGTGACGAAGACGGTTCTTTGCCCGATTCCGCATCCAACAACTACGCACAATTTGTGCTAACTCTCAAAAACTTGTACGGCACAATCGAAATTTCCGACAAGGCAATCCGCGCCAGCGAAAACAACGCGGGTTCATTTGTAAACCTTTTGGAAGCGGAAATGGAAGGTCTTGTAAAGGCATCCAAATTCAACTTTGGACGTATGCTTTTCGGTGACGGCAGCGGTATCATTGCAAAGGTGGTATCTCAAACGGGCAACGTCGTAAAAATCGACACCGTTCGCAACGTGATGGAAGGCATGGTGGTGGATTTTATTCATCCGTCCACGGGCAACGTGCTTACAGCTCGTCGAATTTTGGAAGTTGACCGCACAAACAAAACGATCAAACTTTCCGGTGGTACCGTTGCAGCCTCCACCCTTACCGCCGGCGACTACGTTACCGTTCAAGGCAGTTACCAACGCGAGCTAACCGGTCTTGGTGCTATCTTTGGCGAAAGCGACACTTTGTACGGACTTTCCCGCGACGAACACAAATGGCTAAAACCCTACAAAGCAACGGCGGAAGCCATCACCGATACCGTAATCCAAAAGGCAATCGACGCCATGGAAGAAGTTGCAGGCTCCACCGCCGACTTTATCGTGTGCTCGGCAGGTGTAAAACGCGCCTACCAAAACTACCTTGCCAAAAACAAGTGCAACGTAGACGTAATGAACTTGGAAGGTGGTTACAAAGCCATTTCCTACAACGGAATTCCCATCGTTTCCGACCGTTTCTGCCCCGAAGGCACAATGTACGTTTTGAACAGCAAAGATTTCCACCTGCATCAACTTTGCGATTGGCGTTGGTTGGAAGGGGACGACGGACGCGTGCTAAAACAAGTAAACAACAAACCGGTGTACTCGGCAACTTTGGTAAAGTACGTCGATCTTATCTGCGATCGTCCTATCGGTCAAGCAATGATTTCCGGCATCACCGAAGCGTAGTTAACTAAATCCACCCCACGTAACCATGCAAAACCGACCTAACTCTCACCGCGAGTAGCGGTAAATTTTTGAAGGTGACAGGTTTTGCAACGGTTATCTAAGCAAAAAGGAGCAATAATGAAAGTTAGTCAAATAGCAAAAATTTGCAAAGAGTTGGCAAACTTGGATTTGCCACCAAATTGCTACCAAACGGAAGGGGACGACTACTCCGCAAGCGATTGCGCCAAGTTGTTGCTTGTGGCAAGCAACGTTGTTTTGGACGATTTGTACTGCAATTGGACGCCGTCACTTTCCAAAACGGTAGTATCCACGCAAAACGGCTTTGTGGATACGCAAAATTTGTCGTTGCACTCCGTCGTTCGCCTAACGGACAGCCAAGGCAACGACGTGACCTATCGTTACACCGAGCGCGGATTATTTTTAGATACGAACGGAACCTTCAATCTGCTGTACTCTAAACTACCGCCTCAAGTGGGCTGGAACGACCAATTCGTACTTCCTTCACCCAAAATAACACCGCGTATTTTTGCCTACGGAGTGCTTGCAGAGTATTTCCACAGCATTGCCGACGACGTGCAAACGCAACGCTATCAAACCAAGTATCATGATGCACTGCGCATTGCCACTCGCAAACTGTCCCCCATGAAAATGCCCGCAAGGAGGTGGTGGAAGTGATTTTTCCCACTCCCAAAAAGATAAAAAAGGGCAAAATCGTGCAAGCCGTAGCGGATTTTTCCGCCACCGAACGGACTGTTGGCAAAATTGTGGTAAAGGATTCGTCCAACGTTAAAACGTACGACGGCATTTCCTACGCGGGAGGATTTGTCCTAACGGACAAGGACGTTTTGCAATATTTCCCACTGCACCGCAACGAAAAGGTTATGCTAAAACAAGATAGCATAGCGTTGGGTGCACGCATTTTTTATCAATTTAACGGATTTTGCAACGTCGCCTACGCAGTAGATAAACAACGTGATAACCTTGTGCTAAGTGCAAACAACCTTACTTACAAAATCAACAGCAGTAACGTCTACAAACTTATCAACGAGCAGTACGACAGTTTAGCCTTTTGCCAAAGCCGATTGTTCGCGCTAAAGGGCAGACGTGTTTTTGTTACCGATCCCACCGAGTTGGAGTTAAAAAACGCCCAGTGGATAGACTTGCCTTGCCCCTGCCATACGCTTGTTTCCAACGGCGAACTGTTTGCTATTGGCAACGACGTGTACAAAGTGCATCCCGATGGTGACGAAAGTTGTTTTGTCGTGACCAAAATGCACTCAAACGTGGGCAACGTCCTACCAAAAACGGTGTGCGCCTACGGTAACAGAATTTTGTTTGTTGCCGATAGCAAAATCATCTCACTGCAAAACGGACGTATCAAAGTGGTGGCTCAAACGGAAGTTGTGCCCACTTGCGCAACCATTCACCGCGGATTGTACTACGTTTTCGGCACAAAGGAGGGCGTTTCGGTTGCTCTTGCCTACGATCCGCACAACGGAAAGGTGGTGTGCACGCATCACGTCAACGCCCAAACTGTGGTCAGCGACGACAACAACTTGTACCTGTCCGACGGAAAGGACGGTTATCAACTTGTGGAAGAGGCTACAAAGTGTTTTTGGAAGAGCCAGCCCATTGATTTTGACGGAAAACCAACTATCAAACATCTGCACAGATTGGTGGTGTACACTTTGGCGGATGTGGACGTCCACATTGCGTCAAACAATCGACGTATCTACCACCTAAAGGGCAAGGACGAGTTGCAAAGTCTGCTTATCGTGGGTCACGGCAAAAACATCACTGTGGAACTGCACTCAAACTGTGGCAAATTGGACGTCAAACGATTGTATATCACCGCGCGCCCAAGTGAGGTGTGCCTATGAGTATCACAAGCGAACGCGCCCAAGAAATTTTAGAGTTGTACAAACAGCTTAAAGTAGACATTTTGGAAATCGACCACAAGTATTCTCTCGACTACTACGAGCCCAAACTGGAATTTCCCCCTACGCTGGGCTTGGAGCCGTTGGAATACGTCGCCAAAACGGAACGACAGCTTGCAGATATTGCCAGCGACTATGCAACCCCCGCCTACCAAACCAAATTGCGCATTTTGGAACAGAGTTATTTGCGATCCAAACAAACTTTGGACAACAAAAAACTCACCCTTGCGGAAAATCTTCGCAAAAAACTGGTCGATCTGCTTGGCAAGTACAACGTCAACGTAGCAAACCTTCGTCGCAAACTAATCAACAACGGACTTATCTTTTCTTCCGTTGTCACCACAAAAAATCAACAGGCATTGGACGACTACAACAGTCAAGTGGACGAAGCAAACACCCACTACCAAAGTCTGCAAACGCAGGTGGACGAACAACTTGCCGATTTGCAAACCCGTCACGAAAAAGGCACTCAAGATGTCGAAACGGAGTTCCAAGCAAACGTCAACAAGTTTTACCAACAGTTGTGCGACGACCAGCAAAAGGAACAGGAGCGTATCACCAAGTACAACCAATCCATCCAAGAAAAGGAAGTAAAGTACCAAGCAAGTTGTGCACGCGCACTGGAATATGCCCGTCAAGCGGAGTACGACCGCTCTTTGAAGGCGGCACAACTATACGTGGATATTGGTGCAACTGGTATGGAAGCGCAAAAACTATCGGAAAAGTACAACTACAGCAAACAGTTTTTTACCGATTGGAAGCGCGAAGAAGCCCTAATGGCAATACAAAGCGACAGCTTTTTGAACAGTCATCTCGGCACCTACTATTCCTCCCTTATCGACTGGGTAAACACCCGCTTGCAAGCGTAAATGCAATTTGCATAGCATCCCAATCACGTTATCGTGGTTTTCAAACGTCGATACTCTCGACGCCGACAATCACCTTGCATTTTAGACCAAAATCAATGTACCGTATTTGATATTTTCCGCTTAGATATTGATATTCAATAAGAGTCAATAAGATAATCAACGGTATCATCTCCACCAACGTTCAGTGCCTATATTTTTCCGCGTAGATTGATATTCAACGAGAGTTAATAGATAATCAACGGTATCATCTCCACCAACGTTCAGTGCCTATATTTTTCCGCGTA
>CAZDLE010000029.1:0-3213 GCA_964506035.1 uncultured Oscillospiraceae bacterium | reverse complement strand
GATATTGATATTCAATAAGAGTTAATAAGATAATCAACGGTATTATCTCCACCAACGTTCAGTGCTAATATCTTTCCGCGTAGATATTGATATTCAATAAGAGTTAATAAAATAATCAACGTACCGTATTTGATATTTTTATGATTTTCGGTATAGATATTCACTGTGCGTGGAGTTGCAAATAGTTTTTATTGCTAAAAACGTTTGTAGGTAGTCAACACACAAAAAATATATTGTTTGTAGTAGTTTTACGCAAAACCTACTTGCAAATTTTGTAACAATAAACAACGTAGTAAAGATTGATTTTGCAAAAAACTCCACTTGTTTGCAATACCTAACGCTTGCTGTTAAACAAAAATGCGTGTTGTCACCCGATAACACGCATAATTTTTTATTGTCCCATCGTCACCACCTTGCCTTTCTGCAAATAACCGTCAAATCGTTCTAAAAATGGTGCGCCTTCGACCGACAAAACCACCTTGCCCAAAACACTTGAAAAATCTTTGTAGATATTGTATAATAATCTAAATCCACACAATCGTGGCACCTTGCCAAACGGTTGTAACCTTGCAAATCAAAGGAGGGCTTTCATGAGATATCAAAGCTCGTCGGCTATTTCCTATTTTTTCCGCAATTTTTGGCACTACCTGTTGCTGGTGCTACCAGTGGTGCTGTTTATGACTTTTTTTGCCAACTTTGGCAACCAAACGGCGTTTTTGAAGAATTGGATTGACGGCAATCTGTCCGCCGAAACATATATCACCCAAATGATGGACGGTATGTCAATCGTCAAACAAGCAAACCACTGGCTGTTTGAAATTGTCGCCTTTTTGCTATTGGTAACAACCTTCAGTTTGCTAACGGTAAAGGTATCGCGTCACATGCGCGTTGGCGATTTTGTTGCATTCCCTGTAAAAAGTGCAATCAAAGTTATCCCGTCTATGGCAATCTTCTGCGCATGTTTTGCCGTTGCCTTCCAACTGATGCAATTTATCGTGTTCGGCATACTGTTTGTTCTAAATTTGTTTTTACCAATGGATGCCGTTGTGATTGTTGGACTTGTATTTTTGTTGATGTCGGTAGTGGGACTTGCCTATTTGTGGATGCTTATGCTACTTGCCTTTCCTCTTTCCTATTCGGAAAACTACCCGTTTAATGTGGCGTTGTCCTATTCCATTCGCGAGATGTCCAAACACTCGTGGTTGTGCATAGGCTACGCAGTAGGTTACGCCGTTATTCAAGTTGTGGTGCTGGTGCTCGACTACCTGTTGCCACAGTCAAGATACTTTGTTCACGCAATCTTCTTTACCTTCGTTATCTACTATATCCCCTGTTTGGCATTTACCATTCACCACAAAACACTCGGTAGCGAACGCAAAGACGTTTCTCGCGTGTTGATAGGCTAAGGAGGGCAAAACTATGTTATTTGGCAAAACCGTACGCATTGCCCTTGTAAATTGGAAAACCTTTCTCAAATCGTTGCTGTTCCAAGCACTTTCGCTGGCACTGTTCGTGGCACTTATGACCTTTGCCTTCGGCTCGCTCACGCAGGACGTCCTAAACGCACTGCGCTCCAACGGCGTGGACGAAACCATTTCCCACACTTTGCAATCGTTGCTTGACGGCACGTTTAACGTTGACCACTTTATCAACGAAGATATGAAATCGCTAATTCTAAGCATCAAACAATCGTTGGAATCGGTATCTAACGTTTGGAATCGTATTGAAGTGTCCGTTATCATTTGCGTTTTGGCATTTTTGTTGTATCGTTTTTTGGTGTCCTGCACGGATATCACCGTAGGCTACCAAATTGACGAATTTATGAGTTCCAATTCCGCGCGCCCCTTTACTTGGTTTTTGTTCAAAAAGGCGGGCAGATCGGTAACTTTTGTCGGTTTGCAAATGCTGTTTGCCATCGTGCTGGATATTCTTATCTTTTCAAGCGGTATCGCAATGGCGATAATTTGCATGGTAATCTTCGGCTGGTGGGCAATAATCCCCGTGTTTGTGATAAGCGTTGTTTTGTATGCCATTCGACATTCCTTTATGGCGTTTTGCTTGCCGTCGGTGGTGTACAACGACACTCAAAAGGTGTCCACCGCCTTCCGCTTGGGACTTACCGAATCCATCAAACACTTCGGCAAAATTATTTGGCGCACGCTGATGATAATTGTGTTGATGGTTGCAACCACCGCAGCATCATACCTGTTCAACGAAAACCGCTTTATCGTACTGACGGTATCGGCGCTGATAAACTTCGTGTTGTTCTACATTATCAAATGCCTAAACTTCGTTTTGTACTACGAATCCAACAACTACTCCTACTTTTTTAGACCGATTTTGCTGGAAGGCACCGAACAACACAACCGCAAAACCAAAAAGAAAAACTAACGCACAAAGGACTTGGAAAAAACTCTCCAAGCCCTTTTGTTTGATGATTACCAAATTTTTAACAACGGATAACACTGCAAAAAGGCTCCTTTTGGGAGGGAGCTGTAAACGTAGTTGACCGAGGAGTAATGCGCGCAAACAAAATCATCATCCGCTTGACGGTTTAACTGATGGTAGGGATGGTGCTAATTATTTCCATATCATCTTTTGCCACCGCGATATGCTTTGTACGTCGGGTGCATACCAAACAGTTGTTTTTTTTGCAAATTTGGTGTATACTTTATTTGCGGAAATTGTTGCCAATTTCCGCAAACGTCAAAAATATCGTTGTAGGCTGTGCATTTTGCAAGATACAAACGAATTTAATAAATCAACGAAATATATTTCCAAAAGGTAACGGTCGCAAAATATTTACCCCAAAACGGACAATTTGCCTATCAAACCAATGGTTTTTTTGCAAATTGCTACGGTTTTGTACAAAAAGGACGTCAACTTTGTTCTAACCAAAATGCGCGATTTTTATGCAATGGTACTTGCTTTCAACTTGGACGGCACAGCTTTTTCCACGTAGAACAAACCGCTCATAAAAAATTCACTCTAACCCAAGATGCGCGTTTTTCTCAAAAATGGTTGCCAAAAATCATTTACAACAACTTTTGTTCCCTTGCCTTTTGCCAAAAACAATCTTTTTAGATTGTCTTTTTTGCAGTAATTTTACGAGGTATTATGAAAACTAACAAAAAACAATCCGCCAAAGGCAACACTTTGAACCAAGGACCTTCGGCAAACCTATCACTAACGGCGCAATCCTACCCCATGGGC
>CAZDLE010000028.1:10519-13852 GCA_964506035.1 uncultured Oscillospiraceae bacterium | reverse complement strand
TTTTGCATATCGTCGTGCAACTGTCCATCTACAATCACAAAACGTGGGATCTAATCACCACATCCGCCTTTATCTACGTCAAAACGGCGCCGTTGTCCATCGTGTTTTCCCTGCTGTTTACCTCCTATGGATTGTTCGATTTGATACCTTCCTTTGCAGTAAAATACCTTCTAAAAATGGCATTTGTGATACTTTTGCCGATTGCCATGCTCGGTTGGTTTTTGTACTGTTGTTCCGCTTTGGACAAGTACGTCAACCGGCAAAGTTACCCTCAAATTGTAGACAAAGGAATTTGGCGCTAACACAAAACTGCCTTTTAACATGCAGAATCGTGTTGCTTAACGGCAAAAACGCACAATTTGTGTCAATAAGACAAAATCAAATTTTCCTTCAACGTTTGTATGCGCTTCAATCAATTAGACGACGACTTTACTTGACAAATTGTCCATCCAAGTGCAATGTCGTATTATTCATTGTTACCAAAAGCACGATTTTCCAATATGTAAAAACAACCCTGCAAAGTATCTAACCTTGCAGGGCTTTTTAAATTTTCTATTTTGATTTTTACAATTTGTAGATTCTTCTACCTTGATTTGCAGATTTCCAATTGCAATTTGTTGCGTATTTTCCAACGTGTCCTAATTTCACTTTACAACTTTTACTTTTCACAATTTACACAATCAATTTTATTGCATATTTTCTCAATACGCCGTTGTTTTACTTTACAATTCTTACCTTTTCACCTTTTATACGATTTTTCTTGCAATTTACCTAACCAATCTGCAATTTGTATGCCGTATCTAATTTTATCATTTACGTTTGTAGTAGTTGGGCGAGTGTCCAAAAGTGGTTTTGAACAGCTTTCCAAAGTAGTTGTAGTCGTCAATACCCACCTTGCCGGCAATCACCGTCAATGGGTCGTCGGTTGTTTCTATCAACGTTTTTGCTCGTTGCATTCTTTGTGCCGTGATGTATTTCTTGGGCGACACTCCCGTTGCTTTGGTGGTGGCGGTGTAAATCTGCTTTTCCGACATATGCAACGCCTTGCACATTGTTTGCAAATCCAAACGCTGGTCAAGATTGTTCTTTACGTAGGGCGCAATGGCATTTTCAAACACGTTGGTTTTTATGGCTATCAAGTTTTTGTTGATGGCGTATTCAAAAATTGCAAAGGTCAGCTCCTTTATCGCCTCAAATTTCTGTTGCGAAAATCTCGTCGTCTTAAAATACTTGTCGCGCATTTCCTTTTCATCAAAACCGTATTTTTGGCAATAGTCGGCAATTTGATGCAAAACGTGTTTTTCCGCACGAGTATCACGCATTGGACCAACCAAAATGTAGCCGTATATGATGTTATTGTGATGCAACTTAAACACCATTTCCTTCATGCCGAAGTGACAGGAGTAGTGAAAGTTGTCCTCCGGATTAGAGCGGATTTTTTGCATAGCGCAACTGTCTGAAGCGTTGCATCTGTGCGCGTAGTGGCACTTTACCATCTCGCAAAACTTGTTTCCTGGTTCGGTGCATGCGTAAGTGCCGGCAAAATTTTCGTCGTAAAGTTGTACCGACGTTTTTGCCAGATAGCCCAAGTGCATCAATAGTTTTTTAGTCAAAGCCAAATCAAAGTATAGCATACGTCGATTATACCACAGTTTGTCTCACAAAACAACACTTTTTGCAAAATTTAGTACGATTTTGACAATATCGGCGGGAAACTACCAACTTTTTGTCGATTTTGTTACTATAAATTTGCTATTCACAATGGTATACTAATATTGTAAAATTGCATAGTGCACCATTGTGTAAAAAGTGGTTAAGTTTTTCGCTATCAATTTGACTGATTATTGCGCATTTTTGCGCAAAATCAATACTTTTTTAGAGGTTTTTTATGTCACAAAAAAGATTTGGCGCGCTAATTTGTTGTGCCAGCAACGGCGTGATGAAGGTAGACGTCGTAAAAAAACTAATAATAGCTTTGCAAAAAATGGGTTACAACCTGTTGGAATTGTGCATCGACGATATCTACAAAATCGACGACGAACCCTATTTTGGCTATCTTCGTGGGGGATATACTCACGACGAGATAAAGGAAATGGATTCTTTCGCGCGCGAGCATGGTGTAGAGCTTGTTCCTTGTATACAAACTTTGGCTCATTTAGACAACTTGGTAAAACTTCCCTGCTACGAAGATATCGTAGATATCGACAACATTTTGCTTGTCGACGAAGAAAAAACCTATTGCCTTATCGACAAAATGTTCCGTTCGTTGGCAAACGACTTTTCATCGCGTATAGTCAATATCGGTTTTGACGAAGCACAACACGTCGGTTTGGGCAGTTATCTGCAAAAACACGGCTATGTAAACCGCTACGAACTGCTTTTGCGCCACCTAAACAAGGTTACGCAAATTGCCAAAAAGTACGGTTTTGCATTGCACATGTGGAGCGACATGTTCTTCCGCTTGGGCAACAACGGTCAGTACAGCGTTATGGACGCAGTAATCCCACAGGAAGTTATCGATGCCGTTCCAGACGTAGAATTGTGCTACTGGGACTACTACAACACCGATGAAACAATGTACGACAACATGCTTGTATCCCACGAACGCTTCAACAAACCTTTGTGGTTTGCTTGTTCCGGATGGACAAACCATGGTTTTGCACCCCTAAATCACTACGCCCTAAAAACCATTGCCCCCGCAATGAAACAGGTTGCCAAACACAACGTACAAAACGTTTTGGTAACGTTGTGGGGCGACAACGGTCACGATTGTAGTTACTTTTCCGCCTTGCCAGTGTTGTTCGCAACAAAAAAGTACGCCGAAGGCATTTTCGACGAAGATGTAATCAAGCAGGAATTTAACAAGACGTTCAATATTGACTACGACGACTTTATGTTGCTGGATTGTCCCAACGGTATGGATGTAAACGGCGACTATTCCAAGCCGTACAGTGCTTGCAAAGCAATGTTGTTTAACGATTGCTTCCTTGGTTGGAAGGACAGCGCCATCCAACGTGTTCAACTCGACAACTACGACCAACTTATTGCTCAACTAACTCAAGCAGGCAAGCGCAATCAGCCGTACAAGTACCTTTTCGATAACGCCATCGCCCTTTGCAATGCACTAAAGTACAAAGCAACTTTAGGCATCGACACTCGCAAGGCATACCAATCGGGCGACAAAAAACAACTGTACGCCCTCGTAAGACGATACAAAAAAACCGTCAAAGCGTTGCAACGGTTCCGCAAGGCGTTGTGTAACGTTTGGTTTACGGAAAACAAACCTTTCGGCTGGGAAATCCACGAAGTTCGTCTTGGAGGACTTATCTCCCG
>CAZDLE010000028.1:10145-10419 GCA_964506035.1 uncultured Oscillospiraceae bacterium | reverse complement strand
ACAAACCTTTCGGCTGGGAAATCCACGAAGTTCGTCTTGGAGGACTTATCTCCCGCGTTCAATCGGCAACAATGCGTTTGATCGACTACCTACACGGCAAAGTGTCCTCCATTCCCGAACTGGAACAAGACATTCTTCCCTATGGCAACAACGCCGTGGACTGCAACGTCTACAAAGCATTAATCAGCGTATCTCAGTTGTGACGCTTTCTTGCGTAATAAACAGGTTTTTGACGGCAAAACAACCGCAAAATCTGTAGATTTCAATTGTATTG
>CAZDLE010000028.1:0-10045 GCA_964506035.1 uncultured Oscillospiraceae bacterium | reverse complement strand
TCAGCGCTTTCTTGCGTAACAAACAGGTTTTTGACGGCAAAACAACCGCAAAATCTGTAGATTTCAATTGTATTGGCAACAACATATTATTGATGGCTAATATACAACAGCTTCGTTGCGAAATCAACCGCATTTTGCTCAGTCACAGACTTTTCAAGTATGTTCCATCGCAACAATGCGTTGCTTTCTTCTGTTTTGCTCGTCAAATCGCCGTTGGCTAACTCGTTTCTTCCGCAATCAACCGTCAGCGCTTTCTTGCGTAACAAACAGGTTTTTGACGGCAAAACAACCGCAAAATCCTAGTTCAACAAAATATAAATTAACAAAAGGTAAATACTAATACAAATCCTACTTACTCGAAAGGAGAACAAATGAAACAATCCACAATAACGCCAGCCAAACGCAAAAAAATTTGGCGCACACGGCTATTTGTTATCAGTTTTCTTGCCTTACCCGTACTAAACTTCCTAATTTTCTACGTGTACGTAAACTTCGATTCCTTCTTTATGGCATTCCAACGTCCCACAACGGGTGATGGATTCGGTGCAACGGAGTGGTCGTTGGAAAACTTCAAAACAATTATAACCATGCTCGATTCTTCCTCCGGTGGCGAACTATGGGGAGCGTTGCTCAACACAGTGTTGTTTTACGTGTTTGGTATGGTTGTAGGTCTGCCGATATCCGTTTTGATGAGTTACTTTATCTACAAAAAGATAAAAGGCTACAAAATGTTTCGATTTGTAACCTATCTGCCCAACATTATCACAAGTTCCGCATTGGTAATCTTGTTCAAAAACGCCATTGGCCCCGGTGGACCGCTTGACGCATTGATATCCGCCGGTGGTGGCGACTACATAGATCCCCTAACCCGCAACGAAACGGCAATTTGGATGATCATTTTCTATTCGCTAAGCTTCGGCTTTGGCACCAACTTGATTGTGCTTAACGGCGCAATGAACGGTATCAACAAGGAAATGTTGGAAGCGGCATCCATTGACGGTTGCAACTGGTTCCAAGAGCTTATCTACGTTATCGTGCCCACCGTTTGGCCAACAATCTCCACAATCGTAATCTTGTCCACAGCGGGATTTTTGGGCGCAACAGGTCCGATTTTGGCATTTACCAAGGGAACAAACGGCACAATGACGTTGTCCTTCTATATTTATCAGTTGGTAAGTGGCGAAGGAACAGGCAAACAGGACGTCTACCTTGCTTCGGCAATAGGCGTTATCATGACGGCTATTTCCTTCCCGTTGGCACTTCTCGTTAGAAAAATAGTCTATGGCAAGGAGGAAGCGTAGTATGGGAAACAAATTGCTAAATCAAAACAAATCCACCTCTCGCAAAGTGGTGTTCGCAATAGCATTTATATTGTTCGTTATCTATACCGCCTACGTACTGTTCTTTTTTGCCTTTGCAGTTATCTGCGCACTAAAAACAGACAACACCCAATACACACAAGACCAAACCAACAAAGTGCTGTTTGGATTTACCGGTGGATTTAACGTTTCCAACTTTGCTACGGCGTTCAAATCTTTGGAAGAAGCTATGATGGGACAAGGCGATTATTCCTTTTTCGGTTTGCTGTGGAACTCCATTTGGCGCACGGTAACCAGTTCGGTACTGTCCATCATGACTAGCGCAATGGTCTGCTACATTTTGGTGTTTTATCGTAGCAAAATCACTAAGTTTATCTACAACCTTGGCTTGTTCGTGGCTGTTTTGCCGGTGTACGGTAGTGCAGGCTCTACCTATCGTTTGATGTACAACTTGGGGCTAATCAACAACCCCGTCAACATGATAGTAAGCATATCTCTTTACGGCGGATATTTCTTCTACATGTATTCCTTCTTCAAAACACTCAGTTGGGAGTATGCCGAAGCGGCTTTTGTGGATGGTGCAAACCACTACACCGTGTTCTTCAAAATCATGTTCCCAATGGCTCTGCCAAGTGTCTCGGCACTGTTTATTATGTCCTTTATCGCCGGTTGGAACGACTACGAATCCACCTTGCTCTACATGAACAAATATCCCAACCTTGCCTACGGAGTGTATGCCTTTAGTGAAAATCAAAGGTATGCGGCAAACATGCCAGGATTGTTCGCAGGAGTAATCATCACGTTAATTCCCGTGCTTATATTGTTCTTCCTATTCCAAAACACCATCATGGAAAAGGTTCACATGGGCGGACTAAAAGGCTAATCAAAACTCAACGCCAACTGCGGATATTTCCCGACTTGGCTATCAACTATAACATAAACGGAGGATTTCCAATGAAAAAAACTATCTCAATTGTAGCTGTTTTGTTGATTGTTGTGCTTGCATGCACCGTACTTGTGGGATGCAACCAAAAACCCGACGAAAACACACTTACAATAAAAGCAGTAAATATGGGCTACGGCGTACAATGGCTAAATGATCTTGCCGCTGCTTACACCGCAAAACACCCCGAAATCAAAGTGGACGTGCAATCACTTGTCGGCTCCAAAGGTAACGACGCTATTGTTGGCGAGTCGGAATCACTTGTCGGCTATACCGATATTTTCGCATTCCGTCCCAACAAATACCACTTCAACGCTTATCAAGGTGCAGTAAACACCAAAAACGGCAAAATTGATTGTATCTACGCTGATTTGACGGATATCTACAACGAAAAATACGACGACGGTTCTACAATTCTTTCCAAAATGGACGGCTCCATTGCCGACTACCTAAAAGTTAACGGCAAGTACTACGGCGTTAACTGGGCAGACGGTTTTATGGGCATTGTTCGCAACAGAAAGGTTTGGACTGATTTGGGACTTACCGATGCCGATATTCCCGTAACTACCGACGAAATGTTTGCCCTTTGCGACAGGATTTTGGCAAAGAACGCAGGGGTTGCACCCTTTATCTACAGCAAAAACGAAGAGTACTACACCTCCATTTGGAGCGTTTGGATGGCTCAATACGAAGGCGCCGAAGGTATGGCAAACTGGAACAATGGTTTGGATCCGCTTGGCAACTTTAGCGATGGCTTGTATTCCTACGAAGGTCTAAAGGTTTCTTTGGAAATCGTCCAAAACCTGCTTACCAAAAAGGCGGAGGGCAAAAACCAAAAGTATGTTTATCAACACCAATACAGCGATTCCTATTCTTTCACCGAAATGCAAAGCCACTTCCTCAACAACGAAGCTGTTTTCTGCGTAAACGGAAGTTGGTTGGAAATTGAAATGAACAAAGGTACAACCGCTAAAGCATACGACATCGACTTTATCAAAACCCCCGTTACAAGTGCGGTTTTGGAAACCTTGCCCAACAAATCCGTAACAACGGATGCTCAACTTGCCGAAGTAATTCGCTACGTTGATGCAGTTGACGAAGGTCAACAAGCAACAAAACCCGCCTACGTTACAGACGACGACCTTGCTCGCATCACCGAAGCACGTCACTACGCTTACGTTCGTTCCGGTGCAGACCACACAATGGTTGTTGCAGGTTGGTCGGAAAAAATTGCTCTTGCAAAGGACTTTATCAGATTTATGTACTCCGACGAAGGTATGAAGGTGTACTACAAGGCGCAAGGCGGTCTAACATTGCCTGCTAAGTTGTCCGGCGAAAACTACGAAAACGTAGAAATGACCACCTTTACAAAATCTGTAAACAGCGCAATGAAATCCGGCTTCTATTCGGAAATGTTCGTCCCCGGCTCAGCAAAAATCTACTGTTTGGGCGGTGTTAGCAACGTTTTCGTAAACGGTGGTGGTAACTTTGTTACAGCTTTGTTGGAAGGCAAATCCCCCGACGACATCATCAACTACAACAAACTATATCTCAAAAACAGCTGGACAAAAATCAGCAACGCTTGCAAATAACACACAAAGTTGGAGTAATCAATGAAAAAACAATTTATTTGCGTTTTAGTAGCGTTAGTTGTGCTAATTGGCGTGCTGTGCGGTTGTACACCTAAGCAACCGGATGTTCCTCCCTACGAAGTTTGGAGCACCTACAACACAACCAAGGTAATACAACAAACCTACAAAAACGATTCCTACACAAAATTGGATGCTTCTCTTAGCATCGAAATGATGCGTGGCGAGTACGAAGGCGCACAACTTATTGTAACATTCAACAGTGGCAGTGGCAAAGTCACCTTGCAAAAGGGTACTCTCGCAAATGCCAACGGCGACGTTATTCCCGACGAAGCAGTGCAAATCTACCGCCAAAAGTACATCCAAATAGAACGCAACTACAACGGTGGCACCGTTTACACCGCAGGCGATTTTATCCCCGATATGTTGCTTACGGAGTCTACCGCCATCCAATATAGCGAAGACGGCTACGTTGCCGATACCAACCAAGGCTTTACAGTGGAAGTTTGTTCCGACAATCTTTCTGCAGGTACCTACACAGGCGATTTTACTTTGGTTATCGACGACCAACAAATTTCCATTCCCGTGTCCGTTACCGTTTGGGATTTCCAACTGGAAGGCAAAAGTAGCTTTATGTCTAGTTTCCTTTTGTACCGCGAATACCTTGCCTCCGGCGAGTATCGCAGCGATAAGGAAATCACCGACAACTACATCGACTTCCTAATAAAATACAACGTCGATTCCTACGTCGTTCGTGATAACTACAAAGCGGAACACTTTACCGAAAGTTTCCAACGTTACCGCGAAAACAAGCAGATGACAAGTATCGTAATCCCCGTCGATTTTCAGTTGAACTATCAACCTACGGAAGGAAATCCACAGTTTGACGAAGCAATGCAGTACCTTACGGAAATTGCCATTGCAAGTACCGACGAGTGGTGCTACGTCGAGCATGCGTACTTCTATCCCTCCACCTACGACGAAGCCGACTTTGTTACCAGCCGTATCGAAAAATCCGAAGAGTTTTTTGCCGAAGACGGTTTGTATTTCCAAACGTTGGATGCTGCTATTCAACTGTTGCAGTCCAACGAACAATACATGCAAAAGGACGAAGATTTGCGCAAACGTATCGAAAAAGCAATCTACAACATCCCTGCAGTATTCACAAATGTCAACTATATTGCCGATTGGGTTGCTAATTTAAAGGACGCAACCTTCTGCCCGTACATGAGCGTGTTCGATAACTATGCAGTTCTGCAACGTTATCAAGACCAATCTCAAGGTGTCAACAACAACCTGTGGGCATACAGTTGCAACGAAACGGACTACCCCTATCCCACGTTAGATATCGACGACGTAACGCTTGGAATCCGTGCAAACGGCTGGATGAACAAAGCTTACAACGTAAACGGCTATTTGTATTGGTGCACAAACAAGTATTGGAGCAACTTTACAAGTCAACCCAACGTCGATACCGACGTATACAACACACCTTCTCGTGGCGACGGTAGTAACGGCGACGGTTGGTTGCTGTACCCCGGCGCATACTACGGTAGCGATACACCCTTTGCAACAACTCGTCTTGTAGCATATCGTGACGGTGTAGACGACTACAACATGCTCAGCATCTACGAACAAAAACTTAACGCTCTTGCACAAAAGTACGGCGTTAGTATCAATTTTGACGACTACGTTAGCGATTTGTACAATCAACTGTTCAAAGGTGCCGTTACCTACGAAAACGCCGATGCAGTACTGTACCAAATCCGCAGAGAATTGGCAAATCGTATTATCGCGTTGGATTCTACCGACAATTTGCTGGTTGTAGAAGGACACAACGGCAATAATTTGCTTGTAAACGTCTATTCAACGCAACAAAATGTAACAATCGACGGTGCAAGCGTTACCGCAACGCGAAGTGGCGATGGTTACCTGTACCAAGTAACAAACACGGGCAACAAAGCAACCTACGCCATCAACACTGGTGTACGAACGGTCAACCACTCCGTTTTTGCACACACTTTGCTAAACGTAAGTGGTGCAACTCTCAGCGAAGGTAGCACCTATGATGCTCAAAACGACCTATTTACAATCAAGTCCATCGACGGTAAATACAAGGATTTGTATCGTCCGTCCATTTCCGTAGAAGTAAACAACCTAAAAGCAACTGCATTGCGCTTTACTTATCAAAACAAGTCGGATGCCGAGTTGGAGTTGCGCATAGTGCTAAAAACCACCATGGGTAACGTAGACGTATCATCCAATTATTGCCCGCCAAACGTCTCTCGCGACGTTAGTATCATATTCGATTCCAATATCGATTGGAGCAGTGTTACGGAAATACAAATAACCTTCGACAACGTTGTCGAGCAGGACGGTGCTTTCGTGCTTGCTCCCGACAAACAAATTTCTCTTTCCAACCTTTGGTTGGACGTAGAGTGATAAGGGGGTGCACAAAATGAAAAAACTTACCTTAGTTATCGCTCTTTTGCTTGTGTTTAGTTGCTGTTTGCTTTGCGCATGCAACAAATCACAACAGCCGGACGATGCTCCCATTGTACCCACCGATCCAACGCTGCTAAACGGCTTGGAAAACAACGCCGATTTGTACTCTGTCTATCCAATGGACGTTGCTCCACGTGACGAGTACCAAGTTACCATCAACACCGATCCTGCTTTTATCAAAGCAGGCAGCGGCAGTCTAAAGTATGTATCCACAAACGGTACGGCACACAGTTTTATTCAACTGATTAGCCGTTCCAATCTGCCCGATTTGGACGTTACCAAGCTCAAATCGGTGTCACTTTGGGTATACAACGCAACAGATTCCCAACAAAAACTAACTCTATCTATCACAAACATCTCCGGTGCGCCCATGTTTAGCGTTCAACAACAGTTGGAACCCAACCAAT
Source organism: uncultured Oscillospiraceae bacterium (assembly GCA_964506035.1). Taxonomy (GTDB): domain Bacteria; phylum Bacillota; class Clostridia; order Christensenellales; family CAG-314; genus Fimimonas. Next base: position 3,282 of record CAZDLE010000028.1, on the reverse strand, counting down.
GGACGCAGGTCAAGTACGATCAACTTGCCGAGTTCTCCTACAAAAAGAAATCCAACGTTGCAGGCATTGCCTTCCGCTTTGACGTCGAAGGAAAATCAACCTTGTACGTGGACGAAATCCGTGTAGAACTTGGTGCAGAGGACGTTCCACCGGCAGATTTTAACCAAGTTGTTGCAGATATTGCTAATATCGCTCCTACCGAAGCGTTAACGGGCAAAACCTTTGCAAACAATGTCAAATTTATTGATGCAGTGCGCTACGCTCGACTTCTCTATAACGACCTTGCCAACACAAGCGGTTACGAAGCAAGTTACTCAAAGCTGCAAACCTACGAGCAACTTCTCGGAGGATTTTCCACTCTGTACACACCACGTTCGGATAACGACGTAATTTCCAAGTGGGAGTACGGCAACGGACTTACCATCGCACAGGAAGTTGACGAAACCTACGGTGGTGTTTGGTCGATAATCGTCGATGCCAAATCCGCAGCAGAACAAAGTTTCAAATTTAACGATTTGGACGTATCTGCTTACGGCGAAATCGCAATGTGGATCTACAACCCCACCGATTTCGAACTCACCTTGCAAATCCACGGCGGATGGAACCTTTGGTCGGCTTACGCAACCAAACTTACACCAAAAGAGTGGACAATGGTGCAATTCAACTGCTCCATTGTGGAAAAAGATACCGTTGGTTCGGCATTTATCATCATCTCCAACGGTCAAGTCGGCTTTAGCGGAACTTTCCTATTCACCGCTTTGTACGGTGTTCCTGCAAACGTTTCCGCAAAGGACGTTATCGACACGATAAACCAACTTCCCAACAAAGATAGTATCACGTTGGAGCACAAACCAACCGTTCAACAAATTCGCACCTCCTACGAAGACTTGTCTGCTGCAGGCAAATCGGCAGTTACCAACTACTCAAAGTTGACCGATGCGGAAAACAAAATCGCCACCATCGAAGCGGACGAATTCGACCAAAAAATCACACAAGTGGTGTCTGTTGAAGTAACGGTAGATAACGTTTTGGATCGTTATAATGTGGTTAGCGACCTAACCAATCAATACAACGCCTTAGACGACCTAACCTACTATCGCGTTACCAAGTGGAGCGAAATAGAATCCTACAATGTGCAAATTGACACACTCAAAGCACAACTTGTTGTCGAATTAGTAAATTCATTCCCCAGTGCCGATAGTGCACAGTTCCCAAAACTGCTCACGCAAGTTAACCTTGCAAAATCTTTGTTCGACCAGCTAAACGAAACGCAACAATCCAACGTAGACGTTGCCAAACTCAACAGCTTGATAGCAGTTGCCAACAACTACCTGTTGCAATTCGATTTCACGGTAGACAACAGCAACAAAGTTAGCACGGTTACCGATTTTGGCAATTCTTGGCAGGGCGATATCAACTACGTTACCGATTCTACCTACGGCAACGTTATGGTTTGCAACGTCACGGCAGGCCACACCAACGCACCAACGCAAGCAGAGTTCCGTCTGCGCGTCTACAACAAGATTTACCAATACGAAAAAATCTATTTCTACGTGATGGCACCTATCGATAACGCAAAACTTGTTGTCTACAGCGAAAATTGGAAAAAGCACATGGATATTTCCCTTGTCAAAGACCAATGGACGCTTGTGGAAATTGATACCGATTTTGCTACGACCAACAACTTGGACGGTATGTTCTTTATCTTTACCGCACCTAACGAACAAGCACTTGTCGGACAGTGGAAAGCAACCTCCGTCTACGCTTATTTCGATCAAGCCAAAACGGACAAATTGCTTGGCGACTTTGCCACCGCAATGCAAAGTGTCCCCGCAAAGGAGCAAATAACCCTTGCTGATAAACAAGCAATCGAAATGGCACGTCAACTGTACGACGATCTGCCCACCTATTGCAAAGGCTACATCAAAGCATCCGTTGTAAAACAACTAACCGAAGCGGAAGAGCGTATCGAAGCGTTGGAAGCTTCCACAGCCATCAACGGATTGCTCACAAACGTAAACGCTCTCAACCAAAACAGCACGGGCGAACAAATCCTCAACGTTTGGTTGCAGTACAAAAACTTGGGCAAGTTCCAAAGCGAAATCGACCAATCCGTAGTTGACGCAATCAAAAACGCAATGGATGCCAAAGCACAAGATGTTGCCAAGGCGTACGACGACCTTGCGCAAGAGTTTTATTCCCTCTACGACTTCCCACGTGATAAGGCGGAATTTGCAATTCTTTACGATATTGTTCTAAACGATTTGTCCGACGCAGTGTTTGGTTTCGTCAGCAGTGATACAAAAACTATAATTAGCACTCTCAAAAAAGAACTTGATAGCTACAAAACCGCCACAACGGAAATCCGCCCAAGCGACGTTATCGAAGACGACAAACTGGGCACAACCTACCGCTACACGTTAACAAACAACGTAATTAGCGGTTGGGACGGTTGCGTGTTCAAACTTCAAGCAAACGTCGCCGCCAAAGCAACAAAAGTGGTGTTCTACGTCTACCGCCCACAAGACGGTAGCAACGCATCGCTAAAAGTCGCACTGGATAAGCCTTGGACGGAACCTGCCGATTTAGTTTTTTCCATCACTCAAGACGGTTGGACTCGTATCGAGTACACCGTCGATACCGACCATCTCGATACCACTCGTGATTGCTATTTCTATCTGTTCCTAAACGGCGAAACAGCTTCGCAAGGCGGTTGGTTAGTCTCCCAACTTTACTACCAATAACCTACAAAATAAGTGCAACGCTTTGCCGTTACGTCAAAAGTGGTGTAACGGCAAACACCAAACAAATTATCAAGCGGAGTTGTAACCGCTACAAATTTACAACAAATTACATAAAGGAGTAACCACTATGAACAAAAAATTGTTAGCACTGCTAATTACCATTCTTGTGATGTTCTCTCTTTGCATGGTAGCCTGCGAAGAAGTCCACACTCACAACTATGTTGAAGTAGCAGCTAAAGATCCAACCTGTACGCAAAAGGGTAACGCACTCTACTACACGTGTTCCGGTTGTGCTCAACTTTTCGATGCCGACAAAAATCCCATCGATGCCATTCCAGAAGTTGATGCTAAAGGACATACATACGTAGAACACACCGCTTGCGAAGCAAAATGCGAACAAGCCGGCAACCCCTTGTACTACACTTGCGAAAAATGCAACGTTATCTTTGATGCAGTTAAAGCTGTTATCGACCAAATTCCTGTAACTGCAGCTCTTGGTCACGACTACGGCACAGTTTCCTACGTATGGGCAACGGAT
>CAZDLE010000027.1:9374-13899 GCA_964506035.1 uncultured Oscillospiraceae bacterium | reverse complement strand
TGTATATGGTGTTTCAAGCGAGTTCAATATGTATTCATACCAATTACTAAATGCCATTATACAATCCTTAAGCCACGTTCTTCTTTCAGATGTAAAGCTCAATTTTATAACTATTTTTCGGTGATGGTATTCTTGCAATTGCTTTTTTTCTATCTTCTTGCAGATGCAAATAAAGTACGCTTGCAGTTGTCGTTTTGTAATTATTTCTTGAAATTGTACTTTTTTCATTTTATAAAACTGCTTATTACCATTTTCAAAATCACTTCTCGCAATCGTCTTTGAGTAATTATATAGATTTCTTACTGTGTGCTCGACTATTGATTCACAATCTCCTGTTGATATCACAAAATCTCAAAATGACTGTTGAATTAACTACGTTTTCTCAAACATAGCAATTTAGATAACACAAGCCTTAAATCACCGTCATCATTTTTGCGCAAAAGTCGCAAAAACTCAATACGTGTCGCGATTTTTTCTTGTTTTTAACGTTTCTTTGAGTCGATAAGCCGTCAACGACGATATCATTATAAAGAACTTTTTGTTCGTCTGCACCAATTTCTCCCGTATTCTCGCATCGCCTTTCGTCTTTATTTCTTTATTTTGATGTTTCAACGACCTAAAACAAAGACGATTTTTCAGCCACTTTCACTCAAAAACTAAATACGTATCGCGATTTCTTGATTTTTTGCTATGTATTTTTTTGTTTTTTGTATTAAATATCAACTACACTATGGTTGCATTTTGCGAATAGATTTTGCTCCATTTTCATGGAATCCAATATGCCTGCTTCAGGCGTGATTTTTAACCGTAACAGCTCAATTGAATGTATTGCACGATAGTAGCAAGCAGCCGAGAATCATTAGATACAATCCTGTAGCGCTCGCTTTAAGTCCAAAAATATCAAAAACGCAATACGTGTTGGAATTTTTTAGTTTTCAACGAGAATTTTGCATGTTTTGTTACAAAATATATTTTTTCTCTAATTGTATTTTGCGAATAGATAAGGCGTTTTGCCAACAGGAAACAAGAACGCTGCAGCATAACAGATCGCGAATATAGTCATGATCTGGTTCGCAAACAACCATCTATTTTTCATGGTCATGCCTAATCGCATTGTTATAACCGCTCATTTTACTCAAAAACTCAATACGTGTCGCGGTTTTTTGATTTTTCCACTGCAATTCTGCACTTTTATGACGTTGTAAAATCGAACAAATACAGCTTGTGCTTTATTGATAGATTTAGATTCATTTTTGCAAAAAGACTATTCGTTTTGTTTACGCATCCGCTTCCGCAGACTATAGCCGTTCAATTGAGTTATATCGCGATTCTATACCTGTCGGTCAATCCGTTCCGCTCGACAGCGTTACAACAGTTACTCAATCTTTGAACTAAAAAAATTCGTTTTCACTCAAAAACTCAATACGTGTCGCGATTTTTTCTTGTTTTTAACGTTTCTTTGAGTCGATAAGCCGTCAACGACGATATCATTATAAAGAACTTTTTGTTCGTCTGCACCAATTTCTCCCGTATTCTCGCATCGCCTTTCGTCTTTATTTCTTTATTTTGATGTTTCAACGACCTAAAACAAAGACGATTTTTCAGCCACTTTCACTCAAAAACTCAATACGTGTCGCGATTTTTTGATTTTTTTGTTATGGATTTTTTGTTTTTGTATTGAATATCAACTACACTATGGTCGCATTTTGCGAATAGATTTTAATTATTTTAACGCGAACTAATCAACATGGCTCAAACATCTGCTTTTGCAAACGGTGGAAAATAGATTAATTAGATACGTTTTGATAAATTTTACAAGCGCGAACTGGCAAGCAGTCACCGCGACTATCTTTCTTGCTAATTAGGGAACGCAAAAACGTATTGAATTACGCGATCTCGCGACGTATACAAAGCGAGTTGCCCAACTCAACGACAAATGTTGAAATTACCGGCATAACAATTGGCTATGACTAATTGAACTAAAACTTGCGCGCCGTCAAGCGGAGATTTGTGACGTGTTTCAATCAACTGAATTTGCAAAATAAGCCGTGTTTGTTTATCTATTTAGTTAGAGAAGATGTTGTCTCAATCTACTTAGTTAAACAAGACAGCATATTGTTAATCTGCTTGGTTGAACAAGTTGGTTTAGCATAGCATCATTGCAGTTCTTTTTCGTCCTTTGTTGCTAATCAATTTAGCAAGATAAGATTTTACTGCCAGCAAAGAAGTTTTGCAAAATAGTGCAGTGCAGCAAAACGAAGAAAAACTCAATTTTCATAGATAGTATGTCTGTCGTAGCAAGTCGCGTTTTGTTAAAATTACTGTAGTAAGCAGACAAAAATTTGCGTTATAATTATGTTATAAAAGCTGGTTAAAATAGCCGTTCTAACAGAATTTTTGTATTTTTTCTAAATTTTTTGATACCCTCGCCATGCCCATTCTGCGAAAAATAATAAATATTTTTTCGTTTTGTTCATTTTTATTCTAAACCGCTCCTTTCTCTATCAACAGTGGTGGTGCCTTGTGGTCTCAACATACAGCAACACAAAACGACAGTTCCTACGCATGACCATTAGCGCACCGATGCGGTGACGCGACGTATTCGTCGATTTTAGCGTGCACCAAGCCGACAACGCGACGTGTTTTTTGAATTAATTACGCAAAGACGACTCCCGTTTTCTTCCACACATAAAATACGTTGGTTGTGTAACAGCCAGCGTAATGTATTTGCGCTATAACTTTATTATATCATTGCGCCAATTAGACGTTCGTTATAACGACAAAATACATTTTAGCGCGTGCATTTTCCGACTAAAAGTCAAAATCATCACAAACTTCGCTTATTTTGTACCTATTTTTTGCACAATAATAGCGGATTAGGGGCTTTTGTCTTCATTATACATCTTCAAGATATCATAATTATCACGCTAATCAAAATATTGCAGTCGCCTTACGCATATCCGTCAATGTGGCAAATTTTCGCAATAAGTCGATATTGCCGTCAATTAATCTCATACGTTTGCATCAAGATAATAGATTTTCACAATTGCCAACTGAAGATAATGCAAATTTATTGCGCACATCCGTTCATGCGGGCCTTCCGCAGTATAAACGCACTTAATCAGCCATTTTAATATGCGTTTTCTCCGCAAAATATTAAATTTTGTTGACGAATATTACTGTCAATCCGCGAAATTGCCGTCAATATTTTTGCAACTTTAACAACAGTTTTGATTAGTTTTTGCAGCACTTTATCCAAAAAATTACTTATTTTTAAGTAAAAAACAATACAAAATGGCAAAAATCGTCCAATATTACCGCATATTTCATATTTTCTGCGCATTTTACAGCGCAAATCGCCTTTCTAACCGCAATTAGGTATTACCGGTTTCGAGTTCAAAACACGACGGGAAAGATTTATGCCACGGAAAGCAACGCGCATCTCAACTACAGCCAAGACACTTTGTTCACGCCAAGCACTCACGTCGATATTACTGTTGTGAGTTTCGAAATCAGTATATGTTTCACGTGAAACACAACCAATACAGCAAGCAGAACCCACTGGAGGCAACGTACTAATCAAGAGCCAAATTCAAAATAACTCAACGGGCGCACAAGCGGTACTTGCGCTAAATCAGCCTAATGCCGTGTTTTACATAAAATATTAGTGGTGCAAATCGTCGAAAAATAACGCAAAAGCCTACAGAGTATGACCGTTTTGCAAAACAGCATAGTTTTTTGGTCGTATTCACGTAAAAACAAGCAAAAAAAATGGCGTTTCTTGTGCAATATCGACTGTAAAACCAGCAAAGTTTGAGAATAAATCAGCATTGCGCAATGGTTCTGCAAAGAAACTCGATTGAACGTGCAAGCATTGTTTATCCAGAAATTGAGCAAAAATAGGACTGTTTCACGTGAAACAATAAAAATCCAGCAGATTTTGCGCAATCATAATCAATAACGCATGATTTTAGAATGGCGCGCTCCGAGCGGCAAAATGCAACGTTAACAAGGACCAAACAGTCAAAATTGGTTTTGTAAGCGTACCGCCAGCATTTTTGATTGATGGTGAACAAAAATAGATCAAAACTAACAATCCCAAGCAGTGCAACGAATTGCTCTTGCTTGCCCGATAACATTCAATATGGAATTAAGGTAAACGGCAAACTACGTTGCAAATATTCGTTGTGTTCCACGTGAAACACCGGTGATATTTCAAACACTGCAAACACGAATCAAATACTGCGGATAAAAGTTAGGTCAATAGGCAAAACCGACATTGCAAACAATCTTTCGCAAGTAACGAGAGCATGAATCGACAAACATAGATAAGATCAAGTAAAACCACGTTCGCGACGTCTCGACTACAACCACGGCAGACAATAAGCAAGCGCATGCGCCAGTATTAAACATAAACCTATCTTAGGACAATCAACGCGATAAACTCCACCAAGCGCGAAATCCCGTTCAATCTAAGAGATGATTTTACGACTGCCAAATCAATAGAAAAATTGAAAGCGCCTTA
>CAZDLE010000027.1:2898-9274 GCA_964506035.1 uncultured Oscillospiraceae bacterium | reverse complement strand
CCAAAGCTGCACGCATTTTCCTACGGCGCCGGCGAATTTCACGCTGTAGTCAAAAATCAGCCTTTTGGCGCGAACAAGATGATGCCAAATTGAAAGCAGTGCAATTCCATCAAATCAACGAACGGGCATACAGCACAAAAAAGCCCAAATAAAAGTGGTGCGCCGAGCAAAACCGCTCAAACACACCACAAGCACACCGTCTTTTTGATTATTTTAATTAATTTATGTTATATATATGTTATATAAACGTGTCTACGAACGTTGCTTTCGATTTCCACGTTCGAATTGGCTATTTGTTGTTTGTTGCGTGATTTTGCATTGATTCGCAACAGGTCGCATAATGGTTGCTAAGTTTTTGCTACCGCTATGAAACACACACCTATCCATCTAACAAAATAGACGACACCCAGCAGTTACTGAATGTCGTCCGTTTGTTAAATCTTAATGAAAATTGATAGTTTTTAATTGTTGAAAAGGTGTGTAAACAAGGAATTTTACTTTGATGCTGGTGTTGTCAAGCTCAAAACTACACACAAACAGCTGTTAATCAACGAGATTGTGACACAGCGGAGCCTTTTGTGTTGGCAAAGTGCATTGTCTGCGACAAATCCGTCAACATGATGATGTGATCGCACAACAATTCTTCTGCATCGGTTGGCATCCGCCTTGCTTTGCGCAAGGTAGGTTTTATGCAAAATGCCGTCACCAAAGACCACAAACCACAGTTTTAGTCCGTCTACCCGACTTAACGGATAACAATTCGGCTTTTGCAGTCTGCCGATTTTGGCATTGCACAAATCAACGCCTACAAAACGTCCTCACAAATGGCCGAAACTACAAAAAGAGTTAGTTTTCCTGTTTCAACAACTAAAGTCGGAGCAAATCGTGCTTACGCACCAATTAATGCAACTGCCGAGTAGTCCACGCCAAACAAATTACCCAGCACTTGACCAATCAAGTTGGTGTGATGAACGTAGGTGAACAATGCGGAGTTTTCCACCAATGCCTTCACTGTGGGGGCAAAGCCGGGAACAAATCTTGCGCAAACAATCACGAAAGCGGAGTACAACACGCCAATAACGATAACGTACCATACCGCAACGGAGAAAATAATACCAAAAATTTTGTCAACGCTTCTAATAACGGGGATGCTTGCAAACCAGCACAACAACTTTTTAAGTCCCAATGCGATATACTTCAAAATTAGATAGCACACAAGCCAAATCACGAAAGCCACAATAGCAGTAGCAACAAGCTGACCAAAGTATGCACCCAACGTAGACGCGCCGGCAGCGTTCATTGCGTTGAACAGTTTATCGGAAAGTCCAGCCAAAACGGAGAATATACCTGCCATGTCGCCGGAAAGTCCCGCTTTAAGATCAGCAGCGGAAGCATAGGCAATCGTCATAAAATCTTGCTTAAACCAACCGGTCGCTGTTTCGGTAAATTTTACAAACAAATCCATTTTCTTTACAATGGTCAACAGCAGATAGGTAGCAATTACCGATCCGCCCAATGCAACCACGATGCAAAGAAACTTGCTGATCATTTTTGCAAAACCTTTTTTCAAACCGCTGATAACGGCAATAAGGATAATTGCTATCAAAACAAAATCTAAAATTCCCATAATCTACCTTCCTAATGCGAATCTTGTTCGCTTTTGTGTTTTATTTTTGCTATATATGTTACTTTTTTTGATTTTATCTTAAAATTGCACGGTTTGTGCCGTTTTGTTGAAATGGGCGTGCGGTGATTAGCCGAAATTCGTCCACGTTCGACGTGTTAGACGGATGCCACGGACAAGATTAACTTTGACGTTGCAAATACGTCTCGCAGAAAGTGGTGATTATTCTAATCTAATACAGGGTACACTGCACGTTGCAGATATCAAATAGGGTATGTGGACGTCAACTTTTGAAATGAGCGGAAACAAGTCCTTTGAACGGTCAAATATCTAAATAGGTCTCGCCGAAAAGATTGGCAACGATTTTTAATGATCCGTCAAAGCGGTTTTGCACGTTGCGATTTGTTTACGGTTTTGAAAAACGGTCAACTTGCGTCCTAAAATCCTCACGCGCACCACATCTTTTTACTATTATATCACACTTCTTTGCAAAAATAAAGTATATTTTGAAATCAATGTTGTATTTATTGTAGCTATATAAACGCATTTTACGTTGTATTTATTGCGCCCTTGTATGCGCAACTTGCGCTGTGCCATTGCGACTACCCAAAAATGTTTGCGCATGGCAAAAATCGGGTTGTCGAGAGTGTTTCAACCATTTATGTACGAAAACGGATGGGGTTTGTGCCGTTGTTGTTATCTGTGTGCCAAATGATGCTAACGATATCCATTTTGGACGAGCGTTATTTTGAGTAGACGGAATACCTATTATAAATAGATGCACATCCGCCAATTCAACAAAGAAACCTCTGTATACGGCGTGGGTACCAACAAGGTTTTTATCACTTGCGAAACGTCCTTTTTGATACCCAACAAAGATATCCGCGTAGACAATTGGCGCAAGGGCAGTCAAAAATATTAACGCAGTAACAGATCGCCACAACACTTCGCAAAGGACAGTTCGATACATATTCTTACCGACAAATGCAGATCAATCGTTTTGTGCAGTCGCAGTTGAAATATTATTCACAAAATACAACCAATCTTAGCCATTATTTACAGTCCCGGGAACGCGGATTATCGTTCACGAGATACCCAACAAAGATATCCGCGTAGACAATTGGCACAAGGGCAGTCAAAAATATTAACGCAGCAACAGGTTGATATTAGAGCGGTTAAAAATCGTGTTCTCTCGGCGGTTAACACAAAAATCGCGCTTTTTGTAACGTTTATTGTGACAGAAAAGGGCAAAATGTGGCAAAACGTTGCGTTTTTGTTATTTTGGCAAGGCGTCGTTGCGGAAAAAATCTACCCGGAGGAAATTTTTATGATGGAAATCAACGTAAACGATACCAATGCCAAAAAGGTACTAACAAAACAACTTGCAAAAAACATCCGCCAAGTGGTGGTTGTGTGTATCGGCACGGAAAACGTCGTTGCTGACAGTCTCGGTCCGCGCGTGGGAAGTTTACTCAACGAAAATCTACCACTGCCAATGTTCGTGTACGGCATGCAAGGGGCTAATATTCACGCAAAAAACCTGTCACAAGCGGTGTCCGTGATAAAACGTCTACATCCAAATGCGCTACTTTTGGTTGTGGATGCGGCTGTCGGCACCGATAACCAAGTGGGCAAAGTGCAACTAACGATGGGCGGAATTACCCCCGGCGCGGCGACCAACAAACAGTTGCAAAGTGTTGGCGACGTCAGTATCGTGGGCATTGTGGGCAACAAAGATATGGCGGATTTTTACGAAAACAGCGTGGAAAAGGCACTTTTGGTGGAAAGATTGAGCCAATTTATTGCCACCGCAATTGTGATGGCTACAAAATGCACCTCCGATTGACGTGTACACAGTTTTAACAGTGCAACCAACCGCCCGCAAACGTTATATTTGTTTTTCGTTGCAAAACGACCATTTGTATAGCATGATTTCTGCAATATTGCAATTTTAACGTAAAAATGCAATATTGTTTGCGTTTTTAAGGAAATTTCAAGACAAATTAAATATACTATACAAGATCACGCAAGGCAATGGACATACGTGCACAACGTTGTAGCACTCAGCAGAACGACAAAAAAAGCACGCAAAGTATCCAACTTATTGCATTACCAATCGTATGTATTTGACTATGATCCTTTGTTGTGATATAATATACCAAGCGTAAAAACTGCAGCTTTCAAAAAACGGATGTTTTGCACAGTATATCACACAAGGGGTTTTGTTTGAGGCACCGAAGGTATACACAAAACAAAACTTCGCCGTTTCTCATTCTTGAAACACAAAAAAAACGACAGTTTTTACATCAAAATGATAGTTTTGCGAAAAATTTTACCTAAACGTAAAATGCGCACTTTGCGCGGTATATAAATATGTTGCAACAAGCAAATGGGTTATTTTGCAAAACGTCCTTTGCCAAATCAATATACGTTAGATAACAAAACGCACAAGCGTTTGAAAGGAGATTATTTTGGAACAAAAAAGAAACAGAGTGATACCTACAATAATTGCCATCGTTTGCATCGTCGTAGTGATCGCGTTGTTGTGGACAATGCTTGGTAACACTTCAACGGAAATCGACGAAGCAACGTTCCGCAAAAGTATCGCGGTATTCAAAAAAATTGAGCTAAACGGCTACAAAGTTACCTGCGTAGACAATGCCAACAACTACTACACCTTTGTTACCGCCGATAGACAATCGTTAAACGAGTTTATCTTGGCTGCTTTCGAAAATGGTGTACTCAACACGGACAACGTAACTTACAAAGCGGCCGATCCCAACCAAGCACACTGGACTGACTACATCTTCCCCGTGCTGTACATTGTGTTCCTTGTGGGCATGGGCATCTTGGTGGTTCGCTCCATCGCACGCCAAAACAACCAAAACATGGATTTTGGACACTCTCGTGCAAAGGCAATCACCAACATGAAGGTACGTTTTACCGACGTTGCCGGCGCCGAAGAAGAAAAGGAAGAGTTGCAAGAAATTATCGACTTTTTGAAGGATCCCAAACGTTTCCACGATATGGGCGCACGTATTCCCAAAGGCGTGTTGCTTGTAGGTCCTCCGGGAACGGGTAAAACGTTGTTTGCCAAAGCCGTTGCAGGCGAGGCAGGCGTACCTTTCTTCTCCATGAGCGGTTCCGACTTTGTAGAAATGTTTGTAGGCGTGGGCGCAAGCCGTGTTAGAGATTTGTTCGATCAAGCAAAGAAAAACATGCCTTGCATCATCTTTATTGACGAAATCGACGCAGTAGGTCGTCAACGTGGTGCCGGTCTTGGTGGCGGTCACGACGAAAGAGAACAAACTTTGAACCAACTTTTGGTTGAAATGGACGGTTTTGAAACAAGCACAAACATCATCATTATGGCTGCAACCAACCGCGCAGACATTTTGGACCCCGCTTTGCTTCGTCCCGGTCGTTTCGACAGACAAATCTACGTAAATCGCCCCGACGTTCGCGGTCGTGAAGCTATTTTGAAGGTTCACGCACGCAAAAAACCACTTGGCCCCGACGTAAATCTTCGCACCGTTGCACGCATCACAGCAGGTTTTACCGGTGCCGATTTGGAAAACCTCCTAAACGAAGCGGCAATTTTGGCAGTTAGAGCAAACCGCAAGGTTATCACCATGGCGGACGTAAACGAAGGTATCAACAAGGTTGTTATGGGACCACAAAAGAAATCCCGCCTTGTTACCGAACCGGACAAACGTATCACCGCCTATCACGAAGCAGGTCACGCAATTTTGGCATCCAGCCTTAAGTATTGCGATCCCGTTCACGAAGTAACAATTATCCCGCGCGGTATGGCTGCCGGCTACACCATGACTCGTCCGGAAAACGACAACAGTCACGTTACAAAACAACAACTTCTCGACGAAATCGTTATGACGCTTGGCGGACGTGTTGCCGAAGAACTTGTAATCAAAAACATCAGCAGCGGTGCAAGTGGAGATATCAAATCACTTACCGAGCGCGCACACCAAATGGTTACCGAGTGGGGCATGAGCGACCGCATTGGTCCGTTGTTCTACGGTAGCGAAGGGGAAGTTTTCCTTGGACGTGGCTACACCACCGAAAAGGGCTACTCACAAGAAATCGCAAACATCATTGACGAAGAAGTACGTCAAATTGTGGACGATTGCCACAAACGTGCAACACAAATTTTGACGGAAAAAATTGACGTTTTGCACAACATGGCACGTGTTTTGTTCGAGTTGGAAACAATTCACTCGGAAGAAGTGGAAATGCTTATGAAGGGCGCTACTCCGGAAGAAGTTTACGCATTTGTAAACAAAACGGAAGTTCCCGCAACCACACAAACTCCTGCGGAAACTCCAACCGAAACCCCTGCAGAATAACCAAGTTGTCGCAAAAAATAGCCATACGTTTTGCAAAACTCCTAAACCTTTGTGAAAACAAGGGGTTGCATAAGGGCGAAAAGTTATTAAACGTGCGTAACAACATTAGTTTTTAAAACGACTAACCTGTTGAATAACAACTTTACTGTAATGCTACAAGACCGTTGCAAAGGCTAAACCGTTGTGGCAAGATAACGTTTCTGTAAAATAGTTTGATAACACAAAATCAAGAAGAACCGAGATAATTTTCTCGGTTCTTTTTTTACAAGGTAGCCCAAACGCGTTTTGCGGACTAATGGCATATCTGCGTATATATTTTGAGCTGTTTTCCTTTATTGTTGTGTTTTGCAATTTGCAAAATATTTTCAATCATATTGACGTCACGTTG
>CAZDLE010000027.1:0-2798 GCA_964506035.1 uncultured Oscillospiraceae bacterium | reverse complement strand
GTGAGCCATTGAATGTGGGCGTTGTTTTTAGTGTTCTTTACCATTTTGTTTACCAAAAACTTTGCAATCACGTCGGGGTAGTCACCCAAAATGTTGTACACCTTTTTAACTTTGTCAGAAAGTTGGCTGGTATTGTCCTGTCCGTTGGAAGACGTCAAAAAGTCGGTAATCATAATGCCGGGCGAAAGCTTGCCAACAATCACCTTTGTGCCGGCAATTTCACTTTCCTTGGCAAGGGCGGTTGTAAAATATGTTACCGCACGCTTTGTGGTGCCATACATAACCAAATTTTCTTGGTAGGCGTCGTTGCTACCAAAGCCTTCCACGTTGTAGATTGCACCAAAGCCTTGCTTGGACATTCCGCGCATAGCAACGGCACTTCCATTGATCGCACCCTTCAAATCCACGTCGATAAGAAAGTCGATTTCCTTTTCCGCCAAATCCCATGCGTGTTTTGACGGTTGATTTACACCGGCGTTGTTGATCCAAACATCCACTGTGCCAAATTGCGCAAAGGCTTGCGACCACAAATTTTCCACTTGAGCAAGGTCGCACACGTTACAAACCACACTGGTAATTTCCCCTGCGCCTTCCATTTGCGAAAGTTCCACTTGGGCGTGTTCCAAATTTTGTTCGTTGATATCACTCAGTACAACGTTGTAATCGTGGGCGCGAAAGTTTTTTGCCATTTCAAAACCCAACCCACGGGCGCTACCTGTTATAATTACCGTTTTCATAGTTGCCTCCAAATTTTTTCTTATATTATAATTATACCACTTTGCAACAAAGTTTTCAAGGATTGTTGCTGATTTTTGCCAACTTGACTGCCTATTGTCGATTTTTTGATGACGTATGCGATTTTTTGCGACAACAACCGTATTTTTTGCCACACAAAATTGAAATATCTATTGATTTAGTTTGCGTTTGTTGGTATAATGGGTGATACAACAACGCTGTGTTTGACGGATTTTTCTATGCGGACGTAATTGTAAAAATTTGCGTGGCAGGGTTTCTTCACAAAAATCCAAAATAGCGTGTTTGTGTGTGAGATTTTTGTTGCGTGGTGTCTATGCAGACAATTCTTGTGGAAAACCTGCACCGGATATGCAAAAAAGTCCCAAATATCTACACAAATAACGTAGGGTTTGCACAAAAAACATCTGCAAAGTGATTTTTGGGTAAATGGACGAAACTATCTCCAACGCAAGTAAATTCACAACTCTCAAAGCGCATAAAGTTTCTGCGTGACGTCTACGCAGTTAAATTTAGTCAAACTGGCAACAATAACAAAGAGGTGAAAAGTTTTATGAAAAACGTCATTATCGTAACGGGCGCATCAAGTGGCATCGGGTTGCAATTTGTAAAGCAACTTGACCATATCGGCGCGGACGAAATTTGGGGAATCGGTCTCGGCTGGGACAAAACGGGCGAAGTGGAACTATCCACACCCCTTGTAAAAATGGAAATGGATTTGACGGACGGCGCGCAAATTGAAATTTTCAAGCAAAAGCTTGCCGACGAGCAACCCAACGTGTTGTGGCTGGTAAACTCCGCAGGATTTGCCAAATTTGGTAGCTACGAAGAAATCCCCTTGGAAGTTTCCGTCAATATGATCAATCTAAACGTGGTTGCGCTTGTAAAAATGAGCGAAATTTGCATCCACTATATGCAAGTCGGCGCAAAAATGGTACAAATTGCATCCATGGCTGCGTTGCAATCCACCCCCTATATGAACGTGTACGGCGCAAGCAAGGCGTTCGTTTTGAGTTATGCTCGCAGTTTGCGTGCGGAACTTAAACCAAAAAAGATTGGCGTGACCTGTCTTTGCCCGTTGTGGACAAAAACGGCGTTTTTCGGCACTGCGGAAAAGACGTCCCAAAAGGCAGTTTCCAATTTTGGCAGTCTGCTCACTCCCGAGCGCGTCGCCAAAGTGGCAGTAAAAAAGGCAAAAAAGAACAAAGAAATCTGCATTGTGGGTGCAAAATCTTGGTGGATGCGCCTTGCTGTCAAAATTTTACCGCACAGCTTGGTGATGAAGGTGTGGTTGGCTAGCCAAAAACACAAATAACAACGGTTTCTTGGCTGAAAGGGGTTCGCCAACAAATATCTTTGAGGAGAGTTTTTACTATGAGTTTACCAATAATCCTGCTGACAATTCTCGCAATCGCAACGGCAATTTTGTTTTCCGTGTTGCGCGTTACCCACGGCGGAGTGGTGTCGTTGTTAACAAAAACGCTGGCATCTTTCTGTTTTGTGGCGCTGGGCGTAGTGGTTGCATTTAGCAATCGCAATATCGACGTTGCAATGTACGTTGTGCTGGGACTTATTTCCGGCATGATTGGTGATATTTTGCTGGATCTAAAATCCGTAGATCAAACACGCGGAAACAGCTACCTAAACTACGGGATGTTTGCTTTTGGCGTTGGACACGTGTTTTACGTGCTATTTGCAGGCGCAATCGTAGGCAAAAACGTTGCAACAGAACTGCTTATCGCGGGCACTTTTGCCCTTGCGTTTACCGCCATTGTGGTGTTTTTCTCCAATAAATTGCTGGGACTAACGCTTGGCAAATTTTTGGCACAAGCAAGCATTTATGCATTCTTTTTGACGTTTGCGGCAGCTTTTGCCGTTGCCTTGTCTGTGTCTGTCAGTTTTTTGTGGCCCTTTGCAATTGCACTTGTGTGCTTTTGGGCAAGCGACTTGGTACTTTCGCTGATGTACTTTGGCGGAAAGGAAAAAAGCGTGGTGCTTTCCCTATCTAACCACGTTTTGTACTACGGCGCACAAATTGTTATCGC
>CAZDLE010000026.1:0-14304 GCA_964506035.1 uncultured Oscillospiraceae bacterium | reverse complement strand
GGTGTTTTTGTGGTAAAATCACACAATTTTGTTGCAAAATATCACAAACGGCAAAAGAAAAATCCCTTTCGGTGGAAAGGGATTTTTGTGTTTAATTTTAGTGGTTGTGACCTGCGTGACTGTCGGAGCCGTCGTCTTCGGCACAAATCATATCTTCGAAGGAGTAGTCAAGACCGTTGTTTTTGATAAACTTTGCAAATTCGCCCAACTCAACAACTCTACCGTTGGTTTCGTAAGCCTCTTTGAGAGTTTCCATATCTTTGCTTACAACCGAGTTGGATTCCGTTTCGAAATAGGATTTGAAAAGTTTGTAGGCAGGACTGGACGTATCTGCATCGTTTTTGCCAACAACTTTATCGAATTCGAAATTTTGTTCGGTAACGTCTGCAGAGTAGTACACAATGTGCACACCATAGGTAGATACGCACAAAGCATAACTGTTGGTGCCTGCTTCTTTTGCTTCCTTAGCGGCATCAACAAATTCCGTTACCCAAGGTTGGGTGTAGTTTTTGTCGTCTGCAACGCGTACAACGTAGTCGAAAGATGCGGAGTGTTGAGCTGTATCGGTGTTGTACTTTTTCATCAATTCGATGATAGTTTCCGTTTTGGATTTTCCTTCCATTGCGGTAACTTCGCCGTTATTACCAAAATAATTTGCAAGGGCACTGCCTGCTTTGATAACAAGGTTTCCATCAGCATCAACGTCGAACAAGTCCTTAACTTGTACGGTGTAGTTGCCGTCTTCGTCCTTTTCGCTTGTGTAGTCGTCAGCAACGATTTGTGTAGCAAGTTCTTGGCGAGCTTCGAGATAAGCCTTGCTGTCCGTTCCGCCCAAAGTTTGAGCAAGGTTTGTGAGATATTGCTTTTGAGCTGCGCTAAACGGAATAAGGATGTTCTTTACGAAAATGTACTTGGATGCTTCGGCACTATCTACTGCGTAGATGTAGGAAGAATCGGTAAGACCGGTAATTGTGGAATCGAAACTGCCGTTAAGAAGGTAGCCTGCACGTTGGTTTGCAGCAAGACCTTCTACGTTAGCCGTCAAAGTGGCGATTGTGTCAGCCGCATTTGCACCGTCAATTGCGCTGTACTTTTCGTAGTTGTACTTTGCAACGATGATAGACTTGATCATGGATTCGACTTGTCCTTTTACAAAGCTTTCCAAATCGTAGCCATAGGATCTGTTGATAGACTCTTGATACAAACGAACAACCTTGTTTTGTGTTTTTACAAGTTGATCGAAGGAAACCTTTGCATCTTCTTCGTCAAGACGATCGTTGTAGGAATCCAAAGTAGCTTGTGCATCAGCTTCTTTTGCGAAAACATACGAATCAAGTTTGTTGTCCTTTGCAAAATCGTTCAAGTCGATAAAGCTATAGTAGTCGCTCAAGTACTCGTCCATATCTTCGTTGACGAAGTTTTGGTCGTACACGTATTGGGAATATGCAACGCCACCCAAATCGTCGTATTCGGGGAAATCGCGAGAGGTATCCTCTTTGTCGCTATCTGCTGCGGCAAAGTCGAAATCTTGAGCAAGGTAGTTTTCTACTTGAGTATCGAAGTTGGAGAACATCAAATATTTTACGTAACGAACAACAAATGCAAGTTCCGTTTCGGTAAGATATTCGCCGTTTTTGTAGGCCTTGTTGGTGGTTGCAGGCGTACGACCTTCTGCAGAAACGTATGCATCCACTTTGATAGCTTGAGAATACACCGAATCAGCAGCAAGTTCGAAAACTTGTTCTGCAGTGAAGTAGCCTTGTGCAATATAGTAATAGTAGTTGTTGTATTGCGTGTTGAAAGCGTCCAACATTTCGCCAACGGTGATGGTTTGGTCGCCGACTTTCGCAATTGCTGTGGAGCGATACTTTTCGGTATTTCTTCCAAACATTGCGCAACCGGACAAAACACTAAACATCATAACAACGACTAAAATGAGTGTGATTAGTTTGATTGCCTTTTTCATAAATTACTCCTAAAAGTTTTACCTTTTTGTATACACGGGCATACGCCCACATATAATGATACTTATCTATTATACATTTATATTTGCAACTTGGCAAGCGTTTGACCGAGTTTGATTGTGCACAAAATGCAAAAATCCTTGTAAAGTTGCTCGATTTTGCTACTTTTGTTGCAGATTTTGCAAAAAGGTGAGCATTGCATCCAACAGTCGGTCCTTTTGGATGTAGTCGGTGGAGCTAAACACCAAACTGTAGCTGTTGGAAGATGCGCTAACGCGATTGCCAAACTCCGTTAGAGCGTCAAACACCGACTTGCAAAACATCTTTTCTTTGCTGGCAAAAACAAGTTCGCCTTTGCCCACTTTTACAACGACTTTTTGCACGCCTACTGCATTTGCAAGCACCTTTAGCGTTGCCACAGTAAACAAGTTTTCCACCGCACGTGGCATTGTGCCATATACGCTTTGCAGCTGCTGTTTGGTTTTGTTTATTTCTTCCACTGTTTTGCATCCGGCAAGTTGTTGATAGAAATCCATTCGCTCCGTTTGTGACGGAACGTAATTGTCCGGTGCGTATGCTTCGATATCTATTTCTATCTCCGTTGCAATTTCCTTTTCGACGGGTTTACCCTTCAATTCGGCAACGGCTTCTTGCAACAGTTTTGCATACATATCGTAACCCACTTTTACCATGTGTCCGTGTTGCTCGCGCCCCAAGATGTTACCGGCACCGCGGATTTCCAAATCCTTCATGGCTATTTTGAAACCGCTACCCAATTCGCTGTACTCGGTGATGGAAGAAAGGCGCTTGAATGCCACTTCGCTAAGTATTTTGTCTTCCTTGTACAAAAAGTAGGCGTATGCAAGTTTGTTACTGCGTCCCACTCTGCCACGCAGTTGATATAGTTGGGAAAGTCCAAGTTTGTCGGCATTGGTAACGATAATCGTGTTGGCATTGGGAATATCTATGCCGTTTTCGATAATCGTGGTACAAACAAGCACGTTACCTTTGCCCTGCGCAAATGCCAAAACGGCATCTTCCAAGGCATTTTCGCCCATTTGACCGTGTGCCACGATAATTTTTGCATCGGGCAACATTTCCTTTAGTTTGTAGGCAAAACTGTCGATTGTTTGCACGCTGTTGTACACGCAGTACACCTGTCCGCCACGGGCAAGCTCGCGCGTGATAACGTCGCACAAAAGAGTATCGCTTTGCTCCACTACAAAGGTTTCCACCGCCATACGCTCCACCGGGGGAGTGGTGATTGTGGAAATATCTCGTATGCCGGAAAGTGCCATGTGCAATGTACGCGGAATGGGGGTTGCGCTCATTGTGAGCACGTCCACCGACGTTTTTAGCGCCTTGATTTTTTCCTTGTGTTCCACACCGAAACGCTGTTCTTCGTCCAAAACAAGCAATCCCAGTTTGGCAAATTGCACGTCTTTGGAAAGCAACCTGTGTGTGCCCACAAGTACGTCCACCTTGCCATCGGCAACCTGTTTAACTATAGTTTTTTGTTCTTCTGCCGATCTAAATCGGTTTAGGCACGCCACTTTGATATCGAAGTGCGACATACGTTCACTAAAGGTTTTGTAGTGCTGTTCTGCAAGGATTGTGGTGGGAGCAAGCACCGCCACTTGGTAGCCGTTGGACACCACGTCGAAGGTTGCACGCATTGCAACTTCCGTTTTGCCAAAGCCCACATCGCCCACCAAAACACGGTCCATAATACGGTCGCTGGTCAAGTCCTTGGATATTTCCGCTTGGCACTTTAGTTGATCTTCCGTAGGGGTAAAGGGGAAGTACTGCTCGAACTCGTCGTTGAGATATTGGTCGATATGGTATCTAAATCCACGTGATTTTTCCCTTTCGGCGTACAGTTTTAGTAGGTCGATGGACATCTGTTTAATGCCCGCTTTAACTTTGTTTTTAACTCGCGCAAAATCTTCTCCGCCCAGTTTGGACAAAGTGGGGTTTTCACCACCGGAGTAGCGCGAAAGCATGTTTGTGGCATCCACCGGCACGTACAACCTATCGCCGTTTTTGTACAAAACAACAACATAGTCCTTTTGTTCGCCACTGGGGGAGGTTATTTTTTGAATACCTTCGCACAGACCTATACCGTGGATTTCATGAACGACGTAGTCGCCACGTTCTACCGACAAAAATGCCTGTTTTTTGTTTTTAGATACCTGTTTTTTGTCAATACCGCGTCCCAAATCGCGTGCACCGATAACAACAAGCTTGTTTGTGTGCGAAACAAATCCCTTGGAGTAGCCAATGGGCAAAATTAGTCCTTCGGCAGGATTTGGCAACGCTTTTTCCCCTTGATGCAGGTAAACTCCGTTGGTTGCCAGCTTGTTGCAAGTGGGTTCAACGCCATCCTTGCCAGCCAAAATAACCACTTCGTACCCCATACGCTTCCAGTTGGCAACGTCGGTAGCAAGTTGGGTGTCGTTCATGGCGTAGTTGGGAACGGCAGTCGTTTTGAAGTTGTACACCGCCTCCGGTTGACCGATTTGCGGAGCGTACGCCAACGTTTGAAGGCTTACTTGATGCTTGTTTACGACAAAAACGTTGTGAGCATCCACCAAACATTTTTGGTGAGCAGGCAACGTTTCGCCCGCTTTGGTTAGGTTTTCCACACGTTGATTGTGTTCGTTGGTGATAAAATTAACACGGTTTAGCAACAATTTTGGCTCGTCCCAAAACACAATTGTGTTTTGCGGAAGATATTCCGCCAAGGTGGAACACTTTACAAAGGGCACAAGCCAAGCGTTATCTACCATGCCACTGCCCGCCGACGATTGCATTTGCGAAATGATCTCGTTTAGACGTGCTTTGGCGTTTTCTGACACCTTTTGTCGATTGATATACCCTTGCAAATCGTTCAATTTGGCACTGTTTAGCAAAGTGGCTTCGTACAAGGGGTATATATCTACAAAATCCACACTATCGCGGGCAACGTTGTCGTCGCCAACCACCTTGATACTTTCCACTTGGTCGTCAAAAAAGTCCACGCGGTAGCGTTTGCCAAAGGGCAAGGATACGTCTAAAATATCGCCACGCACAACAAATTCACCTTCGGTAGAAATGCCGTCCACGCGCACGAAACCGCAGGCTACCAACTGTTTTACAAGTAGTTTGACGTCGTAGCAGACGTCCGTTTGGATGCGGAAACAATCAGCCTGAAAACGACTTTTTAGGGGGTAAAACTGCATTAGCGAATCAACGCAAGCAACCACAAAATTTGCGCCGTTAACAAGGCTGTAAAGGGCAAAATTGCGCGCAAAAAGTTGGTTTTTGGAGGCTGTCCGCTTGTACAAAAGCACGTCGTCTTTGTGGGGAAGGTACACCACGTTACCGTTGGTCAAGGCGCACAACTCGCGAAAAACTCGTTGACTTTCCACGTAATCACTACACACGTACAAGGCGCAACCCTTTGCACCGCTAACAAGCAGTGGTTTTTCGTTTGGTTGCACGCCAAAAGCCGAGATAAAATTTTTATCACGGGTATCAAGATGCAATTTTGCGTATTCAGTTACGTTGTTTAGCCTGTCTAAAAAGTTGTGCATGATGTTTATTGCACCGCCGTTACTACTTGGGCAAACCGCCCGTTGGCAATGTAACTTTCGATATCATATTGTAGCACATTTTTGTGATATTGTAAATGTTTACATTTGACTTTTTTTGTGGTACAATGATAAAAGACTACGGACGAACAAATTGTGGATTGCGCAACAAAGAATGCAATGCGGGATTAGCAATAGACAACTCGGTTTGGATTTCTACGTCTGCCTCACGATAGACGAACACTTTGACTACACAAAGGTTCACGTTGCAACAAACAATCATAGATGCAAATATGCGTTAAAACCCGCTATGCAATAATCACGAATGGGTAGTTTTTGCGTTGATTGTCACAAAAAATCAACAACGTCCACAAAAATTTGCGTCACAAAACGTTTTAGAGGAAAAATATGTATCTTGTTGTAGGTCTGGGCAATCCGGACAAAAAATATCTAAATACCTTCCACAACATGGGATTTATGTGCGTGGACAAGTTGGCGCAAAAACTGGGCGTAACCTTTGACAAAGGCGAGTGCAAATCGGTGACGGCGCACGCACGTGTTAACGGACAAAAGGTTATCGTTGCAAAACCGGTAACCTATATGAATTTGTCCGGCGAAGCCGTGCAGGAGTTGTGCCACAAGTACAAAATTGAAAAAGGCAATTTGATTGTTGTGTACGACGACATCGACATCCCCATGGGCAACGTGCGAATCCGCAAGGAGGGTTCCGCAGGCACACACAACGGTATGCGAAATATCGTGGCTATGCTTGGCACTACCGATTTTGTTCGCATTAGGGTGGGCATCCAAAAGGAAACGCCCATGGCATTGATTGACTACGTGCTTTCTAACGTCAGCGACGACGACCATGCAATTTTAGACAAAACGCACGACGACGTTGCCAACGCACTGTTCGATTTTGTGCACGGAGTGGACGTTGACCGCATTATGCAAAAATACAACACAAAGAAATAGTTTTTGCATTGCACTTGACGTTTTTATTACGTAATATATAATACGAGAAGTTTCTGCTTTGCTTGCAAGGAACGGGAACTTCGCCGTTTTACGTGATGATATACTCTGCATAACCCAAAGTGCCAACGCATATGGTTTTAGGTTTTAAGGTGCAAGTAATTGACAACGTTCCACTACCATTAACAAAATCTTTCGTTGATTATTTTTAGTAAGTCCGGTTGCCAACGATTATCGAAAGAAACGACGACAGCAAGCTACCGCCCTACGATACGGTATATTTGTTTGCATGGTGGTTAGTGGCAATATATGTTTTCCGATTCTCTCCCGATTGAAATTATCTGCTTTTTAATTAACGTTCTGCATAACCCAAAGTGCCGACGTAGAAAATACAATCAGTTATTTGTTGTTCGCGCGATAGCAGAGCGTATTTGCATTATCGTAGACTGGGCTTGCTCCCGCCGATACCACCATCAACAATGATATGATTGATTGTTTGATGTTATTCAAAATGAGTGCCGACGTAGAAAATGCAATCAGTTATTTGTTGTTCGCGCGAGATTCTGCGGTTGATTGTTTTGGGATTTCTCATGTTCCGGCTACACAAACAGCAACGCAATCATGATAACACATGTTTTGCAGGCGCGAAACCAAACGTTATCAAAATCCATAAATAGCAAAAAACTCTGGTAAATTTACCAGAGTTTTTGTTGTTAGTTGTTATTAAAGTACAACGCATTTTTGTTGTTGTTAAAATAAAACAATTTGCCGTTTTTTGTTATTAAAATACAACAATTTGTTGTTATTGTTTTACAATTCAACGATTTGTTGTTATTAACTCAACAATTTGTTGTTATTAAAGAACAACGATAAGTGCCATTTCTGCAGCATCTCCACGACGAGCGTTCATCTTGTAGATTGCTGTGTAGCCACCCTTTTGTCCCTTTTCTTGTGCGATTTTGTCGAACTTGGGAGCATATTCGTTAAACAACTTTTCGATAAGTGGGTGTTTAACTGCCTTTGTACGAACCTTGTATTCGGAAGCTTTTTCCTTTGGAAGGCGTGTTTCTTGCAAATCTGCAAGGTTAGCCATCAAAGTACGTCTTGCTGCAAGTTTGTTAGCGCCGTCGTTAACAACTTTTACAGTTGTTTCTTTGCCGTTAACAATCTTGGTTTTTTCCACCTCGATGCTGTCTTTGTATGTATTGATAGCAAGAGTGATATATTTTTCAGCAAGTTTTTGAACTTCCTTAGCGCGAGCTGCGGTTGTTTCAAGTTTGCCATTCCACAAAAGTTGAGAAACTTGGTTTTTCAAAAGGGCCATTCTGGCGTCTGTTGCTTTTCCTAATTTTCTTTGTGCTGCCATTTTGCAATTCTCCTATTCATCTTTATTTTTCAAAGATAGTCCGTAACTTTCCAATTTTGCAATTACTTCGTCAAGCGATTTTCTACCAAGATTTCTTACTTTTAGCATATCTTCTTCGGTGCGGTCAGTAAGGTCGGCAACGGTTTGGATACCTGCACGTTTCAAACAGTTGTAACTGCGAACGGACAAGTCCATGTCGTCGATGTTCATTTCCAAAACTTTCTTGTGGTTGTCACTTTCGCGTGGGATAAGAATATCCTTGGAGAAGTTTTCCGACAACTCTACAAACATTTTGATGTGATCCTCAATGATTCTTGCCGCCAAGGAAACGATTTCTCTGCCGGAAAAGGCGCCGTTTGTTTCCACTTCCAAAATAAGCTTGTCGCGTGTGATATCTTGACCAACACGGGCAGGTTCTACGGAGTAGCTTGCTTTGTGAACTGGTCCAAAAATAGAATCGATGGGGATAAAACCGATTGGGTAATTGAGTTTAAGTTCTTTGTTACGTTCCTTGTTCTTTTCGATGGAGTAGTAACCACAACCTCTGCCAACGTAAAGTTCCATATCCAACGCACCGCCATCTTCGATTGTGCAGATGTACAGATCGGGGTTGAGAACTTCTACTTCGGTATCGGTGATGATATCTCCTGCGTGAACTTCGCAAGGACCAACTTTGTTGATTGTGATTGTCTTACGGAAGTCGTTATCTTCGTTATCCGACTTGAGAGCCAAACGTTTGATGTTCAGGATTATGTCTGTGACGTCTTCTTTTACACCAGGGATAGTTGAAAACTCGTGTTGTACGCCGTCGATTTTAAGTCCTACAACTGCAACACCGGGAAGGGCAGCAAGCAACACACGTCTAAGCGCATTGCCAAGTGTTATACCATAGCCTCTTTCCAATGGTTCGGCAACAATCTTGATGAAGCTGGAGTTTTGACCGCTTTCTTCAACTGTCATTACTGGTTTTTCTATTTCCATCATTGGACAACAATCTCCTTTATATATAATTTTTGTTTACCCTTGGCAAAACCAAAGGCTGTTTGCAAAAGATACCACAAATATTGATACCCTTTGCAAAGTGTTGCGAACACGCCGATAAAAACTCGACTTTTCGCACGTTTGTCTTTTGGATTATTTCGAATACAATTCGACAATCATGTGTTCTTGGATATTCATATCAATATCTTCACGTTCAGGCTTTTGAAGAACTTTGCCTGTAAGTGTTTCGGGATCGAAATCCAACCACTTTGGAAGATTTGCAGGTTTTTTGGATTGTTTAAGTTGAACGAACAATTCGATTTCCTTTTTGTTTTCCTTGATGGAAATAACGTCGCCAACGCTAATTTGGTAACTGGGGATAGTTACGCGCTTACCGTTTACTGTGATAAGACCGTGGTTAACGAATTGTCTTGCTTGAGAACGGGAAACACCGATACCCAAACGATAAACAACGTTGTCCAAACGTTCTTCCAAAAGGATAAGCATGTTAGCACCGGTAATACCCTTCATGCGTTCAGCTTCTTCGTAGTACTTGTGGAATTGTTTTTCTTGAAGACCGTAAATTCTCTTTGTCTTTTGCTTTTCGCGAAGTTGAAGACCATATTCGGTAGTCTTTTTGCGAGAGTCAGCATGAACTCCGGGAACCTTTGCACGCTTAACGAGAGCGCACTTATCTGTGTAGCAACGTTCGCCCTTCAAAAACAATTTGCATTTTTCACGTCTGCATTGACGGCAATCTGCACCAGTATTTCTAGCCATTGTCTTTCTCCTTTAACTAAATTCTTCTACGCTTTGGTGGACGGCATCCATTGTGAGCGATAGGAGATACGTCTTGAATCAAGGTAACTTCGATATCTGCTGCTGCAAGAGCACGGATAGCGGATTCACGTCCTTGACCGGGACCTTTTACGTAAACTTCTACAGAACGAAGACCGTATTCTTTTGCGCCTTTAGCTGCAACTTCGCAAGCTTGTTGAGCAGCGAAAGCTGTGCTTTTACGAGAACCACGGAAGCCAAGGCTACCAGCGGAGCACCAAGCAAGAGCGTTACCGTTCAAGTCTGTAAATGTGATGATTGTGTTGTTGAAGGAAGCGTGAATGTGAACTTGTCCTTTGTCAACTTTTCTTATGTCGCGTCTTTTTTTGACAACTCTTTTTTGTGCCATTTTAAGCTATCCTCCTATTAACCCTTCTTACCACGAGAAACGGTACGTTTTGGACCTTTTCTTGTGCGAGCGTTTTGTTTAGTGGATTGTCCGCGTACGGGAAGTCCCTTACGATGACGGATTCCACGGTATGAGCCAATTTCAATTTGTCTTTTGATGTTCAACGAAACCTCACGACGAAGGTCACCTTCGACTTGGAGGTTATTTTCGATATAGTCACGAATCTTGGATACGTCGTCTTCTGTCAAATCTTTAACGCGAGTATCGGGATTGACACCTGTTTCAACAAGGATTCTGGTTGCTGTGGTGCGTCCAATGCCGTGAATATAGGTCAAGCCAATTTCAATACGTTTTTCTCTGGGTAAATCTACACCGGAAATACGAGCCATTTGTTTTTCTCCTTGAATAAATTTTATACTTTGTTGTATATCTTGACACCCAAAGTCAAAGCAAGCCTAAGTGGAATGATGTTGCACTTGCCTTTGCGTGATTGTAGCCAAAGCTTGTTACAAAGTAACTTGAGCTTGTGGACAAGATTTTTTGGTTGGATTAACCTTGTCTTTGCTTGTGTTTTGGATATTTTGAGCAAATTACCATAACTTTGCCGTTACGTTTGATAACCTTGCACTTGTCGCACATGGGTTTTACTGATGGTCTTACTTTCATTGTATTCCTCCTTGACTGAGTGGAACTTCCACCGTCCTGTTAAAATTTGTTTTATTGGCCGCCTTTTGAACGCCAAACTATTCTACCTTTTGTGAGATCGTAGGGACTCATTTCCAACTTGACTGCATCGCCCGGCAAAATGCGGATTGAGTGAATTCTCAACTTGCCGGAAACGTAAGCGGTAATTTCGTGGTTGTTGGTAAGTCTCACGCGGAACTCGGCGTTGCGAAGTGCTTCCACAACGACGCCTTCTACCTCAATTACATCGTCTTTTGACATTTAGATTCTCCTCTATTTTTGTTGGTTAAACTGCCGTAAGGCACTTTTTACTTCGCTGTCGAAAACTTTTTTGTTGTTGCAAAGTTTTTCGGCGATGGAATTTAACGTTACACCACTGTAGGAAACGTGTTTTACGTTTTTCTTTTTGGGGGATGCCAGTTTGCGCATACCACCGTCGGCAAGATACACAAAACCTTTTTTGTCTACCGATGTAACCACAAAGTACAGGCCTTTGTCACGACCTTGTTTGGACAGCACTACGCTGCCAACACCTATGTCATATTCGTTCATATATACCTTTATAAACTTAAAATTTCGATACCGTCGTCCAAAATGGCAATTGTATTTTCGTAGTGAGCGGAAGGTTTACGGTCGCGTGTTTTGACCGTCCATCCGTCGGAAAGGAAATCTACCTTTTCCGTGCCCATATTGATCATGGGCTCGATTGCGATTGTCATGCCTTTGGTAAGCCTCAAACCATGTCCCGGTGTTCCGTAGTTGGGAACGTTGGGATCTTCGTGCATTTTTCTGCCGATACCGTGACCGACCAAATCACGAACTACACCATAACCAAAACTTTCGGCGTAACTTTGGATTGCAAACCCCAAGTCGCCCAGTCGGGTGATGCCCGGTTTGATACTTTCAACGCCCTTAAAGAAACTTTGTTCGGTAACGTTGATAAGTTGTTGACATTCGTCGGAGATAACGCCTACACCCACGGTGCGAGCGGCGTCACCATTCCATCCGTTGACAATTGCGCCAACGTCGTAGCTAACGATACTTCCCTCGTGAAGAATTTTCTTCTTGGAGGGAATACCGTGAACCACTTCGCAATCAATGGAAATACAAACGCTGGCAGGAAAGCCGTTGTAACCCAAAAAACTGGGAATTGCGTTTTGTGAGAGGATATACTCGTGCGCAAGTTTGTTAAGTTCCCACGTGGAAACCCCTTCCTTGGTGTGCTCTTGCAACAACTTTAGCGTGTCACGCACCACTTGGTTGGCTTTGCGCATTTCGTTAATTTGCGAATTTGACTTGATAAGAATCATTTTTTCAATAGTGAAATAACTCTGCCGTAAACTTCGTTGATAGAGCCATTTCCGTCAACTGTTGCAATTTTGCCTTGGTTTGTGTAGTACTCTACAAGAGGCAAAGTTGTTTTGTTGTACACGTTCAATCTTTCACGAACAGTTGCTTCCGTGTCGTCTGCACGAACGATCAGTTTTCCACCGCAAACGGGGCATACGTCGCTACCGTCCAAAGTGGACACGTGGAACGTTCCGTTGCAATCGGGACAAAAACGACGACCAGACAGACGAACAACGATAGCTTCCTCATCAACGTCAAGATTTACTGCGATATCTATATTTTGGAAAGTATCCAACGCTTGCGCTTGAACAAGTGAGCGGGGAAAACCGTCCAAGATATAGCCGTTAGCACAGTCGGCTTCCGCCAACCTGTTTTTGACGATTTCTATTGTGATTTCGTCGGGAACAAGTTGACCGGATGCCATGATGTTTTTGATTTGAAGCCCAAGGGGAGTTTCTTCCTTCAAGTTTTTGCGGAAGATATCGCCTGTGGAAATTTGTGGAATATTTAGTTCGACTGCAAGTTTTTGAGCCATAGTGCCCTTGCCGCTGCCCGGCGCACCTAATAAGACAATATTCATGTTATCTCAAAAATCCTTTTGAGCCTGAGCCCAACAAACCTTTGTAGTGGCGCATGAGAATTTGATTTTCCAACGCCTTGTTGAATTCCAATGCAACGGATACGCAAATCATCATACCTGTAGCACTGAAACTGTTTACTAATTGACTGTCCAAACTGGTTACGCCTGCCCAACCCAAAATTGAGAACAAAATGGATGGAACGAATGCGATAATAGCAAGGAACAGCGCACCCCAGAAGGTGATACGAGAGATAACTTTTGCAAGGAACTCTGCAGTTTCACGTCCGGGACGGATACCTGTGATAAATCCACCGTTACTTTGGATGTTACGAGAGATATCAACAGGGTTAAATTGAATTTGTGAGTAGAAATAAGCGAATACAAAGATAAATATTGCCAAAGCAAGGTTGTAGACGATTGTTCCTACTGCGTTGCCCGTTTGAGCGGTCATGTAGTTGCTCCAGAATGTAGTAAAACCGCTGTTCGGCCAAAACGTTTGGTTAAGCATGGGGATAAAACTCAACAAAGCGTAAGCAAAGATCAAAGGCATAACGCCGGATCCGTTAACTTTGATGGGGATGAAGGTGGATTGTCCACCGTACATCTTGTTACCCTTTACTTGTTTTGCATATTGAACTTTGATTTTGCGTTCTGCACCGTCTACCCAAACGATAAACGCGAAAACGATAACAAGTTCAACAATGAAGATAATTGCTTCGATCCAGTTGCCACCACCAATTGTGTTGGTGAGAGCTTGTGTTGCCGTTGCAATGATACCTACGAAGATAATCATAGAGATACCGTTAGAAACGCCGTACTCTGTGATACGTTCGCCAATCCACATACACAACATACTACCAGCAACAAGCATTGCAACGATATAGATACCCAAAATCCATTCGCCTACTCCTGTGGAGAAGAAATTGGACCATTGAGCACCCAACCAAGCGGTGTTGATGTAGTCGTAGTTGTTTTTGAAAGTGAGGTAGATACCAACGGCACTTACAATTGCGAGAGCGAAGGTTACCCAACGAGTAATTTTGTCGATTTTTGCTCTGCCTTCTTCGCCTTCCTTAGACCATCTTTCAAGTGCAGGAATAGCTACCGTCAACAACTGAACGATAATCGAAGAGTTGATGTACGGCGAAATGCCGAGTGAAAAGATTGTACCTTGACTTAGCGCACTACCGGTGATGGAGTTAAGCAAGCCCATAATGCTTGTTGTTCCACCTTCGATTGTGATGGGTTGAAGTCCAGGAACTGTGATGTAGCAACCAAGTCTGTAGATAACTACAAACAAGATTGTCCACAAGATTTTGTTACGTACGTCCTTAATCTTTAAGGCATTTCTGATGGTTTCAAACATTATTCAATTACCTCTGCAACTCCGCCTGCCGCTTCGATTGCAGCTTTTGCAGAAGCGGAGAACTTATCTGCTTTTACAGTAAGTTTTTTAGTAAGTTGTCCGTTGCCCAAAACTTTAACACCGTTGTTTTTGCTTGTAACGATGCGCAAATCTGCAAGGAGTTCGGGTGTAACAACCGTGCCTTCTTCGAAGATGTTGAGTGCGTCCAAGTTTACGATATCGTACTTAACTGCAAACTTGTTGTTGAAACCGCGTTTAGGCAAACGTCTTGCAAGAGGAGTTT
>CAZDLE010000025.1:0-14510 GCA_964506035.1 uncultured Oscillospiraceae bacterium | reverse complement strand
CGTGAGAGTCGCAAACAAAAGATGGATGCAAAGTCAGCATCCGTCTTTTTGTTTTTTAATAAGGCTTTTTTGGGCTCGTCATAGTTATGTCCCAAAACAAATCCCGTATGAGATACAAGTAACTTTTACATTCGTCAAAATTCCGCAAAAATACACAAATTGTTATCGTGCAAAAATTGTCGTTGCAAGTCTGCGACATTTTTGTTGTGCTATACTGTTTTTAGCTTTTGTGGGAGGTGCTTTATGGCTCGAAAAATCGTTGTAACAAGTGGAAAAGGCGGTGTTGGCAAAACAACTCTTTGCGCAAATCTGGGCATAGCCCTTGCCCGTCGTTCCAAACGTGTTATGTTGCTGGATTTAGATATCGGTCTAAACAATTTGGACGTTGCCATGCACGTCGAAAGCAAAGTGGTGTACGATTTTGTAGACGTCGTAGAAGGTAAATGTCGCCCCATGCAAGCACTAATTCAGGACGAAAACGAGCCAACGTTGTACACCATGCCCACCTGCCACCTTGCCAAACGCCAAGTAACGGTGGACGCTACCAAAAAGGTGATAACCCGCCTTTGCGACATGTTCGACTACGTTTTGATAGATTGCCCCGCAGGTATCGACGGTGGTTTTCGACGTGCCTCCGCCTGCGCCGACGAAGCAATAGTGGTAACGACTCCTCACCTGCCTTGCGTGCGTGACGCGCATAAAACCATTTGCCAACTAAGTGACAAAACGGCAACCTACGTTGTGATAAATCGCATGCGTGGCGACTTGGTACTGGATGGTGAAATGCTTTCCGCCTTCGAAATTTTTTCACTACTGGGCAAAATTCCCTTGGGCATCCTCCCGGAAAATGACGACGTAAATTGCAACCTTTCGCTGTATGCCAAACGTCCTGCCTTTGATATTCTTGCCAAAAACCTCGATACCGGATCTGCCGATATGTACGATTGCGAACAAATCTACCGCGGATTTTGGGGAAAAATAAAACGCAAACTAAAGCGCAACGTGTAGAAAATTGATACGTCACGTCAAAAAGGAACCAATATGAAAGATATCTATTCTCGTGCGCAACAAACGTTGCTTTCCGACAGATTCAAACACAACAAGGAAGACTTTTTCCGTCAACTTACGCAACTGCTCAACGACTACGTCAACTACGATTGCGTCACGGTGGAAACAATGCAAGGCAAAAACCTAAACATGGTAATCACCGTTGCCTTAAAGGATAATTGATAGTGCATATTTAATTTTTTCAATCCAAACCGCTATTCCTTTTGGAATATTTTATATGCCGTTATCACTTTGTCGAATTAAAATATTTGCACAATCTCGCGCGGACAAAAAACAGTATGGTAATTTTTTTCCATACACCTCATTTCTAAAAAACACTCCACTTTGTAATATTCGCAAAGGTCAGCGCATAGCATATCTCAAACAACGGAGGTACAACAACATGCAAACTAACGTAAACACCGTGGTGTGCGATGCGGAAGAAGCCGATTGGCTGGATCTTTCCTACACCGAACGCAAATATGTAAACAACGGCAAGCAACGCAAAAAAATGCCCGCAATCTTCAAGGTGCTGATGGTCGTGGCGCTGTGCGTGGCAATTTTCGGCGGTGCATTGCTAATTGATAACGATTTTTCCGCCGACGTCTTCACCGCTGCAAAAAAGGCGTATTCGTCCGTTTTGGCAATTTTCAACGTCGATACCCCTACAAACAACGTTATAACTTTGCCCGTCAACGTAACTTTGATGGACAGTGCCGACGGTGTATCTACCTTTGGTGGTGGCAAAGCAACTTTGTCTTTTACTAGTGGAACCGTCACTGCCGTGGACGAATCTTCCGTTACCATTGCCATCGACGACGATACGTCCATAACGTATTCCAACCTAACAACGGTGTTTGTGTCACTTGGCGAAACGGTGCAACAAAACACGTTAATCGGCAAGTACGACGGCACCTTTTCCACCGTGATTGCGGAAAGCGGAACGGTTGTAACACAGGTTGTTGCAAGTGATACACAACTTTCGTGGCAGACATAAAATTTAAGATAAATCCCAGTTTTTGGCTGTTTTTGGCAATATCACTGTACCTAAAACGCGGATTCTACGCCCTAACGTACACGCTGGCGGTGGTATTGCACGAGTGCGCCCACTACGTTGTTGCAAAGCGATTGTTTTATCGTTGCCAACAAATACAAATCGGCATTTTCGGCGCCGTTTTGTACGGCGATTTCGATAGCGTCACGGCAACCGACCGTATCAAGATTGCCCTTGCAGGACCGCTTGCCAACCTTGTTCTGTGCGTGATATGTTTTGCCTTGTGGTGGATTTTTCCGGAAAGCTACAGCCTTTCGCACAACTTTTTTCAGGCAAACGTCAGTATGGCGTGCGTCAATTTGTTGCCCTTTTACCCACTGGACGGTGGTCGTGTTGTAACGGGCATATTGCAACACAAAAGGCAGGTCGATTGCACCCACACAGTCAAAAAAGTAACGGTGACGTTCTCGCTGTTACTTTTTGCATTGTTCGTCACGTCGCTTTTTACCCGTCACAACTTGTTCAATTTGGGATTGTTTGCGTTGTTTTTGTTTAGCGGTGCCTTTGCCAAGGCAAATGGCGAAACCTACGTAAAAAGCGCATACGTCTTCAAAAAAACACATTTTCTTCGTTGCGGTATGGAAAAGAAAACGCTTGTATTCGATCAAAACAACACTCTTGCCGACGTTGCCAAACGCGTTGTAGGCAACTACCTTTACGCCTTGGAAGTTGTCAACGACGATATGCAAGTGGTGGCAACCTTTTCCGTTTCCGCCTTGGAAAAACTAATAACAACTCACCCTTTAACCACCAAACTTAAAGATATAAAAGATAGTAGATATTAAAAAGGGAACACATTGCCGTGTTCCCTTCTTGCTACAATTATTCAATTTTAGCGTGGCTCTGTTTGCAAACCGCAAATAATGATAATTTGCAATATGCAAACGTCATTTGTACAAATCTAAAATCGCAAAGGTCAATTTGCAATTTAATTGTCTATTTTTCCACTCTAATCAACAAATTAGTACATCTCACTTGGGTTTTGTGGAGTTGTGGGTTGTTTTTCCGGCACGTCCACAACAATGCTTTCGGTGGTAAGCAGGGTTCCTGCAACGCTTGCAGCATTTTGCAATGCACTGCGTGTAACCTTTGTCGGGTCGATAATTCCGCGTTCCACCATGTCGCCGTAACTGTCCGTCAAAGCATCGTAGCCGTAGTTGGGATTTTTGTTAGCGCGAACTTTCGCCACGATAACGCCACCGTCCACGCCGGCATTTTGTGCAATTTGTTTGATAGGCGCTTCAATTGCCTTCCTAACAATTTGCGCGCCCGTCTTTTCGTCGCCCGTCAAAGTTGCAATCAACTTTTCCAACTCGGGGATAGCGTTAAGCAGTGCAACACCGCCACCTGCAACAATACCTTCTACCGTTGCTGCACGGGTAGCGTTCAATGCGTCTTCGATGCGCAATTTCTTTTCCTTCATTTCCACTTCGGTAGCTGCGCCCACGCGAATAACAGCCACGCCACCTGCCAATTTTGCAAGACGTTCCTGATATTTTTCCTTGTCGTAGTCACTTGTGGATGCTTCCATCTGGCTTCTAATTTGCGCTACACGTTGCGACAATGCTTCGGCACTTCCCATGCCCTCCACGATAATGGTGTTGTCCTTGTCTACCTTAACTTGTTTTGCACGTCCAAGCATGTCTATCGTTGCCGTTTTAATGTCCAAACCAAGTTCTTCGGTGATGACCGTTCCGCCCGTCAAAATGGCAATGTCACGCAACATTTCCTTACGTCTGTCGCCAAATCCCGGTGCTTTTACTGCCACGCAGGTAAAACTACCACGCAACTTGTTCAAAATGAGGGTCGTCAACGCTTCCCCTTCCACGTCTTCGGCAATAATAAGCAACTTTCCGCCCACTTTTACAATTTGTTCCAAAAGCGGTAACAATTCTTGGATGGAGCTGATTTTCTTGTCGGTAATCAAAATAAACGGATTGTCCAACTCGGCAACCATTTTGTCGGTGTCGGTAGCCATATAGGGCGATGCGTATCCACGGTCGAACTGCATGCCTTCCACAACGGCAAGTTCGGTAGCAATGGTTTTGCTTTCTTCCACGGTGATAACGCCGTCGTTGCCAACCTTTTCCAACGCGTCGCTAACAAGTTCGCCAATGGTTTTGTCCCCTGCCGATACCGATGCAACTTGTGCAATTTCTTGCTTGCCCGATACGGGTATGGAAATACTTGCCAACTTGTCTACGCACACCTGAACAGCGCGGTCGATACCCTTTTTCAAAATGATAGGGTTTGCACCAGCCACAACGTTTTTGTTGCCCTCGCAGATGATTGCTTGCGCCAAAACGGATGCGGTGGTAGTGCCGTCGCCCACAACGTCGTTCGTTTTTGTGGATGCCTCCATAATTATTTGTGCACCAACGTTTTCAAATGGGTCCACAAGGGCAATTTCCTTTGCAATGGTAACGCCATCGTTAGTGATAAGCGGACTTCCGTATTGTTTTTCCAAAATAACGTTTCTTCCCTTTGGTCCAAGGGTGATTTTAACAGTGTTGGCAAGTTGATTTACACCGGCTTCCAAAGCCTGCCTTGCCTCTTGACCATACTTAATTTGTTTAGCCATTTTTAGCCTCCTATAAAACTGCAATAGTGCAGTTATAATTTCGTCTTCTAATTTAATTTTTTTTAACAGGCAATTTTCCGCAGAAAATGTTTGTGTTGTGCGAGTAGCAGTAGTCAAGTATGCGGAAAGCATCGTCTTGAACCAACAAATCGGCAATATCTGTTATTTTGCCGTTTTGGTTTTTTACTTTTATGCCAACCATCTTCAAATAATGTCCTGCGAGCGAGAGTGAACTTATTTCCGTATTAACCGCTCCACCAAGCCACTTGCCTTCGTTGTTTACCAAAATTAGTGCTTCAAAACCATCAAGTTCTGTTATTAGAGTACCAATACCCTTTTTGTCGCACATTTCTTTCAATCGCTTTATTACAGAGTATTTTCTGTCAAAACCAAGTGCATATTTTGTTACCATAGTTTTTTCCTTTTTGTTTCACCACGATGATTTTTTCTGTATGTAGATAATTCGATACATTTTTATATATTTACGATATACGCATTTTTAGATGCTTACGGCATATGTTTGATTTTGCTGTGATTTTTATTCCACAATTGCCAAAATATCTTGTTGACGGATGATGGTAACTTCTTCGCCGTCAATCTTAAACTGATTTCCGCTGTACTTTGCGTAAAGCACCTTGTCGCCAGGTTTAACAATCATTTTGACGTCTTTTCCGTCCACAATTCCCCCTTCACCAACGGCAACAACAATGGCAATTTCTTGTTTTTCTTGTGCGGCAGTGGGCAAAAAAATTCCGCCAACGCTTTGTTCCTGTTCTTTAACTTGCTTAACTACAACTCTGTCAAAAAGAGGTCTAAGTGTCATTTTATTTTTCTCCTAATGTTTTTTTGATGTGTTTTGCACGTTTGTGCAACCCTCACTTACTAAATATTTTACCACACGTCGGGCAAAAGTCAATATTATTAACGGGGTATTTAGCCACTTTTTTTGACGTAAAATGTAGAACGATAAAGCAAAAAAAACGCAAAAAAAATTGCACGTTTTGCAAAAATTATTCGTTCAATGTCTTGAATATTCCACAAAAAAATGCTATACTAAAGTGTAATCTAAAAAATCTTTCCAAAGGAGACCTTCTCATGGAATTTTTAACAAAGGAACTCACAAAAATTCAAGGCTTTTCCATTGCTCTTTGGCACATCCTTGTAGCAGTTGCAGTGTTGGTTTTGCTGGTGATTGTTATCGTGGCAATTTGCCGTGGTTCCAGCCGTCGCAAAAAGGCTAAAAAATTGGCTGCTCAAACCGCCGACGAACCGGTTGTTGCCGACGAACCTGTCGAAGACGTTGACGACGACGAACCTGCCGACGAAGTTATCGTTACCATCGACGAAGAAGTAGACCAAGACGAAGTTGCCGATTCAACTGCGGACGTTGCAACAGAACCCGTTGTGGACGAACCGGTTGCGGAACCTGCTCCCGAAGTGGAACAGCCCGCTGAACCTGTTGCTGAACCGGTTGCAAAAAAGCCCACCGTCAAAAACTATCACATTTCGTTGCGTCCTGATGGAAAATGGCAAGTTAAACTTTCCAAGGGTGGCAAAGCAATCAAATTGTTCGATACCCAAGCGGAAGCTATCGCATTTGCAAAAGCACGTGCAAAGTCGCAAGACGGTCACATCACCATCCACAAGGTAGACGGCAAAATCCGCAAACAAAAGTACTAAAATTTGCTTTTTGGCAAATCGTTAGAAAACAACGTTTTGTAGATGCAAAGCGGGCGTTTTCTTGCGCCAAAATGCAAAAAAACGGCTACGTTTTCAAGGCGTCTTGATAGTGCCGAGAACTGACGGATTTTTACAAATATTCAGTTTCCAACAAAAGTCACTTTGCTATGCGTGGCGATACGGCACAACCAAAATGTTCGACGATAGTGCAACTGCAACGCAATTTGCTCCCATGCCGACATTTTGTGCAATCCAACCCAAAACTCAGCTCAACGATTCGTTGGGCAGTTTTGCTTTACAACCACAAGTGTTTTTGTTCACTCGTCCTATTTACAACGGTAATAAACCCGATATACAAATCGTTATTGGTAGCAGTATCAAACAGATACAAATCGTTGCAACTATCTATAAATTGATACTTCAATGGAAGTTTGTGCTTTTGTGTTGTTGCAGGAACGCTCAACGGCAAATTAGATATCCGCAAGTTTTTTGCGCACACATTCGACTTGGTAGCAGTATCAAACAGATACAAATCGTTACAGCTATCTGCAAATTGATACTTCAATGGAAGTTTGTGCTTTTGTGTTGTTGCAGGAACGCTCAACGGCAAATTAGATATCCGCAAGTTTTTTGCGCACACATTCGACTTGGTAGCAGTATCAAACAGATACAAATCGTTGCAACTATCTGCAAATTGACGTTTCAAACCGCCTTCATTGCAACACGCAAACCGCCCTTAACTTTGGTGGTTCAACAAAACGTCAACTGCATTGCAAACGTGTTTTGCGGTATCAGCATTTCTTTATCAAAGGTCACAAACGCGATTTTCTCAAATCGTCACAGCAACTAACTATTTTACAATAAAAACACGCAAAGTGGGCTTTAACGTCACAAAACAACACCTTAAAGGTACACTTTGCACACAAAAAGAAGGAATCTATCTATGAACAAGTGGGACAAAAGATTTATGGAACTTACTCTGGATGTTGCCGAGTGGTCCAGCTGTTTCAAAGCTAACCGTCACGTTGGCGCAATCATTGTAAAAGATAACCGCATACTTACCACCGGCTACAACGGCGCACCTCAAGGCGTGCAAAACTGCCGAGATAAGGGCGAGTGCATGCGCGAAAAACTTGGCATCCCCAGTGGCACCCGTCACGAACTTTGCTATGCCGTCCACGCCGAACAAAACGCCATTTTACAAGCGGCGCGTCTGGGCGTATCGCTAAAGGATGCAACGCTGTACTGCACCCACCAACCCTGCGTTATCTGCGCCAAAATGATCATCAACTCTGGTATCACGCGTATCGTCTATAAGGAAGGCTACCCCGACGAATTTTCCATGCAACTGCTAAAGGAAGCGGGCGTGCAGGTTGATATCTACGACGAGTTGTAACCCCGCTTTAATCTTTAACACCAAATTTGATTATTAAGATTTTCAATCGTCGCAATTTAATAATTGGATATTTCTAAACGATACGTAACATCAATCAGGTGTTTATAAATTTTCAAAAATTGCATAACTTGATAATTGCTATTTTCAAACTTTGCATAACTTGATAATTGCTATTTTCGAACTTTGCAAACTTGATAGTTAGTAAATTACAATCACATCATAACCTTACAACAATTTCACGACAGTATTTTTATGCTGTCGTGTTTTTTATCTCACCACCGCAAAAATTCCCTTTTTGTCCACTTTTTCTATCATTTACATCCAAAAAATCCATACTTTTTTTCGCCAAAAAATCTTCAAAAAAATTGCCAAAAATTTGTTAATTTTTGACGTTATTTTCTTTGACAAACCGCCACCAAAGTACTACAATTAGGCGGTTGGTTTCTTAGGAGGTTTTTTATGGAAACGTTACTTGCGCTATCAATCGCGCTCTTTTCGGGACTGATTCTTTCCCGTCTTGCAAAATTACTAAATTTACCCGCCGTCACGGCGTATTTGGTTGCCGGTGTGCTAATCGGCCCGTACTTTCTCGGCTCTTTCGGCGTTAAAGGTCTTGGATTTGTCAGCATGGAAGATCTCGATTCCTACTCGCTACTTTCCGATATCGCTCTTGGCTTTATCGCATTTTCCATCGGCAACGAATTCCGTCTTTCTCAGCTTAAATCCATTGGCAAACAAGCATTGCTAATAGGCGTTTTTCAAGCGGTGTTCACCACGATTGTTGTGGATGTTGCACTTATTTTGTTACACCTTGCCATTCCCGACGTTCTTCCCTTGCCCGTTGCAATCGTTTTGGGCGCAGTGGCAGCAGCAACCGCACCGGCGGCAACCTTGATGGTGGTGCGCCAATACAAAGCAAAAGGACCGGTAACCGACACTTTGTTGCCCGTCGTTGCCTTGGACGACGCCGTAGGACTTGTGCTTTTTGCTATCTCTTTCGGTGTAGCAAATGCGCTTATGGTGGGCAGTGTGGACGTGGTTTCCATCATTGTTGAACCGTTGTTAGAAGTGATTTTGTCTCTCGCATTAGGCACGGCAATGGGCTTGTTGTTTACCTTTTTCGAACAATTTTTCCACTCGCGTTCCAAACGTCTGGCAATGAGCGTCACCTTCGTGTTGCTAACGGTGGCGCTTTCTATGATAAGTTTCGATATCGCAGGTGTGCATATCGCATTTTCGTCACTACTAACCTGCATGATGCTGGGAACCATCTTCTGCAATTGCTGTGATTTCTCCGCCGAGCTTATGGACAGATTAGACCGCTGGACGGCGCCACTGTTCGTGTTGTTTTTCGTGCTTAGCGGTGCCGAACTGGAACTTTCCGTGTTTACCGATTTGCTTATCGTTCTTGTTGGCTTGGTGTACGTCATTTCCCGTTGCTTGGGCAAGTATTTTGGCGCAAACATCAGCGCAAATATCTCAAAAGCGCCCCAAAACGTCAAAAAATACCTTGGCATCACGCTGTTCCCTCAAGCAGGGGTGGCTCTCGGTATGGCAATCAAAGCGCAAGCATCCCTTGGCGAAGTTGGTTCGATGGTGTCCAGCATCACCCTGTTTAGCGTGCTGATTTACGAACTTGTTGGCCCCTATCTTACCAAAGTTTCTCTGTCCAAAGCAGGCGAAATCTCTCCGGAAGGCAAAGTCAGCGCCCGCGTAAAACCACAGCAATAATTAGATAGTCTAATCCACGATTTAGATATCGCAAGCAATCGACAACCCATTTGATAACAAAACGCAACTGCAATGATAAGAAAATCAATATCTTATTAGTAGTTACTATGCCATTTAGTAGTTGCTATACCACTTAGTGATTACTATATCATTTTCTACTATCGACGATTTAGATATCGCAAGCAATCGTCTAAATTATCTAATACCAACGGCTACAACATTTTCAATTGTCATACTGCTTGCTGTTGCTTGCAAAACGATACAAACAAAATAACAATACCCCAAAAACAAAAAATCGACCTGTTTTTTGCAATACGTATCCACTTTTTTGTGACATACGCTTGCTAACAAGTCGATTTTTTTTGTATCAAATTTTATATTTTGTATAACTGTGGTGGAGTGGGTTGTTGATTCTACAAAAGCGTATGTAATGTTTCTGTCACGCTAATGCTTGTTTCGGTAGAGCGGTGGCTTGCTGCCGCCGTTACCTTACAAAAGGCTCCTTTCTTAGATGGAGTTGTTATCAAAGCGGACTGAAGGTTAACAGTATGTTGCAAAAATAGTGCTAATTAGTAACGGCTCTAGCTTGGCTGCTCTATATTTATCGTGCTTATA
The DNA here is from genome assembly GCA_964506035.1 of uncultured Oscillospiraceae bacterium. Taxonomy (GTDB): domain Bacteria; phylum Bacillota; class Clostridia; order Christensenellales; family CAG-314; genus Fimimonas. Next base: position 4,406 of record CAZDLE010000025.1, on the reverse strand, counting down.
CACTCCAAAATGAGGTAGTCAAAATCCACGCTTTCCACAAAATCGCGTTCAAGGTACTTTGTGGTGTTAAAACGCACAAAATGGATGTAATTAGTCACCGTAGAGATGGGTGTCGGCACGTCCATTTTTTCGCAAATGTTGCGCAATTCTTCGCCAAAAATGTAGTCGTTTGCCAAAAATTGACATTCATGCACAACGTTGCGCGTGATTTTTTCTCCGCGGATTGTTCTCGCCCAAATCTTCATAGTTTTGCCTCGCAAAAATTATTTTGACCATTATACCAAAAAACCTTCCACATTGCAATGCATTTTGCCACGATGGCGCAAAATTGCAACTTGCAAGCCCCTGTGATGCTTAGTTTTTTAGATTTTTCTCATTTTTCCAATAATCGCATTTTTCTCTACGTGTTGGCAAGGTTTGATTATTTAGATATTTCCAATTTTGCCGATGCTCCACAAACCGGATAAAAGACAGTCCAAATACTGAATTCCATTTTCCGCCATCCCAACTTTTTTCTGTCCATTCCCCTAAAAAATCGTCACAAAAGACATTTTTTGTGCTGCAGGTATTTACTAATTGCTATTTTTGTGATATACTACTATGTTGTATAAAATATTTTGCAGGAGTTTTTCCCTATGAAAATCGGCATTTTTACCGCTATGGAAAAGGAAGCAACGTCCTTTTTTCACAACGCAACCAAAACAATGGACGGCGATTTTGCCATCTACCATTTTCAGCTTGGCACACACGACGCCGTTTTGTGCGTACCGCCAACCGTGGGGGAAATCACCGCTGCCGCAAGTTGCCAACTGCTAATTTCCAAATACCACGTCGACGTTATTCTCAACTTTGGCGTTGTTGGGGCGCTCACGCAAAAAACGTCCCTTTGCTCCACAGTTTTGGTCAAGGACGTAGTGCATTACGATATGGACACTTCCAGTATCGACAACGTTCCCGTTGGACGTTACTGCTGTTTCGACGACATTGCAATCCCCGCCGACCAAACTTTGATCAAAAAGGCGTTGCAATTTGCAGATATGCCCACGGTTAGATGTGCTTCCGCCGATAAATTTGTGGACGACGCAACTGCAAAAAGCAACTTGCACGCGCAATTTGATGCCGATATCTGCGATATGGAATCTGCCGGTATCGTGATGACTTGCCGATTCAACAACGTTCCCTGCTTGCTCGTCAAGTGCATTTCCGATAGTCTTTTTGGTGGAAGTGAAGAATATCGTCTCACAACAACGCAAGTTACCAAAGGATTTTTGGATTTAGCAACAAAAATCGTCGAAAACTTTTAGTAGGTGCAAAATGAGCAAAGTAGCAATGTCGGCATGTGCCGACTACCAACCCCAAAACGTCCAAACCGCCGTAGACGATATTCTCAATCAGCTGGGCGGTCTAACAAACTTTGTACAACCCAACCAAAAGGTGTTTATAAAGGTCAACTTGGTGCGCGAAATGTCCCCCGACAAACACGGCACAACCCATCCTCAAGTGGTAATAGCCCTTGTAAACCACCTCTCCAAAATCACTCAAAACATAGTGGTGGGCGATTCCTGTGGCGGTATGTACACCAAAGGCGTGATGAACACCGTCTACAACAAATGCAAAATGACGGACATATCTAATAGCACCTGCGCCACACTTAACGACGATTTTGATTTCCAAACGGTACAGCTAAATGGCAAGGTGTTGCAAAAGTGCGAAATTATCAATGCATTTTTATCTGCCGACGTGGTAATCAACGTTACAAAACTAAAAACCCACTCCTTTGCAGGCTATACCGGAGCTGTCAAAAACCTGTACGGACTTGTTCCCGGACTTATCAAGGTTGAACTGCACAGCCGTTTTCCCGATCTTGGCGATTTTTGCAATCTTCTTTGCGATATCGAACAATTCGCCAGCCAAAAAATTGTACTGCACGTTATTGACGGTGTAATTGGCATGGAAGGTGCAGGCCCAACCAACGGCAAACCCAAGTTTATCGGCCAAATTTTGGCAAGTCAAAACCCCTATCAACTGGACGTCGTTGCCGTTTCTCTCTTTGCAAAACCCTTCCAAATGCCTTTGTTGCAGGTGGCAAGGGAGCGCCAACTTGTAAGCGACGACCTTTCTACTATAGATTTTGATTTTTCCACCCTTGCGGACAAATTTGTGGACGACTTTGACGTTCCGGAAGTTACCAGTGCCGATACCTTTTTGAATATGCCCCCGTGGGTAAAAAAGCTGGCAAAAAAGCACCTTACCAAACGCGTAAAGATTGATAAATCCCACTGCCGTGGATGTGGCAAATGCGTAACCCATTGCCCAGCCCAAGCACTAAAAGTGGTGGACAAAAAAGCGCACGTAAACCAATCCAAATGTATACGGTGCTATTGCTGTCAAGAGCTTTGCCCGTTCGACGCCGTCCGCCTAAAAAAGACTTTTATGTACAAATTTATACACGCCTTTTCGCACACCAAAACGAAAAAGTAACAACGGGATTTGCAACTCAGCCCACGCTAAGATACGCAAAACGCGATACTCTAAACACACGCAACCACGATATCCAAGACGCACACGATACTCAAAACGTATACGATTTTTTCTTCAAAACACAGGACTATTATTGGATATAAAAATGGTACTCGGCGTGTGCAAATAATCATCTTTGGAACGTACACAAACAACGTCAAAAATACACGTCCCATACTCTAAAGGCACACAACCTACACTCAACGTACACAAAACTTATACTTAACGTACACAAAACTGCACCTTTAACCGTCAGTTTGTGTCACTTGCAAACAATCCGTCTATCTTTGTACTCGTCTCGTCACGTCCGTTGCAAATGGTAGGCAGGCAACAATTCTAATAAAACGTAACAACCCAAATCGTCCACTATGTATCTGCGCGCAGATATAAACCCAACACCTAAACTACTATGACAAATTCCAAGTACACTCAAGATTTTTGCAAACTTCTTCAATGCAACACCATAACCAACGTTGGTGATTTTGCCACCTTCCGCAACGTCCTAAAACAGGTATTTCCGCTGGTCCACGCCCATCTGCAAAAGGTGGATTTATCCTTTGTGGCAGGCAACCGCGATTTTTCCGACGTGCTACTTTTCAAGTGGGACGGCATTTCTCACGACAAACCGCTAGTTCTAATGGCGCATCAAGACGTTGTTCCCGTCGACGAAAATGCATGGAAATATCCACCCTTCGATGCCACCGTAGTGGATGGTAGGGTGTACGCTCGCGGTTCGTTGGATTGCAAAAACACGCTGTTTTGCACAATGATGGCAGTGGAAGAACTGCTCGCCCAAGGGGAAACGCCTTTGCAGGACGTGTATTTGAGTTACAGTCCAAACGAAGAAACTTCCGGCAACGGTGCGGAAATTGTGCGCGACTTTTTTGTAGCCAACGGCATAACTCCATTTTTGGTAGTGGACGAAGGCGGTGCGCTAATGGAAGCTGATGGCAAATATTTCAAAAAGGATTTGCTTATGGTTGGCGCATGCGAAAAGGGCAGTGCCACCGTCAAATTTACCGCTCGCGGTCACGGTGGACATGCCTGCAAACCACCTTTCGATACCCCCATTGCACGAATTTCGGCATTTGTGGACTACTGCGAACGTCACACGGTGCTAAAACCCAAGTGTCCCAAAATCGCCAAACAAATGGTCTACCATGCCGGCGATACCTTCCCGTTTTACCTACGTGCTTTGTGCAAAACCGTTGGCGTTACAGGCAATCTTCTCGCACCAATCATGTGCAAACGCGTCACCAAACGCAAACTTGCAATGGTGTTTAGCACAACCATAGCCTTTACAACCGTAGGCGGTGGTAACGCAACCAATTCCATCCCCGACGAAGCGTGGGTAACTGCAGACGTTCGCTTTTTGCCGGGCGATACCAGCACACAATGCTTTGCTCATCTGCAAAAACTCGCTCAAAAGTTTAATCTGGAAATGAACGTTCTCAAGTGTATCGAAGCGTCCAAAGTTGTGGATATCAACGGCGAAGGCTACCAACTTTTCAAAAACGTGGCAAAACAGGTGTATCCAAACGCCGTAGTTGCGCCTCTTATGATGTTTGCCGGTTCCGATTGTCGTCACATGCAACCCATTGCACAACACGCCGTTAGATGCACGCCCATTTTGATGAAATTTAGCCAGTTAGACACCATGCACGGCGACGACGAAAATTGCATTCTTTCCGCCTTGGATGGTTGTGTTGACTTTTTCAAAAAACTTATTCAACAAAACAAGTAGAATAACGACAAAACACTTTTTACGTCGAAACACCTTTGATTGCACGATTTGCGCCGTAAATTGCGCGTTTGCAACCTGTTGGATTTTGTTGCATTTACTTGACATTACAACACCGTTGTAGTAAAATTATTCTACAAAAAAA
>CAZDLE010000024.1:0-15118 GCA_964506035.1 uncultured Oscillospiraceae bacterium | reverse complement strand
TGCGAAGCGCGCTACAAACAATGCGGCAATAATAGTGATAACGATATCCTTTTTGGTATATTTGCCTGTAAGCAACGTGATAAGCACGTATGCAATTGCGCCAACGCCTATTCCGTTAGAAATTGAATAAGTTAGTGGCATCATGATTAGCGTAAGGAATGCGGGCACGGCACTTCTAAGATCATTCATATCTACGTTTGCAAAACTTTTTAGCATAAGTACGCCTACGTAAATAAGTGCCGGAGCGGTAGCAACGGCAGGAACGATGCTTGCCAACGGACTAAGGAATAAGCAAAGCGTGAAACCAATTGCCGTTACAAGACTTGTAAGTCCTGTTCGTCCGCCCTCAGCAACACCGCTTGCCGATTCTACAAAGGTTGTGATCGTGCTTGTTCCTAAACATGCACCTGCAACAGTGCCGATTGAGTCGCACATCAAACATTGCGAAAGACGTTCGGGGTTGCCGTTTTCGTCGAGCATGTTAGCTTGTGCACAAGTTCCGTACAAAGTTCCCAAAGTGTCGAACATATCCACAAGGCAAAACGTTACAACAAGCATAATAACCGTAAAGATATTGCCGATAGTGTGTCCGTCGAACAAGGTTGCCCAACTTTCAGCCTTAAATGCAGAAAAACCATACGTTGCAAAGTCTGTAAAAGTTTGACCGATATTCATACCGCTCCAAGTGGGCGCAGTAAACGTAAACAAATAATACAAAATGGATGATACAACGATACCGAGTATTACGCTTGCTTTTTTAAGAAATTTAACTTTGGTTTGTTGTGCAAATACGGCGATTGCAATAAAGCCCAAAAATGCAGCCAAAACAGGTGCCGCTCCGCCAACAATTTCGCCATAGTCGTTGCGAATAATCCAACTTGTACAATCGGCAAGTTGAACAAACGTATACGGATTCGATTGTACGATATAGCTGTTTTTGAATCCAAGCAATGCGATAAATAAACCTATTCCTGCCGGAATTGCCTTTTTCAAGCAATCGGGCAATGCTGTAGCGATGTGTTTTCTAAGACCGGTAAGCGACAAAATCAAAAAGATAATTCCGGAAATCAGTATTACTACCAGCCCTGCTCCGTAACGAGTCGTTGCTTCTTCTCCCGTTGCTGCACCGATAAAAACTACGTTAAAAAAGCTGTTAAGTCCCATTCCTGCAGCTTGTGCAAAAGGTTTTTTTGCAAGAAAAGCCATAAGCAACGTGCCTATGATTGCTGCAATCAATCCACCAACGTACACGGCATTCCAAATTCCGCTAAGTTCCGAATTGAATCCCGTTATTTGGTTGGGGTTTACAATTACAATGTAACACATTGCAAAAAACGTTGTAAGTCCGGCAAACACTTCCGTTCTTACGTTTGTGCCGTTTTCGGATAGCTTAAATACTTTGTTAAGCCACGCTCCGAATCCTTTTTTTTGCGGTTGTTCGTTTTGAACCGCAACTTGTTCTGTCATGATATAAAACCTCCATGATATTATTTATACTAACCGTCGGTGGCTTCTAAGGCACTTCCGTCGGATAATATTAAAAGGTGTGCAGCAGTTATATTTAGTTGTAATTGTCTGTAGGTGGATTATGCAAACAAAAAACGCGTCAGGCGGTTTTGCCGCAAGGCGCGTTAAATTGCTTTTGATTTTGCAAAAGTGTCGTCCAATTTGATTTTTTTGTTCGCTGAAGGTAAAAACATACAAATCCAATCTCCATTCAATATCTCACGTGCGTTCAGTAGCTCTGTCGAAACAAAAAAAGATGTTTCTATGATACAAGGTTACGTAAAATAAAGCAAGCAATTTTATGCAATTTCAATTACTTTTTTGTTGAAAATTAAATTTGGTATAATGATGATTGCACGTGGTTATACGTGTGTTATTGCATTGCGAAGTCGAAAATCGGTTATGTAATTACCAAAATCTTACGTTATCTTTGTTGCGACGTGCGCATCTAATCAAAGTAAACTTGGTTGGTGGCGTAGATGGGGTCGCTTGTGGCGTTTATGCCCAGTTTGCGGTAGATTTTAGAATCGGCTTGCGGTGGGATTGCCGTTGTGTGCAGTTGGCATCCGCGCAGTTTACCAATTTGTTCCAACGCCAAATTTGCCATAGGGTTGATAAAAGTCGATGCAGAAAGTGCAATCAACGCTTCTTCGATGTGCAGTTCGGCATACCTTTCGCCAAGGCAATCGGTTTTGAGTTTTTGTATGGGACCCAAGGCACTTCCGGCAATAAGCGGAACGTCCGGCAGACCTGCTAAGTGTTTTAGCGTGTTCAATATTACCGCCGCACCGCAACTCATAAGCGAGGACGTTTTGCCAAAGATATACGTTCCGTCGGCAAGTTCGATGCACGCAACGGGACCTTCCTTGCCTTCGCCGTGAGCACGCGCCTTTTCGATAACCGGGCGATTTTTCGCTTTAAGGTCCAGTTTCGTCATCATTAACTTGAGTTTTTCTACAAGTGATTGCGAACAGTTGCCCTTTCGGCACTCAACACGAGCATTCATGTAACGGCGAATTACTTCCTGCTTGGCAGCATCGCAACAAACCTGATCGTCGCTGATGCAGTAGCCAACCATGTTTACGCCCATATCCGTTGGCGATTTGTAGGGGCTAGTTCCCAAAACGCGCGTGAAAATTGCGTTAAGCACGGGAAACACGTCGATATCTCTGTTGTAGTTTACGGCATACTCTCCGTACGCTTGCAAATGCCACGGGTCGATCATGTTTAGGTCGTCCAAATCCGCCGTTGCCGATTCGTATGCGATATTTACGGGATGTGTTAAAGGTAAATTCCACACGGGGAAGGTTTCGTACTTGGCATAGCCCGATTTGATACCGCGTTGAGCATCGTGATACAACTGCGATAGGCAAGTTGCCATTTTTCCGCTGCCCGGACCGGGTGCCGTTACCACAACCACGTTACGACTGGTTTTGATGTAGTCGTTCTTGCCAAAACCTTCCGCCGAAACAATGTGCGATACCTGCGTTGGGTAGCCTTCAATGTTGTAGGTGCGGTACACCTTTATGCCGTTTGCTTCCAGTTTGCGCTGAAAGTTTACTGCAGCAACGTTGGATTCGTCAAACTGCGAAAACACAACGCTGCCAACGTACAAACCGATGCGTGTAAGCTCGTCGTAACTGCGCAACACGTCCTGTTCGTAGGTGATGCCAATGTCTTGGCGCAATTTGTTGTGGGCAATGTCCACAGCGGAAATAACCATAACTATTTCCACCTGTTCCTTCATTGCAACAAGCATTTTCACCTTGGCGTCCGGTTGAAATCCCGGCAAAACACGTGATGCGTGGTAGTCGTCGAATAACTTTCCGCCAAATTCGATGTACAGCTTTCCACCAAATTCGTTAACGCGTTCCATGATTTTTTCCCGTTGAAGTTTCAAATATTTGTCGTTATCAAATCCTATTTTCATGGTTTTTTCCTCAAAAAATAAAAGTTGTAAAGATGTTCGCCACAGGCAACGTCTTGCATATCTTGATGTGTTTGTTCCATATCGTAGTCCAACTCAACACGGCGATACGTCCAACCGTTGTCGTCGTATTCGATAACCACGCCTTGCGCAAATGCACCGGGGTGGCACCCCAAACTGCCCACGTTAACGTAGGTTCGTTTGCCTACCGCATCGGCGCGCTCGTGCTTGTGCCCGAAAAATACCGCGTCGATACCGTCGTAGTCGGGCATCATATCGTCAAAGTTTTGTGCCGTTTGGTTTTGCTCGATAAACATATACGGTTCGTTTTGAAGGTAACTGTTTGCATACTTCCACAAAAATGGATAGTGGCAAAACAGCAACGTTTGTCCACCGCATTTTCGTGTTACGTACAGGGGAAATTTTTCGGCAATTTGACGGTCGGCTTCCGTCAGCGTTGCAAACACTTGCAATTTGTGTTCGGTAGGCACGTGAGACAACGGCGGAGAAATAGGGTCACTCAGCACAAAATTTCTATCGTGATTACCCAAAATGCAGGTGATATTTGGGTGTTGTGTGATGATGTCGAAGCACTGTTTTGAGTGCGGACCGATATCTATGACGTCGCCAAGGTGCAAAATTTCCTCGCAACCTTCTTTTTCGAAGTAGTCCAACATCACCTTTAACGCCAGCAAATTGCCGTGCGTATCTGTAAAAACGCCGATTTTTTTCATTGTTCCTCCTGCGATAAAAACTTTTGCTTGTGCCACGTTAGTGACAGAGAGATTTTTTGTCGGCTTGTTTGCAACTACACAAAAGTGGGTGTTAAACTGCCAATTTTGTGTAGTTAAAGGTGTACTTTTGTGTATAAATATGATTTTTTTGCGTTTAACCTAAAATCCTGTGTCAGTTGAATGATAATACAACGTCGTAAAACCGCAACACACCGATATTTGTATGTTGTGCAACAATCAAAACACAAAAGTTTTGGATTGCGTCCACAACGCAAAATCACTACTAAAAACATATTGCCCATTGATTGCTCAAATGGGCAATAAATCTATTTTTATATTGATCGTTTAGAACAAGCAAAACGTATTTGCGACGTATCTAAATATATAGCAATCATTTCGGGAGGAGCAACCTCCTACCTTTATTATAAGGCATTTTTGCAATCAACGTCAAATCTAATTGCATTTTTTTTCGCTCAAAAACGCTTTTGTTGCTAAACTATTTGCCGAGCATATCTAACGCTTTTTGCACGATATCTTCCACGGACATGTGGTAGTCGCGTTTTAGGTCGTTTAGGCTACCAACTTGGCTAACCTTGTCGTACACGGCGATACCGTCGCAGTGGGTGGGGCAAACACGGCTAAGTGTTTCGCAAACGGCAGAGTAAAGTCCGCCGTGAATACTGTGGTTTTCCACCGTAAGCACCTTGCCTGTTTTTTGCGCCGACGTGATAATTGCTTGGTCGTCCAAAGGTTTTACGGTATGGATACCAAGTAGGTCAACGGAAATCCCCTTTTCTTGCAAAATTTCCGTGGCCTTTTTTGCATCAAACAAACTTGTTCCGCATGCAACAATGGTGATATCTTTGCCTTCGGCAAGTTTGTCCGCCTTGCCAAAGTGGAATTGGTAGTTTTCGTCAAACAAAGTTTCCTCTTGCTTGCGCACAACGCGGATGTACATTGTGCCTTTGTGTTCCACGATATACGGCAAAGCCTTTTCCAGTTGTATTCCGTCCACGATATCCAGCACTGCTACGTTAGAAAGAGCGCGCATCATTGCGACGTCTTCAAAACACATGTGCGTACCGCCGTTGTAGGTGGTTGTGACGCCGGGGTCGAAAGCAATAATTTTGATATTTTGATTGGAGTAGCTTACCGATACGGCAAGTTGGTCGAACACTCTGCGTGATGCAAAGGGTGCAAAACTGTGGATAAACGGCACAAATCCCGATGCGGAAAGTCCTGCTGCAATGCAAGTCATGTTTGCTTCGGCAATACCAACGTCCACGCAACGCTCGGGAAATTCCTTATACAAAGGTTTTGTTCCGCCCGCGCCTGCAAGGTCGGCATCCAAAACGTAGATTTTGTCGTTTTGTTTCATCAAGCGGGAAAGTTCCGCAACGTATCTTTTACGAAGTTCCATTGTTTGCCTCCTTATTTCAACTCGTCAAGAGCTTTTGCGTATTGCTCGTCCGTTACAGACGTGCTGTGGTTTGCAACGCCAAGGTTTTCGTAGAAAGATACGCCCTTGCCCTTTATTGTGTCCATAACTATGCAGTGGGGAGCAACGATACCGTCGTTTTTGGCTTGGTTGATAGCAAGGTCGAGCATGGCGTGATCGTGGCCATCCACACGTGTGGTTACAAAACCAAACGCCTTAAACTTTGCTTCGATATCTTCCACGGTCAAAACGTCTTGCGTCAAACCGTCAATTTGCATTTTGTTGCTGTCTACAAAAACAATAATATTGTTCAACTTTTTTGCACCGGCAAACATTGCGCCTTCCCAGTTTTGACCTTCTTGCAATTCGCCGTCGCCGGTGATAACGTACACGTAGTTATCAAAACCTTGTGCTTTTTGTGCAAGAGCAAGTCCGCATGCGCAGGAAAGTCCTTGACCAAGAGATCCGGCAGTCATATCTACACCGGGTGTAAGATTCAAATTTACGTGACTGGGCAAGCGAGTGCCAAGTTTGTTCAAAGTGTTAAGCCAGTCCATGGGGAAAAATCCCTTTAGAGCCAAAGTTGCATACAATGCGGGGCCGGCGTGTCCTTTGCTAAGCACAAGTTGGTCGCGATCGGGCATTTTGGGTTTGCGTGGGTCCACCTTCATGTGGGATGTGTACAACACGGCAAGTAAATCGGCAATGGACAAGCTTCCGCCGACGTGTCCGCTACCTTGCGAATGCATGCAACGCAACGTTTCACGACGGATTTGCTTGGCAAATTGTTCGTAAGTCATAGTAAATATCCTCCATTATAGCTTTCCTGTGCGATTGTGACAGGTAAAATAAATTAATTGTGTTGTTTGAGAAAGTTGTTTTAGTAGATCCGTTGCACGTGCAAAGTTTTGTTCGTCAAAGTTAACGAAGGCGTCGTCTACAATTAGCAAGGGAATATCTTTGCCGTAGAGCAGTTGCGATAGTGCCACACGGAAACACAGCAACGTGATTTCGCGAATACCGCGAGAAAATGCCGAAAGTGGTTTGGTTTGACCGTTTTGTTGCAACGAAATTGCAAAGGTTCTGTCCGTTACCACTTTGTAACTGCCGTTGGTAACGACGTTTAGCAGTTTTTCGGTACGCGAGCACAACTCCGGCAGATATGCCGACGACAAACTTTCCTTTGCTTGCGCCAAAATTTCCGCAGTTTTGTCGGCAACGTCGTACTTGTGTTTTGCCTGTTGCAAAAGTTGTTGTTTTGCCTGCAGTTCTTCGGCGATTTCCACCGTGGATGCCACCGGTTGTGCCAACGTAAAGGTAAGTTGATGTTGTGTTTTTACCAAATTTTGTTGTTGCAACGCAACGTTTTGCATACGCAGTTTTGCCTGTTGCAACTTTGCTTCGATTTGCGTTTGGTCGTCCTTTATAATTGGTCTGGTACCCAACGCCTTGCGAACGTTAACGTTTGTTTGGTAGTCGTTTAGGTACGCCCAAAATTCGTCTTTTAGCTGTTGTAGAGTTTTTCCGTTGGGGTTGATGTATTTTGATACGGTAGTCGTCAGTTGGTTGTCGATTTCTTCAATTTTACCACCAACGTTTTTTGCGTTGATTTTAGATACGCACACAGCGGTCACAACGATGGCAACCAAAACGCCTACGCCTGTAGCGGCAAGGGCGAAGTTTTGCAAAAGTGCCATTATCACGGCAAACAACAGAGCAACTACCGACGAAACAACGAATATCTTTTTGGTGGATGCAAGGGATTTTAGAGTTTTTTCCAACGCGTCCTTTTGCAAAAGCTGTTGGTTGAAGGTTTTGTAGTCCTCTTCGACGGTGGTGGGCACGGCAGAAATTTTTCCGTCCAAATCGTCAATTTTTCGAGCAAGTTCCACGTCGGCAGAAGTGGGTTTGCTTTGGTAAAGTTGCTGTTGCAACTGGTCTACCGTTGTTTGCAAGGAGGCTTGTTCCTTTTGCAGTGATTGCAGTTGTGATTCCACTTCGTTTAGTTGTTTTGTCATCCGCACGCGCTCGTGAGCGTCGTTTTGTGCCTGTCGAAGGGCATTTTGCAGATCGAAAACTTCCCTTTCCAGCGTGTAGATGGTTCCGCCGTTGCCACGTTCCAATTTGAAAGCACGTTTGTAGTTGCGCAGTTTTGCCTGGATTGCATCGTAGTTTTGTGCGGAATCTTGCACCAAATTGGCAAGTTTGGCATCAAAATTTTCGTTTGAGGCAATTTCCACGTATTCTTGCGGAAGATAGGTGCTTCGATCGTAACTTTCGACGGTAAGCCCTAAAAAGTGTTCGCCAACGTTTGCAATATCCAACTGTTTGCCTGTGGACAAATCCACAACCTGCAAACTTTCCGCGCGAGCAGTGTTGCCAAAAAACCGTTCGATACGATAGTTTTTGCCTTCGTGGCAAATTTGCATACTACCGCCAAATTTTTGAGTGGAATCCCACGGCATATATCGTGTTACGTCGTTTGCGCGAACGCCTTCCGTTGTTTTGTAGCTATAGTTAAGTCCGTACAGCATGGCGCGAACAAAGGCGCACAAGGTGCTTTTGCCAAAGCCGTTGGATTGTTGCAACAGATTTATTCCGTCGTCAAAATTGATATTTACGTTGCTCAATTTGCCAAAGGCAACCACGTTTACACTAACAATTTTCATTGTAGGTCACCTCCGCCAAGCAACGTTAAACCCAGTTTGAGAATTTCCCCCTGCTCGTTTTCCGGCAGTTGCAACACCTTGCGCACAAATTCGCCACGCAACGAAACTTCTTGGCTGATTTTTTGCAAATCGAAGGTTTGGTGCGTCTTGTCGTCCACGCGCAATGCGAAAAATCTACCTTTTAGGCACTCGGTTGCAATTTCCACGTTAAGTTGATTGTAAATATCACCCACAAGTACCAAGTTTAGATAGTCGTGCGCCACAACTTGCGACGTTGCCGAAAGCAAAGCGTTTTGAAGGGCAATTTCACTTTGAACGTTTGTTACGTCCACCGTTACCGTTTGCACCTTGCGTATTGCTTGGGGCACAAAGGTTAGTGAATTTTTGTCCGTGTCGATAACCACAAAGCCCGTTTGCGCGCTTTCGTCAAATCCGCGCGGTTCCAAAGCACCGCAATATACGCCCAAAACTTTGCCAAATTTGTGCTGACAGAATGTATGTCGATGCCCCAAAGCAACGTAGTTTGCACCGCTTTGAGAAATAGCTTTTTTGTCGATAACCCCGTATCTATCGTCGTCTATGTCGGCATGCAACACCAAAATATTGTAGCCTTCTTGCGGAAATTGCAGTTGTTGCCACGATTGTTCGTCGTGAATACCCAGCTCTCGTCCGCAGATATTTACACCATCTTGCGAATATGTTTGCCAATCGTCACCAAAAAATTTTATTTGCGGGCAAATTTGTTGCAGTTTTTGGTAGGGAGAGTCCTCCGCAGAGCCGTTTCCGTGGTTGCCTTTTAACACAAACCACGTCGCATTGCTGTTGGACACGATATCCGCCACGCCTTGTACCGTTTTTGACGTTGTAAAATTGTCGTCAAAAAGGTCGCCTGCCACGATAATTGCGCAAACGTTATTGTTGTTGGCATATTCGCTCATGTTGGAAAGTGCTTGCAACAATTCCAAACGGCGTTTTTGCCTATTGGCAACTTGACTTAGGGGAGAATCCAAATGGATATCCGCAGTGTGAATAATTTTCATTGCTACATTTTACCACATAACCCAAAAGTTTTCAAGATATTCCACGCCAATTATTAGCGATTATTTGGTTAAATTGTTGGGCGAAGATACGATTGATATATTAAAACTAAAGTGCGACGAATTGTTAGAGAATATAATGCGTAAGTGTTAGATGGAAAACAATCAAATTGACAAACAAGTCGCATCTAATTGTTAAATTTTGGAGAAGAACATAGCGTAGTTAATCAAATAAGATTATCATTGCAATACCACTGCAAAATTACCTTTTTTAAATATTGCAACGTTTGACTGCGTTTTTTTTGTTTACATTTTTGTGTAATTATCGTATAATATCTAAAAAACTAACACAATACTGTTATTACGGTGGGGTATGAATCTACAAGACCTTTTACTTACAAAACCAAACAACACGCCAACGGCATTGACGCATTTTGTGTACAACCAGCAACAGGCGTTACCTTTTTGTCCGGCAATGTTGCACGAAGAATTGTTTGTCGCAAGGGTTGCCAAAGGGCAATGCACGCTGTTTGTGGACGGGGTGCAAACGGAACTGTTTGCCGATTGCATAGTTGTGTTGCCACCGTTTACGCTGTACACAATCAAAAATATGCGTGACGTCTCGTTGGAATGTGCGCTAATCAATTTGCGTGCCCTTCAAGATAACAAAAACATCTTGCATTATCCTCAATCGGCAGATATGGATTGTGTAATTTTGCCACAAAACGAGATCTATGCGCAGATAAATCAAGCGTTGGTGCAACTAAGCAAGGACAGACATCTTTCCCACATGTGCATTATCGACATACAAAACATTTTGCACTGGTTGCATCATCAAACGCCGTCCAAAAACATCACGGCGGACAAGCAGTTGTTTGTGATAAAAAATCTGCTAAACGTGGTGCACACCCAGCGCGAACAACTTGTGGTGGGCGACCTTGCCGAGCAGTGCGGATACAGCGAGTTTTACCTGATGAAGCTGTTCAAAAAGTATTTGGGAACGTCCTGTATCGACTACGCCATCGGCTACAAACTGACGCAAATTGCCTTGGGACTTATCTACACGAACAAGCGTTTTTGCGACCTTGCCGAAAGCGTTGGCTTTGCGAACGTTTCCTACTGCAACAGACAATTCAAAAAGATGTTTTGCGCCACCCCTAAGGAATTTAGAAAGCAATACCAATCAAAGTAGAAGAAAAAAAACGATACAAATCCACAAAAAAATTCTATCAAAAGTTTACAAGGAGAAATATGGTAATCGGGTTAGCGTGTTACGAGTTTATCAATAACGATGTTTAATTTAATATCAGTCAAATAGAAAAAGCGTTGCAACGTCGCAGAAACGTCGATTTAGTTTGCTTTGGCGAAGCATTTTTGCAAGGATTTGATGCGTTTTGTTGGGATTACAATGTGATAAAACTATTGCCGTTGGTCAAAATTCTGCAGAAATTCAACAAATCGAGCAACTTTCCAAACACTACGCAACAGATATCGCTTTTGGCTATTTGGAAAAGGACTGCGATAAATTGTATTCGTCATACGCGGTGATTATCGACGGAAAACTTGCGTACAATTACCGTCGAATTAGTATCGGCTGGAAGGAATATACCAAAACGGACGACCACTATGCCGAAGGTTGCGATGTGCTAACTTATGCATACAAAGGGTGGTCTTTGACTGTTGCTTTGTGCGGTGATGCGTGGGAGTTTCCTCAAAAATTTCGAAACGAAGATATTCTAACTTGGCTGGTGTACGTGGATTTTTCTTTGCAAGAGTGGGAAACCGAAGAAAGCTACTACGCAAAGCAAGCGCAGTCCATTTGCAACAACGTGATTATGGTAAACTCACTTCTTAAAGAGCCACCTTGCCACGGCGGATGTTTTTACTTTAGCGACGGCGCAACCAAGAAAAAGCTTTCGTTTGATACGCAAGATGTTTTGACGGTTGAGATATAATCACTCAAAACCATACGCTAAAAAGCTTTTTCAAAACAACAACACAAATAAGATTACAAAAAGCAAAAAAACAACGTTTTGATATTTGGTAGATATCACTTGCATTTGCAAGACGTTTTGATGGATACACTGTAAACAACAATAAATGTATACGGCACAAAACACAAAGGACTGCGACGAATTTTCGTCACAGTCCTTGTTTATAATTTTGTGGTTTTGTAATAAACGTTAGTGCACAGATGATACGCAAATGATTGAGTAAAGTATTTTTTTTTCAACGCCATTTTGTTTGCTTTTTGGTGAAGAAAAATATTTACAAAGTTTGCCAATACACAGCTCAAACATTTTGCGCAGAACCAAGGTTGGGGTAAAGTTCAATTTGTAATAACTTTCAAAATGTTGCACAAATGCACTTTAACACATACAAAAGTTGATATTTAACATTGCTTTTGGTGTACTTTGTGTATTGTTTGAAAATATCTAAGTTTTTTACGTGTCTGTTGTATAGCCATTAATTGCAATGTTCAAATAATGGTACAAGGGGCAAAGCACACTTTCAAAAACGTGTTTTTTGTGGCGTTTTACGTTGTTTTGTCGCAAACGTTTACGCAATTTGCGTTGTAGATATTTCCATATAAAGTATACAACTTTTGTGTCTGCGTATCAAAATCTTTTTTAGATACCCATCCGCGCAATTTTTCAAATTGTACTGTTACAATTATAACACTGCACAATAATAGCGTTTACGATATTCCCTTTATCAAGTAGCCATCCGTACAGTAAACCTTCATACTTTGAGAAACGTTGTCATTCCAATTATCGCTTCTGTTTATCTTTTTCCAGTCTGCTTTGGTGCCATTGTAGTTAATTGTTAAAACGGACCAGCTTTGATAAATTATATGATCTTCAATCTGTGTTATTGTGCTTGGAAGATTTATTGTAGTAAGGCTCGAGCATAATTCAAATGCCTCTTTTCCAATAGTCGTTACGCCTTCCGGAACCGTTACACTGGTAAGATTTTTACAGCTTGCAAACGAGCCAATCGTTTTTAACGTGTCGGGAAGGGTAACTTTTTTTATTGTCGAATAGCTAACGTTGATAGAAGTACCGCTTGTAACAACAAGTTCGTCGCAAGAAGCACGTGAGGCACTTAAGATCACGTTTGCCCATGTCGCCGAACAAATCAATTTTGTGATGGTAGCAGCGGAAAACGGCGCATCCGAATTGTTATATTCCAAGTCTTCGGGGATTGTCAACTCTTCACAATTGATTTCTGCAAAGGATTTCCTGCCGATTGACGTTGCGCTGTTAATAATCGATTGCAACGATTCTTGCGTTAAACCTGTACAACCACCAAATGCATCTGCGCCAACGGAAAACTTTGTATCTTCGGCAATAACTACGTCTTTAAGTGTCGTGCAATTGGTAAAAGCCTGTCCGCCTATTGCCGTTACGCTACTTGGAATTGTAACTTTGCAAACGTTTGCGATAACATCATCCTTCCTAAACGCTTCTACGGTATCTCCGCTTGTGATAACTACTTCAAACTCGTCAGAATTGCAAGCGATACCAACGGCGGATGCTACTTCGGCAGACGCGGTTATTTTGGTAATACTCTTGCAATTTTCAAAAGCATTACCTCTTACACTTGCATTTTCGTTAAAAGTCAGCTCGGTAAAGGCATTTTCGCAACCACTAAATGCGTAATACTCAATTTCCGTCAAACTACTTGGCAAGGTTACGTTTGTTAGTGTCGTGCAATTTTGAAAAGCTTCACCCTCGATAGTTTGCAAGCCGTTTGGCAATTTTATCGACGACAACGCCGTACATTCTGCAAATGCATACGAACCGATTCTTTCCAATTTGCTGTTTTCACCAAAGGTTACGCTAACCAAATTTTCACAGGAGCAAAAAGCATAGTCGCAAATGGCGGTTACGTTATCGTCAATGGTAACGTTTTTGACGTTAGCGAGATGCTTGTAGCTATAATCTGCTACGTTTACGTTGTCGAAATCGGTAATAACCAAGTCAAGTGCGGTAGACTCGCAATCTATTGCAATACTTCTGGCAACAACGTAAGGCGCGGTTATCTTGGTGATGTTCTTGCAACCGTAAAAAGCATTGTCGCCAATGGTTACGTTTTGTTTAAAAGTCAGTTCTGTAATGACATTTTCGCAACCAGCAAATGCGGAAGATCCAATTTCCGTCAAGCTACTTGGCAAGGTTACGTTTGTTAGAGACGTGCACCAACCAAATGCACCTTGTCCAATAGTTTTCAATTTGCTGTTTGCTCCGAAATTTACCGTTGTTAGATTTTTATAGAGGCTTAAAAAATCTTCCGGTAAAACTTCCACATTGTCGCCGATATTTACGGTGGTTAACGTGTCCGGGCTAAATGCATCTTCGTAATTGTCCAGCGAAATTATTGCGTTTGTAGCATTCCAGTTTAACGTTACAAGGTTGCCCTTAAAGTTATACGAAAAGAGATTGCCAACCTTGGTTACGTTTTTGGGAATTGTTAAACTTTGCAACTTGTCGCATTGGTCAAAGATTTTTTCGCCAAGATCGGTAAGGCTATCGGGCAGATCGATACTTTCTAAGTTTGTGCATCCGATAAACGCCCCGTCGCCGATAGAAGTTACACTTTCGGGAATAACTATATTTTTCAGGCTTGTGCATCCACTAAATGCTCCATTTTTGATATCCGTTAGACCTTCCGGAAGATTGATATTTTCCAGACTTGTGCAATTGGCAAATGCCCCGTTGGCTCCGGTAAACAAATATCCATAGATAGTTTTCAAGTTGCTGTTTTTTGCTATCGTAACATTTTTTAGATTAATGCACCCTTCAAATGCGCTACTTTCAATAAAACTAATACTACCTGGGATTTTTACACTTTCAATAACAGTGTTGTCCTTGAAAGCCCACTTGCCAATTCCCACAACAGGCAACTTATTATGCGTTGACGCAATAACAAGTTCCGTAGGGCAATCGTCCTGGGGTATTGAACTGACGCAGTAGCCGGTGCCATCGCTATTGAGCTCGTATACTAACGACTTGGTGGGTTTTCCAAACGAATCGTCATCGTCGCCACCGTTGTTTGGATTGTCGGTAGGTTGGCACGCAACAAGCGTTAACGCCAAAACCGCAACAATCAACAAGGTAAACAACAAAAATAGCGTTTTGTTTTTCATGTGATTTCCTCCAAAATAAAAAAGTCGAGTGTGAATGAAAAACACACTCGATGCGATTTGGCAAAATATAACAAGTGTATTTTCCACACGATTTTGCGACAAATCTTACCCAGTTAGCCAGAAGCTATTTTTTAATGCGAAAACATACACTTGTTACCAAGGTAATAAGTGCTTCCAGCTGGTTAAATATTAAGATTTGTCGCAAATACATTATATAATGAAAATTCCAAATATGTCAATATTATTTAGTAATTTTCATTAACAAAACTACAAAACATTGGCATGCCGTTAGTGTGCATTAAAGGGATTATTTAGTAATTTTCATTAACAAGACTACAAAAACTCCGTCGTTTGAGATGCCAAACAAATGCCAAAAAGTTAGGTGGCAATACAAAAACACGACATTTTATAAAAGAAAGATACCACAAATAATTGCAAAGAAGTTAAACGGCAAAACAATGGAAGCAATAAGTGTTAAGTAAAAATCATCACAATGTTGTTTTGCAAAAGTGGTGTAAAATCAACAATATTACTTATGGTGGAAATCATGTAAAAGGACAATTTTCTTAAAAACAGTGCAAAATTGTTGTTAATTTGCCACAAAAATTGTATAATAATTAGGCACGCGAACATGTCCTCATAGTTAAACGGATATAAC
>CAZDLE010000023.1:0-15389 GCA_964506035.1 uncultured Oscillospiraceae bacterium | reverse complement strand
TTTCCATACACGTCAAAAATTTCGTTGTAGGCTGTGCATTTTGCAAGATGCAAACGAATTTAATAAATTAACAAAATATTTCACAACAGGCAATGCGCAAAGCATGGTGTACACAAAACTTTTTAACGTTGCAAACTTTGTGTAAACAAACTTAACCCAACCTTACTTATTGTTGTGCTTGCCTTTTTCAAAACAATCTTTTTAGATTGTCTTTTTTGCAGTAATTTTACGAGGTCTTATGAAAACTAACAAAAAACAATCCGCCAAAGGCAACACCTTAAACCAAGGCCCTTCGGCAAACCTATCGCTAACGGCGCAATCCTTCCCCATGGGCAGAACGGCGCCCCAACAAAAACGCTCAACGGGCAAACAAAAACCGCAACAAAAGTACGGCAAAGCCCCCGTTGCTCTCAACACGCTAAACCCTGTGGAGCCCACTCGCAAAACGTCCTTCCAACCCACTCCCACCCACGGCAAACTTAAAATTATGTTCCTTGGTGGCGTAGGGGAAATTGGCAAAAACATGACGTTGTTTGAGTATGGCAACACAATCGTAGCGTTGGACGTAGGCATGGCGTTCCCCGGTGCGGAAACCCCCGGTGTAGACGTAATCATCCCCGATATTTCCTACCTTTTGGAAAACCGTAACAAGCTAAAAGGTATTTTGCTAACCCACGGTCACGAAGACCACATTGGCGCATTGCCCTACGTGGTGGAAAGACTAAATCTTCCCAAAAAGCTGGATATCTACGGCACAAAACTTACGTTAGCTTTGGTGGAATACAAACTTGCCGAGCGCAACGTTTTAGATAAGGTAAACCTTGTTCCCGTTGGCGACAAATCGGTGGTTGCCGTTGGCGATTTCACTGCAGAGTTTATCCACGTTTCCCACTCCATTGCCGGCAGTTGCGCCATTTGTTTGCGCACACCCGTAGGCGCAATTTTACACACAGGCGATTTCAAAATCGACTACACCCCGCTTGGTAACGAAATCATGAACATCAACCGCATTGCGGAAATCGGCAAACAGGGCGTTTTGCTTATGATGTCGGAATCCACCAACGTGGAAAAACCCGGCTACACCTTGAGCGAATCGGTAGTTTCCGACAAGTTTATGCAAATCTTCCAAGAGGCAAAAGGTCGTCGAATTATCGTTGCAACGTTTGCATCCAACGTGGACCGTATCGCAATGATAATCGAGCTTGCCAAAACGTTTAAGCGCAAAATTGCCGTTTCCGGCAAGAGTATGGTAAAGTATATCGAAGCGGCAACACGCATAGGTATGCTAAACGTCGATAACGATATTTTTGTAGATATCGACAAAATCGGCAACGTGGAAGACGGCAAACTGGTAATTTTGTCTACCGGTAGCCAAGGCGAACCCATGTCTGCATTGACGCGTATGGCAAGTGGCGAGTTCAACAAGGTGCAAATCGGTCCTAACGACACAATCGTTATCTCCGCCAACCCCATCCCCGGCAACGAACGCGCAATAAGCAACGTTATCAACAACTTGTACTATCTTGGCGCGCAGGTTGTGTACTCGGCACTTTCCGCAGTGCACGTTTCCGGTCACGCCTGCCAAGAAGAACTAAAACTTGTGTACACCTTGGTAAAACCCAAGTATTTTATCCCCGTTCACGGCGAGTACCGCCACCTAAAACAGCACGCTACCTTGGTGGAAAAACTCAAGCACAAACCATCTAATATTATCATCCCCGAAATCTGCGACTGCGTAGAAGTGGACAAAAACACCTTCAAAATTGTAGGCAAGGTGGAAGGCGGTAACGTTATGGTTGATGGTTTTGGCGTGGGCGACGTAGGCAACGTGGTGCTAAAAGACCGACTTTCCCTTGCAGAAGACGGCATTTTGGTAGTGGTGGTAGGCATCAGCAAAAAAACCGGTGCCCTTGTTACCGACGTGGAAATATCTTCACGCGGATGTTTCTTTGACGAAGAAGGTTCCACCAGTCGTATTGACGAAATCAAAAAACTCGTTCTTGCGGAAATCGTCGCACAAAAGGCAACGTCCATTGCCGCAATCAAAACTACTATACAAAAAACTTGCAAAAAATACTTCCGTCAACAACTCAAACGCAAACCCATGGTTTTGCCCTTCATTTTGGAAGTGTAGTTGACTAAATATCAAAATGCCATCTCTAAAACTTATCGAGCAGTTTGCTCGCAAAAACTACATCCCGGTAATGCTGGACGACACCAAGGAACTGCTCTACAAAACCGTTGCCAACTGCCAACCAAAACGCATTTTGGAAATCGGCACGGCAATAGGCTATTCCGGTATCGTGATGCTTTCCGCATGCGAAACTGCCACGCTAAACACCATCGAAATGTTGGAGTCTTCCGCCAATATGGCACGACAAAACTTCCGTGATGCAGGCGTGCTGGATAGGGTAACTATTTTTGTGGGTGATGCACGTCAAATCGTGACGCAACTAACGGGCAGTTACGATTTTATCTTTATGGACGGTCCCAAAGGGCAATACGAAGTGTTTTTCCCCTACCTAACCGACCTTTTGGAAGTAGGTGGAACGCTTGTTTGCGACAACGTTTTGTACAAAGGCTTGGTAGAGCACGTCCCCGATAACAAACGCCACAAACACATCACCGTTGCACGCAACATGAACGCCTTTTTGCACGACGTAACCACAAATCCTCGTTACCAAACGGAACTTTTCCGTATCGGCGACGGCGTAACAATTTCCAAAAAACTATCGTAAAACAACAGCGACCATTTCTTGGAAACCATCGCAAAAACAACAACGACCATGCACGATACAGTAGGGGCGCTCAGCGATTATCGTAACCTTGCAAACAATCACGTTGTATCAAATCAAAATATATCACAAATCAACAAACAACAATGCAAAACGTCAAAAATATCGAATTGCTTGCACCAGCAGGCAACATGGAAAAACTTATCACAGCCTTTCACTTTGGTGCAGATGCCGTCTACCTTGCAGGTAAACGGTACGGTTTGCGCGCCTTTGCCGACAACTTCGACGACGACCAAATCGCTCAAGCGGTGCAATATGCCCACAACATAGGCAAAAAAGTGTACGTAACGCTAAACGTCTTTGCCAGCAATCCCGATTTTGACGACCTAAAAAGCTACTTGGACGTTCTGCAAAATGCCAACGTCGATGCGGTGCTTGTGTCCGACGTGGGTATGTTCAGTTTCGTCAAACAAAATTGCAACCTTCCCATACATATCTCCACTCAGGCAAACACCACCAACAAGCACGCCGTGCAATTTTGGACGCAGCAGGGCGCATCACGTGTTGTTTTGGCACGCGAAGTACCCCTTTGCCAAATTGCCCAAATCCACGATTTTTGCCCCCAAACGGAGCTGGAAGTGTTCGTTCACGGTGCAATGTGCATTAGCTATTCCGGCAGATGTTTGATGAGCAACTACCTAACCAACCGCGATAGCAATCACGGCGAGTGCGTGCAAGCTTGCCGTTGGTCGTGGGAAGTGCGCGAGGTTGGTCGCGACGACTATATGCCCGTTTTGGAAGACGACCGCGGAACGTACATTTTCAATTCCAAAGATATGAACATGCTTGCCCACCTGCCACAAATTATCGACGCAGGCGTTGTAAGTCTAAAAATCGAAGGTCGAATGAAATCCCCCTTCTACGTTGCAACGGTGGTAAACGCCTATCGTCGCGCCTTGGATGCAATAGGCAACGACAGTTTTACACCCCAACTTGTGGAAGAACTCAACGCCGAGTTGGACAAAGCGTCGCATCGTGCCTATACCACGGGATTTTATTTTGACGAGCAGGAAACGCGCCAGTACTATCCATCCAGCCGTGCCACGGAAGAATACAAGTTTATTGCCGTCGTGCGCCAAGTGGGCGATGGCTACGTAGTGGTGGAGCAACGCAACAAGTTTTGCGTGGGCGAAACGTTGGAAACACTTTCCGCAACTGCGGATACCAACAAACAGTTTACCGTCGACTATGCCTTGGACGAAAATGGCAACGACGTTACCGTTTGCAACAAGGTGCAACAACTGCTCAAAATCAACTGTCCCTATACCCTTTCCGTAGGCGACGTTTTACGCAAAAAGAACTAAAAATCTCAATACGTATTGAGTTTTTTGATACAATCATCCAATAAGGACAAAACAACCATGCAAAACAAACGCATAAGTGACTGGGATCGTATGATCTCCGGCAAACTGTACAACCCCTTCAGTTCCGATATCACAGCAAAACACCAAAACGGTTTGGTTGGTTGCGACCGTTTCAATCGCATACCCGTTTCGCGCGCAAAAGCAAAACAACGCGCTTTGGAAAAACTAATCCCCTCCGCCAAGGGCAACAATTTGTGCATTTTTGCTCCGTTTTATTGCGAATACGGTGTCAACATCCACGTTGGCAACGAGTGTTTCGTCAACTACAACTCAACATTTTTGGATATTTCCCCCATCACGTTGGGCAACGGCGTGATGATTGGCGCAAACGTAACTTTGGCAACTCCATTGCACCCACTTATGGCTCAGGAACGTCTCAATGCAAACTATCCCGATGGCTACCACGATTTGGAATACTCCGCGCCCATCACCATAAAGGACGGTTGCTGGATTTGCTCCTCCGCTACAATTTGCGGTGGTGTTACCATTGGCGAAAACAGTGTTGTTGCGGCAGGTGCCGTAGTTGTGCGCGACGTTCCGCCAAACACCCTTGTTGCAGGCGTTCCGGCAAAGGTTGTGCGCAAAATCGACGAGCAGGACAAAATTGACGTTTGGCAAACCTATCAAAACAACGACGTGCCTTTGTCCATCCGCAAACGCAACAACTAACGCGTATGGCTGAACGTTAGATATGATTTGTTAACGATTTACTCGTATCAAACAGTTTGGGCATTGTCGCAAAAGTAGATTTCGCGCGCCCCAACGACCACTCGAACGTGATGCGTTTTAGTAGCACAAGCCTTTTTATTGTCCATAACCACAATCAGGTATTGCAATTTTGCGATACCTTTTTTTGTGTAAAAAATTGCTCCCTGCAATGCAAGGAGCAATGGTGCAAAATGCTATTTTTTTGATTTATCACAAATTATCAATCTTATCAAACGTGATTAAACGCAAATATTTTTTTTATCAAACGAGATTTATCACAAATAATTATTTTTATCAAACGTGATTTAACTCAAATTGTTGATTTTATCAAACGTGATTTATCACAAATTGTAAATTACTTTCGTCGTTATTATCAAATCTTGACGTAGCAAATCGAAACTGCGCGTTACGTCCGTTTTTGCTATCTTGCTAAATCTCGCTGGAGCAAAGCAACAAAATGCCTACCACAAGGTTAACAAAAAGCAATGTGCAAATCTTAAATCCCGTTGTAAGAGTGGTGCCTTCGTTGATTGCTTTTACAATCTTTTTGCGCATGGGCAAAATCCAAATCAACGGAATAAGACAAAAAACGCTTGCAACGATATACGCAATTTGCATAATTTTCACAAATTGTGCCACGTCAAATCCGCTTTCGGCAAAATC
The DNA here is from genome assembly GCA_964506035.1 of uncultured Oscillospiraceae bacterium. GTDB lineage: Bacteria > Bacillota > Clostridia > Christensenellales > CAG-314 > Fimimonas. The sequence continues at coordinate 9,859 of CAZDLE010000023.1, read as the reverse complement.
GGTAAAGCCACCGCCGATAATTTCTTCCAAGCTTTCCAAATCGGTGATAGCAAGTCCTGTAAACAACGTTTCAAACGCGCTAAATACCACGCCAACGATGGCAAGAATCAAAAAGATTTTGATGATAACAGCCATTGTTTTGTTGATACGGCGTGCAGGCGCTTCGTCAAAAGGCGAGCCGAAGTTAGCGGTGCCGTTGTTGGCAATGCCGTCCACCTTGGTACCGCAATTTCTGCAGTAGTTTTCGTCGTCACCCATTTGCCAGCCACATTTTGGACAAAATTTCATAGGTAATTCCCCCTAAATATATTATGTACCAACATTGTACCATTTTGCCAAAATATGTCAATGTTTTTATAACGTTTTGCTCCGATTTTTCATAACGGCACCTCAAACGCCCATTTCGATTTTTACGATTTTAACATTTTTGCGTTGTTTTTAGATTGTTTTTTACACTTTGGATTGTTTCAACCGTCCACAAGATATTTTTTGACCACCAAATTGATACTTATGTTGATTTTCCACATCCCAAACAACACTTTTTTGACTATTCCACTCAAACAAAGATATCCTTTTTGATTTGATTAACAACAAAAAGGATATTTTATTTGATTATTTTTTGATATTTGTTTATTTGTAGGACGTCCACTTGATAAGTATTTCACATATTTTTTCCATCTAAACCAACGTTAAGTAGTTGGATTCCTACAAATTGTTCAATGGGCAGGGCGGTTTTTAACAATCTCCATCGCCTTTTGCAACGCGCCTTTGGCAAAAATCTCCACGTTTTCCGCCTGATGCGTTATCGTCAAACTTTCCCCCTGCGTGGCAAACACCACTTGATGTTGTCCAAAGTTGCTACCCACTCGCAAACTGTGTATCGCAACGTGGCAAAACTCTCCGCGTGCCTTTACAATTTTGCCTGCCAGCACCTTTGCCGTTCCGCTGGGACTATCTTTTTTACCAACGTGATGCGTCTCCACGATTTCACAATCCCAGTTGCAATTTTGCGATACGTATTGGCAGATTTGTGCAAGTAGTGCAATTCCCTTACTAAAATTGTCCATTGCAACAACGCTAACGTGATTGGCAAGATTTTCCACCAAGCGTTGCTGTTCGGCATTTCTGCCTGTAACACCCGTCACAAGCGGGCAGTGGTGTTTTTCGCAAAACTCAACCACTTGATTTGTAACGCTCGGCAAGGAAAAATCTATCACAACGTCCACGTAAGATAGCGGATTTTCGCAAAAATCCCTGTCAATTTGCCAAACGTTGTGCCCCTGCGATAGCCCAACAACCGCTTTTCCCACTCTGCCTTTTGCCCCAAACAGTGCGATATTCACTCAAACACCTCGTCAATTGTCGCTTTTGTGCGCGCGGACGCTTCCGTCAACGGCAATCGCAACTCGGCAGACGTAAAAATTTTTGCCTTGTAAAGCATGTATTTGATTGCCACGGGATTTATCTCCAACGCCGAAAGTCGTGCAAGTTTTTTGTAGTATGCCGTTTGTTTTTTGGTCAACTTGCCGTCAAAAAAGTCCTTTGTCAACTGCGGTGCCACGTTGGATACAACCGATACCGCCTTGTCTAAGCCCATTTCCACAAAATCCGTTGCGCGCTGTTCGTTTCCGCAATACACGGTGGTGTATTTTTGCAGATTTTTCGTGTAGATAGCGTCCTTGCCTGCATCCTTAACGGTAACGCCCAAGTGGGAAAGCATCTGCACAACGTCCAACGGCAAACCGTAGCCAACGCGACCGGGCGCATTGTACAACATGATAGGCAACGTCGTTTCCCGCACCAGATTTTTTACGTGTTCCAAGTAGCCAAAAGGCGTGCATTTGCAAAAGGCGGGTGGACTAATCAATAGCCCGTTCACACTCAACTTGTTTGCCCACTGCACTTCGCCAATCGCCTCTCGCGTGCCAACTCCGTCAACGTTAAGCCACACGGGGACGTCCTTTGCGATTTCCTTTGCCACAGTAACCAGCAACTTTTTTTCGCAGGCGGAAAGTAGCAAACCTTCCCCCGTCGCCCCTGCAATAAGTAGTCCGTCCACGCTGTGTTTTGCTTGATTTTCCACAAGTCTGCCAAAACTGTCCACGTCGATTTTTCCACCCACAAACGGTGTAGCCAACGCCGTGATAATCTCACTCATATCTTTCTCCAAACACTATTTCTACTTAATTAGATACCAACTTTTGCAGTAGATTTGCCATCTTTTGACGATAAAACCACCCCAAAAAAAGTAGCGATATTTTTATCTTTGCGATACAATCAATTTTGCCTTGACGTCGCAAATTTTTGATAACGTATGCTGTTTTTTGCGACAAAATGCGCAATTTTGCAGTACAAAAACACAACCATTTTGCAAACTGTATATTAGATAACGTGCATTTTGCAACGTGGTATATCTTTTTTTGTTGATATTCCGTTTTACAAAAATCGTCTTTTTAGCTTTACAAATCAATGCCTATTCCCAGCCGTTTTCTTGCGCTACAAGTTGCAGTATTTCGTAGGCGTTGTAACTTGCTCCGCGCAATAGGTTGTCGGCAACAACAAACATATTTATGCCGTTTGTCGTTTGGTCTCTAAACACCCTTCCCACCCCAACGTACTTGCTGTTGCGTATTCCCAACGGCATGGGCAACAAGTTGTCGTACGGCTCAAAAAAGGTCAACACGTCCTTGCCTCCTTGCAAAAGTTTTTTAACTTGTGGCAACGTAAAAGGCTTTTCAAACTGCACGTTCACAAAGGCGCAATGACCAACGCTCACAGGCACACGTGCGCAAAAGCAGTTTATTGCAATGGGGATGTTCAAAATCTTGCAACACTCCTTTTGCATTTTGATTTCTTCCGTAGAGTAGCCGTTGGGCGTTATTTCTCCCACAAGTGGCAACACATTGTCCACAATGGGATGCGCAAATGCCTTCAGCTTGCCGTACTGCCTGTTTTGACGATAGTCCTCTAATCCCTCTCGTCCGGCGCCACTCACCGCCTGATAGGTCACAACTGTCATTTTGTACGGTTCAAGTGACGTCAAACAACTTAGAGCCATCGCCACTTGGATTGTGGTGCGGTTGGGATTGGCAATAATGTTACGTCCGCGCACCTTTTGACCGTTTATGCATGGCACAACCAGCGGAACGTCTTGGCGCAACCTAAAATAACTGCTGTTGTCTATGCAGATAACGCCCTTTTTTGCCAACTGCGGAACGTACTCGCGCGAAACACTCTCGTTTGCCATAAACATTGCCACGTCCGGAAGGTTTTCAAGCACGTCCTTTACGGGCAAAACAACGTACCGCCTGTTTGCATAGGTCACTTTTGTGCCAACGGAGGTATTCCCGTACAACTGTAACGTAGCCTTTGGCATTTTTTGTGATACGATTTTGCACAAACTTTCCCCCACCAACCCCGTTGCGCCCACAATGGCAATCTTCATACAAACCCCTTTGCAGTAGTGTATTTTTGCCATTCGCGCAAAATACCAAAATACCGCAAAATCCGCCATTTTTCTACGATATTTTCACAACACCACAATTTTTTGCGCGTGTATCAACTATCCGCCAACGATTGTTCCGTCCTGTCTCAAATAACGCATTTTCCGCAAAGATGCAATTTTTATTGTCTTTTACAAGATAATTTCTCAAAAGACGTCAAACTACTTGAAAAATAATCGTATATTTGATATAATACGTCAAGACAAACTCAAAGGTATGCTCTTTTGCATACTCTCAAAGGAGCCTTTCGTATGAATTACAGAAAAATCGCATTGGAAAACGAACGTAGCGGTCACGTTACAAAACGTCTCAACCGCCTAAACACGTGGAAGTTTTTCCAAGTTATCTACCGCGAAAACATGTGGCGCGTTTTCGGTTTTAGTTTGCTCGTTTTGTTGTTGCTTGTTCCCATTTTTGTGATGATTATCATATCCGGTGTGCAAGTAAACCAACTGCAAGCAACTTTGCCCACCGTTGGCGATCCCTTCTCTACCGGCGCGTGGCTGGGCGTCGAACAGGTATTTGCGCAACAAAAATTGCAAGTGCAAACGGTATACGGATTGTACACCGTTGCCGTATCGCTAATTTCGTCACTTATTTTGTGCGGTGGCTTTGCCGTTATTCGTGATGCCTTTTGGACGGGCAAACTCTCCACGGTGGGCGTTTTCCGCAGTTTCTTTATGGGCATCAAAGCAAGTTTTTTGTATGCTCTCGTAAGTGAAGCAATCATTGCATTGTCTTTGTTTGGTGTCATCATCTTTGCCAACTGGGCAACAGGCACAATGGCAGGTTGGGTAATGGTAATTTGCATAGTGCTTATGTCCATTTTGCTGTTGTTTATCACCTGCTACTTGCTTATTTTGTGCTCGGTAAGTGTAACCTACAAACAATCCTTCTTGGCAAACTTGCGCGACGCTTGGCTACTTATGTGGCTAAACATCCTTCCCAATCTTTTGCACGTGCTGTTTGCGCTTATTCCCGTTGCACTGTATCTAATCACCATGGGCGGTATGCTCCAATCCATCGTGATGGTGCTTATCTTTATGTTCGGCGGTATGTACGTTCCACTTGTATGGCAATCCCACATGATGCGCACCTTTGCATTGTTCCACCCTGTAGAAACCAAAAAGAAGAACAAAAAAGGCGGTGCTGCACCCCAACCCAGCCAACCCCAAGTAGGCGAAGAACCCCAAGAGGCATAATCTATGAACAAAAGTTATTCGGTAATTGCCAACAGTTACGATAACCTAACACACAACGATTGCGACTACGTTAGTTGGTCGCAATATTTGTTTGAAATAGCCACCAAACACAACGTCAAAACGGTGGTGGACCTTGCCTGCGGAACGGGCAAAATGACGCAACTGCTTGCCAAGCACAACTACAAGGTAATAGGTGTTGATAGCAGTGACCAAATGCTCAACGAAGCCTGCCAAAAATGTCGTGCCACCTTTGTTAAACAGGATATGCAAAAACTGCACCTTCCCCACATGGCAGATATGGCGGTTTGCGTCAACGACGGCACAAACTACGTCGCTCCGCAAAACCTAACGGCATTTTTCCAAGCGGTAAAACGCAATCTAAAACAGGGCGCGCCCTTTGTTTTTGATATCTCATCCGCACACAAATTGCAAAACGTGGTGGGTAACAACGTCTTTTTTGTGGACGACGACCAACAAACGCTACTGTGGACAAACTCGCAGACAAACGGCACCGTCACAATGAACTTGACTTTGTTTACCAAATGCGGAAACGTGTACTCGCGCAGTGACGAAACACACACGCAGTACGTCCACCAACAATCTTTTGTGGAATCTTGCCTAAAGGATGCAGGTTTTACCTTGGTAGAAACTACCAGCGACTACGGCAACCCCCTTGAGACGGACAGCCTACGCATCACTTTTTACGCAATAAACAACTAAATTTTGACGATAAATACCCCTAATCAAAAATACAAACGGAAGTTAATCACTATGCCATCAATTCTAACAAAAGCCATTATCGACAACGCCGTTATCATCTCGGCAATCGAAAGCAAAGGTATCGTAAACAAAGCTATCAAAATCCACAACCTTTCTCCCGTGGCAGCTGCCGCGCTGGGACGTTCGCTAACCATGTGCGCGCTTATGGGCAAGGAACTTAAAAACGCCGACGACTACCTTACCGTAACCATCAACGGTGGCGGTCCTTTGGGCACAATCACAGTTTGCGCCGACGGTGCAGGTCACGTAAAAGGCACCGTAGATAACCCCGTCGTGGAAACGAACGTCCTTCCGAACGGACATTTGGACGTTGGCGGTGCAGTGGGCAAGGACGGCGCTATCACCGTGATAAAGGACCTTGGACTAAAACAACCCTACGTTGGAAAATCCAAAATTATCAGTGGCGAAATTGCCAACGACTTTGCCTACTATTTTGCCACAAGCGAGCAACAACCTTGCGGAGTAACTTTGGGCGTAGGACTACACAAAGGTAGATGCCGTTCGGCTGGTGGCGTGTTCGTACAAGTGATGCCCAACTGCTCGGAAGAACTTTTGTCCCGCTTGGAAATGGTTATGTACGCCATGGACGAAATGAGTTATCAATTTGACGGATCCACCGCCGAACAGGTAATTCGTCGTTTCTTTGGCGAGTTCAACCCCGTGTTTACCGAAACGCAAACGGTCACCTACAAATGCAACTGCAAAAAGACAAAAATCAACCGCGTTGTTAAGGGCTTAGGCAAGGAAGAAGCGCAATCCATCATCGACGAACTCGGGCAAATTGAAGTTTGCTGTCATTTCTGTGGCAAAAAATACGTCTACACCCAACAAGATATCGACAAAATGTTCAACTAATTGACGCTTTACAAGATATTCAACTAATTGACGATTTGCAATACGTAAAAATGATTTACACTCCGCAAGACGTTAGAACAATTTGACAACACCTTGCAAGATTGTTAAAAGATTTGATAGAACGTTGCAAAATTTGTTAAAAGATTTTCTGCTGACCCAAAAAAGTGATATTGTAACAACAAAAGACGTTAAAATAATTTAGTAGTGCTCAGCAAATATTGTTAAACGTTTTTATCGAACTAACAACCAACACAGCACTTTACAAAAAAAGGACGAGATTTATTCTCGCCCTTGTTTTTTACTCCAACGTCACAATGGTATCGGCAACGTTGTACTTTTTGTTGAACAAACTGTATATCCCTATGCCAATCAGCGCAGTTCCCCAAACAATGGCGTACAACGGAAAAAACGTCAAAGCCGACGTTATCAACAAAAAAATTCCACTGGTAACGTATGCGCCAAACCGCTTTTTGCTAAACGCAAACTGACAAAAATATGCGGATTTTTTAAATTTTGACGTTGCCAACTGCGGTAGTTTGTTTGCCTGTTCAAACAATGCGTAGGCGCTTTGCACGTCAACAAATCGTGTTTCTAACTGACTGTTTGCAAGAGTGATTTCCGTGCCTTTTACCCCAACGCAAAACACAATCAGCCTTTCCGCACCTTGACGTTTTGCCATTTTTACCACCTTTCGCACGTTGCAAACGGATACGCAATCGTCATCCAGCAGCCACGTCACAAAACATTTTTTACCCTTTTTTGTGGCACAAATGCCGTCGTTTTGTAGGGACGTGATGTCAAAACTGTAGTATTTTAGCAAATCGGCAACAACGTTTTGGATGTTCTCACAAAAACAAAAATAATTTGCAAAACTTTGCAACCGCGCCTTTTTGCTACGTGATAGTTGCGCCTTTTTGTAGCCATTGTTAACGATGCGATACACCACGTAACTTGCGCACAATCCAACAATCAACGCCAAAAATAGTGCAGTTTTGCCCTCACGCATCACGTAGTAAATCCAGCAAAAGGCAACGAAAAATATGGAAATTGTAATCAAAAACACGTCCAAAAATTTAGCCATACAACAATTATTGCCAACATCACAAAATTTATTGTAAATTTGCACAAAATATTGTATAATACAAGAAATTCCCGATTTGTTTTCGGGAAGCGGAAATTTGCTAATATGGATATTTGATATAACACTTTTGTTATCAAAATCCAACTTTTTCAAAAAATAATCACAAATATTTACTTATCACTTAAATAAATCACATGAAAATCGGTCTTTTCGGCGGTACGTTCAACCCGCCACACAAAACGCATATAACGATGGCACGCCAAGCGGTGGAGCAGTTGCAACTGGACAAGCTCATCATCATGCCTTGTGGCGATCCCCCGCACAAAAACACCGACGTGGACAAATTTTCTCGTCTAAAAATGTGCCAAATTGCTTTTGACGGTATCGGCGAAGTTAGCAACTACGAAATTACCAAGCAGGGCAAAAGTTATACCGTAGATACTCTCAAATATCTGCACACCGTCTATACCGACGCGCAATTTTTCCTAATCATCGGCGAAGATAGTTTCCGCGATTTTGACAAATGGTACCAACCACAACAGATTTTGCAACTTTGCACCCTTGCTGTTTGTCAGCGCGAAGGTGTAAACTCCGCCGACATGGAACGCAAATATCACGGCAAAATTCGTAACGTAATTTTCGATCCAACGGACGTTAGCGCCACGGAAATTCGTCTGCGTTACAATTTTCGCCTGCCCAACGACCAATTTGTGGATAAAAACGTCAACAAATTTATCTTGGACAACAACCTTTACGGCAAAAAAGCGCAAGCGGTGGACAAACTGCGCACCTACGTTACCGACCCCAAACGTTTCAACCACACCTACTACGTGGTAAAACGCGGATTGCAACTTGCACCCAACCACCTGCGCGAAAAGGCTTTTTGGGCGTGTCTGCTCCACGATTGTGCAAAAAATCTGCCCGAAACGGCATATTCCAACTACGATTTTGATCCCGCCGATATGCCCCATGCGGTAATCCATGCATTTTTGGGCACGCTGGTCGCACAAAAGGATTTTGGCATAACAGACGTGGAAATTTTGGACGCAATCAAGTACCACTGTACCGCTCGTCCCAACATGACGGATTTAGATATGCTTGTGTACGTTGCCGACAAAACGGAAGAAACGCGACCTTTCCCCACCGACCATTTGCTAAAGGGCACTCTCAAAGATATGTTTGTTGCCTGCCTTTTGGAAGCCAACGACTACACCCGCGCCAAACCCAACGCAAAATTGCACCCCCTAACGCACGACGCAATCAATTTTTACACCAAACGTAACTAAACTTTCATACACTAAAATATAAACACTTCAGGAGAAATCTCTATGCAAAACATCACAAACCCAACCGTACTCAACATCTGCAAAACCCTTTCCGCAAAATCCGCCTTGGATATCAAAGTGGTGGAAGTCAAAGGCATGTCGGATATCGCCGACTATCTTGTTGTATGCTCCGGACGTTCCGCACCCCAAGTGAAGGCACTTTTCGACCATTTGGAAGCGGAAATGGAAAAACTTGGCAAATTTGCCATTCGTCACGAAGGCGCAAGCGAAGGCAGATGGATCTGCGTGGACTACGGCGATATTATCGTGCATATTTTCCACAAGGAAACTCGCGACGTGTACGCTTTGGATACCCTTTGGAACAACGGCAACAACGTAACCCTTTACCAAGACTAATTTGCTACTCAAACGGTATTGCCAACTATCACAATCCATGCTCATCATTTTGGGCGAAGTCGAACTTCGTAGCAGTGCGATGGTTTACCGTCGCAAAATCTCGAGCGGTACAAAAATCTTTATGCCAAAAATTGTTGCTTCTTTACCAATCCTCGCTCCACTCAACAAAAGGTTGCAAAAATATTTGCTTTTTGGCTGTTTATGTTTGACAAAACCGCATTGGTAGTGTAAAATGATTGCACAAACAAAGAGGTGCATTCATGAAATACATCACAAAAGGCACTTGTTCACGCGAAATCAACTTCGACGTGGTGGACGGCAAAGTTTGCAACGTTTCTTTCTTGGGCGGATGCAACGGCAACCTTAAAGGTATCGGCGCGCTTGTGGAAGGCATGGAAGTTAGCGATGCCATCGCTCGTCTCAAGGGTATCACCTGCGGACCAAAGCAAACCTCCTGTCCCGACCAACTTGCAACCGCTTTGGAACAATATCTTCAAAAAAACTGATTTGCGTAATTTTCCAAACGGCGGTGCAGCGTTTTAGATAAACGGACGTATACGCGTATAAATCAACAAACCGTAACCCGAAAGACGTTTTGCAGATTGACGTTTCCTAACGTTGCTGTGTCGAAAATTGCACACACGTGTTTGAAATTTTCAAACGGAAACCCAAAAAAACTGAATATCTTGGTGTGTCGCAACAGTCGATACACTTTATGCTGGTGTGGCTCAGTCGGTAGAGCAATTGATTCGTAAT
>CAZDLE010000022.1:9234-15687 GCA_964506035.1 uncultured Oscillospiraceae bacterium | reverse complement strand
GCAAGTCTATCGCAGTTGTAAATCTTGCAGCCGTCCCCGGACTTACCACCAAAGCATTGCTAACAAAAATCGGCGTTGAGTACACCCTTGACGAAACGAAGCACACCAAAGATAACGTTCTTCTTAGTGGCATAACAGGCACCGAAATTGGCACGTCCCTTAACGGTGTAAATGCTGTGGACTACGTTGTCGCTCCCGAACCTGCCGTATCAACAATCACAACCAACGCTCCGGCAATCAAAAAAGTAGGCGCTCTGCACGACGTTTACGGACGTTACCCACAAGCCGTTCTCGTTGTAAAAAGTAGCATTGTCGAACGCAACGTCCAACTTGTAAAACAGGTTGTCCAAGCAATGGAAAATGCCTCCAACTACGTCAAGACAAACACGCAAACTGCCGTTGATGCCGTTGCAAACCACCTTGCGGAAGGTCTAACGCCATCTTTCAACGCCCAAAACACCACGGAAAACTCTGTGGACGGTTGCGGTATCATGATAAAAACCTTCGACGACGAAAGCCTTCTTACACAAGTGACAAACTATATCAACGATATCATTGCAGTGCAAGCCGGCAGTGCAAAAGTGCTACCCCAAACCTTTATCGTAAACATCAATCAATACAAATAGACGCCCACGTGCACATATCTACAATGACAAACAACGTTCTCAAAAAATTTTCAATCATATTGTATCCGCTTGTGGCAATTGCGTTGATGCTCCTTATTTGGCATCTACTTTTTGCATACGTGGGTAGCGAATTTATTTTTCCGTCGATTGGCACAACGTTGTCACAAATGTGGCAACACCTTTGCGACGGTACCTTTTGGCGCGCCCTTTTGCTCACCTTGGGCAGAGTGTTTTTGTGCTTTGCAATTTCCTTGGCGATAGCAATTATCGTGGGCGTTTTGGCAAAATTTGTGCCTGCTGTTGGCAAGATACTTGCACCCGTCATTGCCATTTTCCGCTCGGCACCCACCGTTGCCATGATGGTTATTTTGACGCTTATCGTACCCAAAAATATCGCGCCAATAATCGTTGGACTGCTGGTTGTGTTCCCCATGACCTACACCAACGTAACTGCGGCAATCAACCAAGTGGACGTCGGCATTTTGCAAATGTGCAGTTTGTACAACGTTCCCCCCGCACAGCAACTCAAACACGTCTATTTACCCACAGTAGTGCCCTATTTGATGGGCGAACTACCTGCAACGCTGTCCTTTACCGTCAAATTGATCGTCTCGGCGGAAATTTTGTCCAACACACCGCGCAGTGTCGGCGGACTTATTCAACTTGCCAACAGCTACCCCAACGTAGCGTCTATGTTCGCGCTAACAATACTCTCCGTGATGTTTGCAACTTTGCTGGACGTGGTGCTAAAATGCCTTGCCAATAGGATAAAAGGAGGCGCACAATGACAACTCTAACAAATGCACAAATGTCCAACCGTGCATGCGACGTTACCATTCAAAACCTGCGCCTTTCCTACGGCGAAAAAACCATCTACAACCAATTTTCTCACACCTTCCAAGCCAACAAACTGCACGTCATTTTGGGCAAATCGGGATGTGGCAAAACGTCACTGCTAAACGCCATTGCAGGATTTGTTCCATTTGACGGCACAATCGATTGCGGAAAATTGTCCTACGTGTTTCAGCAACCGCGACTTGCCAACACGACGGTGTTCAACAACGTGCAAATGGTGTTGCTAAACGTGGTGCAGAACAAAATTGAGCGTTGCCAAATTGTGCAACAGTACCTCGATTTTGCGGAAATCGGTCACTTGGCAAATTCCAACGTAACCAAGCTTTCCGGTGGCGAGCAACAACGCGTATCCCTTGCACGTGCCTTTGCATTCCCCACGCAAGTGCTTTTGTTGGACGAACCTTTCAAGTCGCTGGATTTGGGTATACGCAAAACGCTGTACGCAACGCTAAACAACCTTTTGCAAAAGGATTCTCGCACAACGATTTTGGTCACTCACGACGTCGACGAGGCGCTTGCACTTGCCGACACAATCTACCTTTTGCACGATACTCCTTGCACGCTAACCAGCGTTTGTGATATCGACAATCCAAGGCAAAATCGCGATTTGTACTCTCCGGATATGCTCGCCCTTCGCAAACAATTGGAAGGTCTACTCTAAATTACAGATGGTTTAATTGTGCCTTTGTGCAATGCTGTTATAAACACAAAAACCCAAATTTTGTAATACGTATTGCAATTTTTATAACAAAGTGCAACATTTTTGCCATTGTACAATCAAAAATAGTTTACACGAAAAGGTAAATTGCAAACTGAGTGCAACACTTTTTTAGCATAGAAAAGCAAAGTATAATTTGCTTACCCGTTGCACGTAAAAGTAAAATCTACACAAACACAAAAAAATGGAGCAATCGTTTTGATTGCTCCATTTGTCTTGCTATTCAATTGTGATATCAACAACTCAACGTGCCACTAACTAAATAACCCATTCTCCGTCACGGAACAATGGCACAACTTTGCCGTCAAAGGAAATACCGTCAATGTTGATATCTTTTGTGCCCACCATAAAGTCTACGTGTTGAATACTGCTGTTCATACCGTGTTCGGCAAGTTGTTCGTCTGTCATAGCGTTGCCGTTTTTAACGGTGGTGGGGTAGCTTTGTCCAAATGCCAAATGGCAACTTGCGTTTTCGTCAAACAAAGTATTAAAGAACAAAATTCCGCTTTCCGCAATGGGCGAGTGCTTGCCAATCAAAGCAATTTCTCCCAACGACAAAACGCCTTCGTCGCTTGTTAGCAAACCTTTCAAAGCGTCGTAGCCAACTTCCGCACTGTAGTCCACAACACGTCCGTCCTTAAACGTGATACTAAAGTTGTCGATAATGTTTCCGTTGTTTGCAAGGGGCAACGCGCTAACAACCGTACCGTTGATTTTCTTGTTGTGTGGTGCGGTAAAGATTTCTTCCGTGGGCATATTAGCCGTAAAAGGAATTCCGTCTTGACCCATTTCGCGAGCGGCAAGCCACAGGTGGTCGATTGCCAAACCAACGTAAAGGTCGGTACCCTGAGCGTTGTACATGTGGATTGTTTCAAAGTTGTGGTTCGTCAAAAATTCCGCACGGCGCGTAAGCACGTCGATATGCTTAAACCACGCTTCGGTGGGATCTTCCTGATCCAAACGCATTATGTGACCAATCGCATCCCACATTTTGTCCATAGCTTCTTCCACGGGAAGATTTGGGAAAACTTGCTTTGCCCAACCTTCGGTAGGTATGGAAACAAGCGTCCATCTAAGCAGGTTCGACATCGTTGCTTTGCTAAACTTTGCATTTGCCTTTCTGCTTGCAATGGCAGATTCCTTAAGTTTTACGGGATCACATCCTTGGTAGATGTTGGGATTGCCCGCCTTGATGGAAATAAGGCACACTTTGTTATCGATAAAATATTGCGATTGATCCACAAGGTATTGTGGAACATCGCACAACGTTTCCAAACTTTGGTTAATCATGCCCATGCGCGAAACAATTTCGTCACTCCATTGCATAATAACCTTTTTCGCGCCAAATTGGTACGCTTTTTCCACGATAAGATGCGCAAAGTCTTGGCAAGCAACGTCACAGCGAACAACCACTATTTGGTCTTTTTGCATATTTGCGCCCACGCGAACGGTAAGTTCGGCAAACTGTTCTAATTGTTTTTTACTTAACATAACACGGCTCCTTTGTTCGCATAACAACAATTTGCAGATTTTTTCCACAAACCAATTGTTTTGCGTATATTTGTGGAATTATTATATAAAAATATATCAATAAAGTCAAACAAAAACTTCCCTAAACACAAAATCCTTGCAAATTGCCTTGCTCTGTATTATGCAAGTCAAAATTAAATTGCATTTTGTGTGCAGATACCCCTTGCACGTAGTTTATTGAACGTTTTTTATGGACAGGCTCTTGCAAAAAATCCCATGTCCAATTTGCAATTATTTTCCCAAGACGTCTTGAATATTGTTTGCGTTTGTGATACAATACTATGTACGCGCAACAAAGGCGCAAAAAAGTAAAAATCCACCAGTCCTTGCACCAAAGTACGTGTAATTTGGCAGGTGTTCTAAGGAGAAAATATCATGAAAAACCCAATTGTTACCATCACAACCAACTATGACAAACAAATCAAAATCGAACTTTACCCAAGCGTTGCACCCAACACGGTAAACAACTTTATTTCCCTTGTGCAAAAGGGATTTTACAACGGTCTAACTTTCCACCGCGTTATTCGTGGATTTATGATCCAAGGCGGTTGTCCCAAAGGCAACGGAACGGGTGGTCCAGGCTACACAATTCGTGGCGAATTTGCCCAAAACGGCTTCAAAAACGACCTTTGCCACACCCGTGGAGTAATCTCCATGGCGCGCACTCAAAATCCCAACAGCGCAGGTAGTCAATTTTTTATCATGCACCAAGATGCTCCCCATCTTGACGGTGCCTACGCTGCGTTTGGCAAGGTTATCGAGGGTATATCCGTTGTGGACGAAATTGCCGACGAGTACACCGATTTTGTCGATTGTCCCTACGACGAACAGGTAATGACAACCGTCACTGTGGAAACTTTCGGTCAAACCTACCCCGAACCGGAAAAGGCGTAACGCTAATTATTTGTTTATCGGCAATTTTGCAAGGTTGCCATTAAGGAGAAAAATGCTAAACATAACCATAAATAACAAACAAATCCAAGTGCCAAAGGGCACAAAACTTATTGATGTTATCGACGATCCCAACAAACAAGTACTGGTTGCCAAGGTCAACAACCGCCTGCGCGAACTATCCTACGCGCTAACTTTCGATGCGGAAGTGGAACCACTTTCCTACACTAGCGGTGATGCCATCAAAGTGTACGAAACAAGTCTGCGCTACCTAATCAGCATGGCTTTTCGCAACATCTACCCCGATATGCAACTAAAATTGTCCTACGGCGTGTCCCGTTCCATATACCTATCGTTACCCTCACCGGACAAAATTGATATCAAAATGGTAAAGGCTATCAAGGCAGAAATGCAACGCCTTGTAGATTTGGACTTGCCCTTTGAACGTTACACAATGACCAAGGAAGATGCCTACAACTACTTTGTTGATCACAACTACCCCGACAAAGCAAAGGTTTTGCAGTACCGTCCGGACAAAATTTGCCATTTCTACAAATGCGGAGAGTTTATCAACTATATGTACGGCTACATGGTGCCCTCCACCGGCTACCTAAAACTGTTCAACATTTTTGCCTACGACGGTGGCGCAACAGTGCAATATCCACGTCACGAAGCGGGCGGTGTAATCCCCGTTTTCAACGACGAACCCACCTTTGCAAGGGTAATCAAACGTTCCTATCTGTGGGCAAAACGTTGCGACTCTCACTTTGTGTACGACCTAAACAAACATTTGGAAAACGACACCTATATTGATTGTATCAACATGAACGAAACCCTGCACAACGACATGTTGCACGAACTTGGTAGCAAAATTGCCGAGGATATCGAAAATATACGTCTAATTTGCATTGCAGGTCCGTCCAGCTCGGGAAAAACCACCTTTTCCAACCGTTTGCGTATCGAACTTATGTCACGCGGAATCAATCCACTGCGCATTTCCTTAGATATGTACTACAAAAACCGTGACGACATCCCCTTTGACGAGTTTGGCGAACGCGATTTCGAGCATATCGACGCACTGGACGTGGAACTTTTCAACGAACATATGGCTGCGCTTATCGACGGCGAAGAAGTGGAACTTCCCGTGTACCAATTTGGTTCTGGTCGTGCGGAACAGGGTATCAAAACGCGTATTTCCAAGGATACACCCATCATTATCGAAGGCATCCACGCGCTAAACGACCAACTTTCCCACGCAATTCCCAAGCACCAAAAATTCAAAATCTTTATTGCTCCACAGTTCCAAATCAACATTGATATGCACAACCCCATCAGCTTTACGGATATCCGTTTGTTGCGCCGTATCGTTCGTGACAAAAAGTACCGCAATTCCTCTGCCGAACGCACCTTGGAAATGTGGTCGTCGGTACGCCGTGGCGAGTTCAAGTGGATTTACCCCTATCAAGAAGGATGCAACTTTGTGTTCAACTCCGCTTTGACCTACGAGCTTTGCGTGCTAAAAAAGTACGCCCTTCCTGCACTAAAGGAAGTGCAAAGCGACAGCCCCCACTTTATTGTTGCAAACCGCCTTATCAAGTTTTTGAAGTATTTTGAAGATATGGACGACAAATGGGTACCTTGCAACTCTCTTTTGCGCGAATTTATCGGTGGTAGCTGCTTTGCCGACGTGGACGAATAACTCCAAAATCGTAGGTCGGCACTTTGCAACTCACGCTTTCTTGTTACACATACGAATGTATTATTGAAATGATGGCATTATCGTAGGTCGGCACTTTGCAACTCACGCTTTCTTGTTACACATACGAATGTATT
>CAZDLE010000022.1:3814-9134 GCA_964506035.1 uncultured Oscillospiraceae bacterium | reverse complement strand
ATTGAAATGATGGCATTATCGTAGGTCGGATGGCTTGCAACCGCCGTTCATCGCAATATCTTTTTTCAAAAAAAGAGCAAAAATGGAATTTTTTCCATTCTTGCTCTTTATTTCTGCTCTTAACCAAACACAACGTCCAAAACAAGCATAAGGCAAAAACCTATCAACAACCAGTACGATACGCCTTTGTTGTGTTCTTCCGTGTGTGTTTCCGGTATCATCTCGTTGCAAACAACGTGCAACATCGTTCCGCCGGCAAACGCCAAACCAAATGGCAAAATAGCCGTTGCAATGCTCACTGCAAAGTAACCAAGCAGTATTCCCACAACTTCGATAAGTCCCGTAAACACGGCAATCCAAAACGCCTTTGTTTTGGAAACGTTAGAGTTCACCATTGAAGACACGATTATCACGCCCTGTGGAACGTTGTGCAACGCAATGCTAATTGCAATCAAAATGGCGTTCGTTTTGTCTTCCATACCAAATCCAACGCCGGTTGCAAGTCCTTCGGGAAGGTTGTGTATGGCAAGCGCAACAACCAGCAACATAATTTTGTCAATTTGCGCCGTTTGATTTTCCTGCGTGTTGACGCCCACCAATTTGTGCAGATGCGGTGCAAACCTGTCCACGATGTTTAGGCAAATTGCACCCACAAATATGCCAACCACGGTAATAATCAATGCGTAGTCGCCACCTTGTTCGATGGACGGCAGTATAAGACCTATCACCGCTGCGGCAAGCATAACACCTTCGGCAAACGCCAAAAAGATTTTAGAATATTTTTGCGCAACCTTTTCAAATGCGATACAAAGTAGTGCACCGATAACCGTCGCGCCACCAACGCCAAGCGCCGATAAAATAACAGTGGTCATTTCTTCCTTCGGCAACGATAAAAATCCTTTGTGCAAACAGATTCCGTTGCCCTAAAAATTATAATTTTTTGCAACCGCCTTTGGATTCAAAAACGGTTGCTTTTTTGTTGTTATATGCACGTATGCGCAGATGATTATATCTTCATCGTAAGCGAAATGCGTTTTTTGTCCATATCTACGGAAAGTACTTTAACGTCCACCACGTCGCCGATTTTTACCACTTCAAGCGGATGTTTTACAAACTTTTTGGAGGATAGTTGCGAAATATGTACCAAACCGTCTTGGTGAACGCCAATATCCACAAAAACACCAAAGTCGATAACGTTACGTACCGTTCCTTTAAGTAGCATGCCTTCGCGAAGGTCTTTCATTTCCAACACGTCACTGCGCAAAATGGGTTTTGGCATCTCGTCACGCGGGTCGCGCGCGGGTTTTTCCAACTCGGCAACGATATCTCGCAAAGTAGGTTCACCAATGCCAAGTTCTTGTGCAAGTTTGTCGTAGTTTTTGATGATTTTAGATAGTCCTGCAAGCTTGCCGATACTGTCTACTTTGATACCTTGCTTTTTCATAAAAGCCAACGTTGCGCCGTAACTTTCCGGGTGAACGCTTGTTGCATCCAACGGATTTGTACCGTCGTTGATACGCAAAAAGCCTGCACATTGTTCGTATGCCTTTGCACCCAGTTTATCTACCTTTAGCAGTTGTTCGCGCTCGGTAAACTTACCGTTCTTTTCACGATAGGTAACAATGTTCTTTGCAATGGTGCCGTTGATACCGGAAATGTACGTCAACAGTGGCGCAGATGCAGTGTTCAAATCAACACCAACCTTGTTTACGCAGTCTTCCACAACGCCTTCCAACGTTTCGCCCAACTTCTTTTGGTTCATATCGTGTTGATATTGACCAACACCGATGGATTTTGGATCGATTTTTACCAGTTCTGCAAGTGGATCTTGCAATCTTCTTGCAATGCTTGCCGCACTACGTTGACCAACGTCAAAATCGGGAAATTCCACTGTGGCAAGTTTACTTGCAGAGTACACCGACGCACCCGCTTCGCTAACGATAACGTATTGTACGGGCAAACCTGTTTCCTTCAAAAGGTCAACGATAATTTGTTCACTTTCTCTGCTTGCAGTACCGTTACCCAACGAAATAAGTTCTACGTGATACTTATTGATAAGTTTAACAAGAGTTGTTTTTGCTTGTGCAATTTTTTGTGGTGTGGTGGGAGCGGTGGGGTAGATAACGGTAGTATCAAGCACCTTGCCTGTTCCGTCCACAACTGCCAGTTTGCAACCCGTTCTAAATGCAGGGTCCCAACCCAAAACAACTTTGTTGGCAATGGGTGGTTGCATAAGTAGTTGTTCCAAGTTTTTACCAAACACGCTAATTGCACCGTCTTCCGCCTTTTCCGTAAGCATATTGCGCACTTCCGTTTCGATGCTGGGCGCAATCAAACGAGTGTAGCTATCTTGCAAAGCAAGTTCTACAAATGGCTGAGTGTTGGGATTGTTACCCACGATAACGTGACGTTCCAAGTAGCCGATAATCAAATCTTCCGGAGCAACCACCTTTACCGTCAAAACCTTTTCCGCTTCGCCACGATTTACGGCAAGAATGCGGTGTCCTGCCATTTTTACGATATCTTCTTCGTAGTTGTAGTAGTTGTCGTACACAGTTTTTACGTCGGGCTTTTTGGCAACTGCGGTAATTTTGCCCAAACGGAAGGTCAAATCACGAATATCTTTGCGATATTGCGCATTGTCGGAAATTGCTTCCGCAATGATGTCCAACGCACCTTGCACTGCGTCTTTTGCCGTTTTTACACCTTTTTCTTCGTTTATATATTCTTTTGCGATAACTTTGATATCGGCAGTTTCCTGTTGTAACAAAATGATGTTTGCAAGCGGTTCCAAACCCTTTTCCTTTGCAACACTTGCACGTGTTTTGCGCTTTGGACGGTACGGACGGTACAGGTCGTCAACGGCAACTTGCGTTTCTGCCGCTTCAATTTCCGCACGCAATTCGTCGGTGAGTTTGCCTTGTTCTTCGATACTGCTTATAACTTGCGCCTTCTTTTCTTCCAAGTTGCGCAGATAGGTTAGTCTTTCAAACAACTTGCGCAATTGTTCGTCGTTTAACGAACCTGTCGCTTCCTTGCGGTAACGAGAAATAAACGGAATTGTGTTGCCTTCGTCAATAAGGCTAACTGCAGCATCTACTTGCCATTTGCCAACTTCAAGTTCTTCGGATAGTTTCAAATTGATATCCATTTTGTTTGTTCTCCTTGTTTTTGTATCCCGTGATTTTCTCACGGCTTTGGGGTATTATTTTTCTTTGCGCACGTCTCGTCAAACGTACCGCTTTGCTTTGCGTCGATAGTAAATTTCTATCACAAAACAGCGCCTTTGCCACAATATGCACAATATACATATTATACAAAATTTCTATCGTTTTGGCAAGATACCTACAACAAAAACTGCTATAAAAATTGTTGTAAAACGCCAACCGTCAAAAGATTTGTAAAACCAACAAATTGATACTGCCAAAAATCAAAAAACAGTTTAGTTATCTTGTTGTACCGCAATTTTTAGCAATAAACCGTGTTGTATGGTGCCATCAAAAAGATATTTTCCCTGTACGACAAAAAAAACTACCGCAAGCAGATTGCCCACGGTAGTGCTGTTTGTGTTGTATTAGTAGATAAAAATTCTCTTTGCAAGATATTCTTTCAAGTCGGCAACGGCAACACGTTCTTGTTGCATTGTGTCACGATCACGAACGGTAACGCATCCGTCCACTTCGGTGTCGAAGTCCACGGTGATGCAGAAAGGCGTACCAATTTCGTCTTGACGGCGATAACGTTTACCAATACTGCCTGCTTCGTCGTAGTCGCAAACAAATTCCTTCAAAAGGTCTTGGTAAAGTGCAGTTGCGCTTTCGGAAAGCTTTTTGGAAAGTGGCAACACGCATGCCTTGATGGGTGCAATTTCCGGGTGCAAGTGCAACACGACGCGAGTGTCGTTTTCGCCAACAACTTCTTCGTCGTACGCGTTGGACAAAAATGCCAAAAATGCTCTATCTGCGCCAAGGCTCGGTTCGATAACGTATGGCAAAAACTTTTCGCCTGTTGTTGGGTCGGTGTATTCCATGCTTTCTCCGCTAACTTCTTGGTGACGGCCAAGGTCGTAGTCGGTACGGTCGGCAATGCCCCAAAGTTCACCCCAACCAAATGGGAACTTAACTTCAAAGTCGGTTGTAGCCTTGGAGTAAAAGCACAATTCGTCCTTGTCGTGGTCGCGAAGTCGCAAGTTTTCTTCCTTAATGCCCAAATCCAGCAACCATTGTTTACAGAAATTCTTCCAGTAGTCAAACCATTCAAGGTCGGTACCCGGTTTGCAGAAAAATTCCAATTCCATTTGCTCAAATTCGCGAATACGGAAGATAAAGTTACCGGGAGTTATTTCGTTACGGAAGGATTTGCCCACTTGACCAATACCAAACGGCAACTTTCTGCGGGTGGTACGGCAAACGTTTTTGAAGTTTACAAAAATACCTTGTGCGGTTTCCGGACGGAGATACACGGTAGACGTGGAGTTTTCCGTAACGCCGATAAACGTTTTGAACATCAAATTGAACTTACGTATGGGTGTAAAATCGCAATTTCCGCAAACGGGGCAGTGTATTTGATGATCCACAATGTACTTTTCCATATCTTCGTTAGACATGGTAGCCACGGGAATATCCACGCCGTGTTTGTTTTGGTAGTCCTCAATCAAATTGTCCGCACGGTGACGAGCATGGCAACTTTTGCAATCCATAAGGGGATCGCTAAAACCACCCAAGTGACCGCTTGCTTCCCAAGTTTTAGGATTCATCAAAATTGCCGAGTCCAAACCAACGTTCAACGGGTGTTCCTTAACAAACTTGCGATACCACACCTGTTTGATGTTGTTTTTCATTTCCACACCAAGAGGACCGTAGTCCCACGAGTTGGAAAGACCGCCGTATATTTCACTTCCTGCGTAAACAAAACCTCTGCCTTTTGCAAGATTAACCAATTTGTCCATAGTGAGTTGTGCCATAATTTTTCTCCTAAAAATTGTTGTGATAGTATTCTAATCTTATACGCCCTTTTTGTCAAGCAAGTGCAAGCGATAGTGCAAAAAATGTAGATAATATATATTAAAATAGGTACATCTAAAAGTAGATGGAAAACGCAGACGTAACCAAACGAAATATAGGTTTTGCATTGTTTGGTTGTAGATGCCTAAACGTTTGATATTTACCCGATTGCAATAAATACCTGCATAGTGTATTTAGATATAGCAAAATAATTATTGTAGACATAATAAAATAGATATCTACGTAGACGTAATAGTGCGAGCGTTTATTTAGATATAATGGAATAGACGTCTATTCAAATGCGGTAAAATAGATAT
>CAZDLE010000022.1:0-3714 GCA_964506035.1 uncultured Oscillospiraceae bacterium | reverse complement strand
CGTTTATTTAGATATAATGGAATAGACGTCTATTCAAATGCGGTAAAATAGATATCTGCGTATACCCGATAGCATAGATACTTACTCATAAATAGTAAAGGCAAACTACACTCTCAAAATAAAAAGAACAAAACAAACAGACGCCGATTTGAAAATCCGTGTTGGTAAAACACATTTCCAAAAAACAAAGGAGAACGAAACCAATTCCGTTCTCCCTTGTTTTAGCCTTTATATTTCCGTTTTGTGCTTTCTCCGCCACGGACGTATCTTTCCGCCCAGTTTTCACCCAGCACTTGGGCAACCTTGTTGTACAAATCTTTGTCCAACAAAGGCAAGCGTGAACTCAAATCCTTGTGCGCCGTCGATTTAGATACGCAAAAGGTCTTTGCCACCTGCCTAACGGTGCATTTTGTTTGCAACAGATACTCCGCGCTTTCCAAAACACGTTGTTTTATGTACTCTTTCAATTTGCATCCCCGCTGTATAGTAGATGCGCTTTATCGTCAAAATATTACAGATTTTTGCCTCTTTGCGACAAAATAACTATCAATTTTCAATGACTTTCTAATTGTTGCCGTTATCTTTCCTTTCCCAAAGATTGTATCTTTCCGGATGCATAATGGCATTTGCAAACTTTCTGCGAATATCCGGATATTTCTCCGCAAGATCACGCAAAATTTGCTTCATGCTTTCCCGCTCGGTGTGCTTGTCGGCAGGGCAGGGATTTTTTACAACGGGCATATCCTTTGCAAAACCAACAATGTCCATTTCCTCGATGTAAATCAACGGACGAATCATTGTAACGCCCATGCGCGACATATACGACTTTGGTTGAAAGGTGTTAAGTCGTCCTTCGTGAAACAAACTTAGCATAAAGGTTTCCACAACGTCGTCTTGGTGGTGCCCCAACGCCAACTTGGTAAAACCACGTTCCACAATGGCGGAGTTCAACGCTCCGCGACGCATTTTTGCGCACAAACTGCACGGATTGCTTTCCTTTCGAATATCAAAAACAATTTCGGCAATGTCCGTTTTGACAACGTGATACTCCACGCCGATTTTTTCGCAATACTCCTCGATAGGCTTAAACGTATCTTCGGCAAACCCCATATCAATGGTGATACCCATCAACTCAAAAGGCTTGTCGCTAAACCGCTGATACGCCTTTAGCAACGTCAACAGCACCAAACTGTCCTTGCCACCCGATACGCCCACGGCGATTTTGTCGCCCGCCTCAATCATATCAAAATCTTGTATTGCCCGCCTCATAGGCGAAAGCAACTGTTGCATTGTCATATTATTTCTCCTGTTTTTTGGATTTTCTCGACGTATCTACCGCCTTTCCACTGTGATTTCCACGATTTTTGATGCTCATTTGATAGAAAAATGAACCTATTTGATAACCTTCAGTCCAACGTGATACCACTTTGCCCCGATTGGATAACTTTTGCGCAACGGATATCCTTTTGCGATTAGTTGACGTCGATTTGTTCTCGGTAGTGTCGCTACCGAAAAAAAAGTCGTTTGATATCTGTTTTCGATTGGTTATACTGTCGATTTTCCAAATATTGTATACGTATCAATTTTATAAGGACAGTTCAAACTTGTCAATTATTTTAACCTTTTCTACAATTTTTAGTTTTCAATGCCACAATATTTGCATATATAACCGCAATATTTCCATTTGGTTATCAACACTTGCAATACCATTTGTTATGCATATTTTATCCGCTGTTTCTTGTCGGTTATGCTTGTCTTACATTGTATTTTACCACAAAAATTCGTTATACTTCCGTCCCGATTTTCCCATTTTTTGTCGTCAAACACCGTTCTAAAAATTTTTTTCAAAAAACTTTTGTAAAAACTCTTGACAAACTAAATAGTAAATGTTATCATTTAGGCACAAACAAATAGTAAAGATTATCACTTATCAAACAATAACTGAACCAATCAAGGAAAATCCTATGAGATATTCACCTCAGCGCGAAGCCGTCTACCAAGTGGTAAGTGCCACCAAGTGTCACCCCGACGCCACCTACGTGTACGAAAACGTTCGCAAAACAATGCCCAACATCAGCCTTGGCACCGTGTATCGCAACCTTGCGGAACTGTGTCAAGCAGGCAGACTTATCAAAGTCAGTGTGGAAGGTAGTGCCGAGCGATTCGACGCCTGCGTAACACCGCACGTGCATTTTGTATGCAGCCATTGTGGCGCCGTTACCGATCTGGACTGCGATTGCGTCACGCTAACCCACAACGTCCAAGGTGCTGACCACTACCAAATCACCTTTTACGGCACCTGCGAAAACTGTCGAAATAGAAACTAATTTGACGTTGCAAATCTTCAAAAACTCAATACATATCGAGATTTTTTACGAGAAAAGTATTGATTTTTGCTGCGCAAATCACTGATTTTTAACGTTACTATTCACTGCTTACGTCAACAAAATCCTGCAAATCCAACTTATGTAGAGACGATAAAAGTAGCAGTGCAAAAAACCAATTTGATTGCTACTTACCATCCTTTGATAAAATACAATCAAAGATACGTCAGTCACAACGCAGTTTTTGCTC
This sequence comes from uncultured Oscillospiraceae bacterium, assembly GCA_964506035.1. Classification (GTDB taxonomy): domain Bacteria; phylum Bacillota; class Clostridia; order Christensenellales; family CAG-314; genus Fimimonas. Next base: position 1,140 of record CAZDLE010000022.1, on the reverse strand, counting down.
TATCAATCCCAAAGCTACCCATTCACAAGGTTTAGTGGTGCAAACAAACCCTCACTACGCAAGGTCAATCACTCACAAACCACGTCGCAACAAATCGTTGCATCTAATCCAGTTGAAATTTGGCAAAAGCCGTTCAAAATAATTATTTTTAAGGAGAAAACTATTATGAAATTTGTATGTTCCGTTTGCGGTTATGTTCACGAAGGTGATTCCGCCCCCGAATTTTGCCCCCAATGCAAAGCTCCCGCATCTAAATTTGTTGCTCAAGCCGGCGATATGAGCTGGGCTGCCGAACACGTTGTTGGCGTTGCTCAAGGCGTTCCTCAAGATATCATCGACGATCTTCGCGCTAACTTTACAGGCGAATGTACCGAAGTTGGCATGTACCTTGCTATGGCACGCGTTGCACACCGCGAAGGTTACCCCGAAATCGGTCTCTATTGGGAAAAAGCCGCTTTGGAAGAAGCAGAACACGCAGCAAAATTTGCCGAACTGCTTGGCGAAGTTATCACCGATAGCACCGCAAAGAACCTTCAAATGCGTATCGAAGCGGAAAATGGCGCAACAATGGGCAAAACCGACCTTGCAAAACGCGCAAAAGCGCTTGGTTTGGATGCCATCCACGATACCGTTCACGAAATGGCACGCGACGAAGCTCGCCACGGCAGAGCATTTTTGGGACTTTACAACCGCTATTTCAAAAAATAGTCGCAAGATAATCAAACCCTATTGTTAGATAGTGCAAATTGATTATCAAACAATCTCAAACCGACTATTAAACAACAACTAACCTGTCGTTAGATAGTAAAAAATGATTGTTAGATAGTCAAACAATCGTGATTTACAGATAGTCCAAAATGATTGTTAGATAGTCCGAATGATTATCAAAAAATCTCAAACCGACTATTAAACAATAACTAACCTGTCGTTAGATAGTGCAAAATGATTGTTAGATAGTCAAACAATCGTGATTTACAGATAGTCCAAGTGATTATCAAACGACCGCAAACAACCGTTAGATAACCCAAAACGATTATCTATCAACTCAACAAAAAACCACCACAAGGCAGACGAATTTTCGTTTGCCTTTTTTTGATTGATAAGAATATTGACGCAATTTGATACAACCACTTGCAATAC
>CAZDLE010000021.1:5643-15907 GCA_964506035.1 uncultured Oscillospiraceae bacterium | reverse complement strand
TGATTTTGTTTTGTAGACGCTTTGATTGTTTGTTCAATCGGGCGTTATTTTTTTAGGCAAACAACCGTTTGTTTAATGGACAAAACAAGCAACAAAATCACAAAAAAAGCAATACGGTTATAAAAATTCGTAACAATATTACCACCTAACACAAAAAAAATATCACATACAAGGAGAACAATTATGGAAAACGTTACAATTATCAATCATCCGCTTATGTCGCACAAAGTTGCACTACTTCGTGACAAAAACACAAACACCAAACAATTTAGAGAGTTGGTGGAAGAAATTGCCACTTTGCTTACCTACGAAGCTTTTAAGGACATACCTACGCAGGAAATCATGGTGGAAACACCGTTGGAAGTTACTCCGCAACAGGTAATTGTGGACAATTCCATTGCAATCATCCCCATTTTGCGCGCAGGTTTGGGTATGGTAAACGGCGTACATACGTTGTTCCCCACGGCAAAAGTTGGCCACATTGGTATGTATCGTGACGAAGAAACTTGCCAACCACAAGAATACTACTGCAAATTGCCATTGCATATCGAAGAAAAGATTTGTATCGTTTTGGACCCAATGCTTGCAACGGGCGGAAGTGCCATTGCGGCAGTTGACCTTTTGAAGGCAAAGGGCGTAAAAAATATCAAATGCATGCATATTATTGCTGCTCCCGAAGGAATCGAAGCACTGCACAAGACACATCCCGACGTGCAAATTTACTGCGCAACACAAGACAGACAACTTAACGATGCAAGTTACATTTTGCCCGGTCTTGGAGATGCCGGAGACAGGTTGTTTGGCACAAAATAGGCATTAACACATACAAAAGTGGGTGTTTAATGCTGGGTTTTGAACAATAACATAATTGCAAAATCTTTAACGCAAAGGGGCTTTCCGCTGTTGGAAAGTCCCTTTTGTGATATTTGAGTATTGTTTTGATTGATATATTGCTATATTGCAAAATTGCTCGATTTTATTATTAAATAACTTGCGATTTATAAAGCAAATGGTAGTTTCGGTGGGAGCGAGCAACCGCCCTACAATGGATTTTGCATTGTGTTGCGTTTGCATAAATACGCAATAATTGATAACGTATTCTACACAGGAGCAACAAAAAATCGGGTGATTGCAGTGTAAAATTGTTGGGTTTGAGTAAATCTTTCGGCATTAGTCGGCTTTGTAGATGATACGACCGCAGTGTTCGCAACGCATGATGCCATTGTGCTTTTGCATTTCCGACTCCACTACGCCCAAAGGGGTATCCATACGGCAACCGCCACAACGATTTCCATCGTGAAGTGGAACAAACACGGGGAACACTTTACCGGCGGAAATGCGCGAGTACGTTTCGAACAACTTGGGGTCTAAAGTGGGTTTTAGAGCGTCAAGTTGAGCGCGAAGTTCCATAACTCGGGGTTTAACCGCTTCTTTTTGGCTGTTAAAGTCCTCGTTGGCTTGTTTTAGTGCTTTGGCAACTGCAACAAGTTTTGTGTTGATTTCGTCAAATTTTTTGGCGATTTCTTCACTTTCGCGAAGAATGTCCTTTATTTCCCCTTCTACTTGAGCAAGCAATTTGATTTGTTCGTCTAACTTTTTGCTCATGTATTTTAGTTCGTCGCTACTTTCCACGTGAGTCATTTCGTTGGTGTTTTCTTCGATAACCGACGTGATTTTTGCTACCGTTTGTTTTGCTTGGGCAAGGCGGTTTTTTAGGTCGCCGGCTTTGGCATCAAGTTTGTTGAGAGTGTCTTCGTACTCTTGACGAAGTACTTTGTACTTTTTGAGATTTTGGTAGGATTCGCTTTTGCGCAAATCACGTTCGATACGGTTGAGTTCGCCGTCGATTTTTTGATAGTCTAACAGTTGTTGTTGAATCATTGTGGTCCTCCTATATGTTCAACGGCAAGGTCGATTTGCGACAATTTGTCCTGCACAACCGCGTCGTTGCATTGGGTTAGTATTTGGGTGTATTTTTGTTGTTCGGTATGCAAAAATTGGCGGAAATCTTGCGAGGGATTTGCAAGATTGGTGATACCAAATTGCAATTGCAATGGACTTAGTTGCATTTGCTCCGTTGATTGTTCGGCACAAATAAGGTCGTAGTACTTTACGTCCAAAAACTTTACGTCCAAAGTGATTTTGTAGTTACGTTCAAGCAGATAGCTACGCACGTCCACTTGGTTGCGCATTGGTTGAAGCACCAAATATTTGGGCAACGTGTTGGCGTTTTGCAAAATGGAAATTGTTTCCAAACCGCCCATACCTGCAATAACTGCACAGTTGCACGCGACATTTTGCAAACCGTTTTGGCAAACGAATTGACAGTTGTGCATTTGCACGTTTGCGCATAGGTTTTGTGCTTTTTGCAAGCTTGGTTGGGAAATATCCACAAAAACAACGCTTTTTGCCTTGTTTTGTTGCCATGCTCCAACGCCGATATAGCCGTGGTCGCAACCAACGTCGCACAAAACATCGACAACGGGGATTGCTTGCACTATTTTGTTTAGGCGCAACGTCATCTTAGTCGAGATAGTCGCGCAATTTTTTGCTACGAGTGGGGTTGCGAAGTTTGCGCAATGCTTTTGCTTCGATTTGGCGGATACGTTCACGAGTGACGTTGAACACTTTACCTACTTCTTCCAAGGTACGTTGTTTGCCATCGTCAAGACCGTAGCGCAAACGGATTACCTTTTCCTCGCGAGGGGTAAGTTTGTGCAGAGTTGCAACAAGTTGTTCGTGCAACATAGATTGCGCAGCCATATCTCCGGGGGCTACAGTTTTGGTATCTTCGATAAAGTCCACAAGGTGGGAATCTTCCTCTTCGCCGATGGGGGTTTCCAAAGAAACGGGATCTTGGGCGATTTTTTGGATTTCCACTACCTTTTCCGGAGAGATGCCCATGTATTCGGCAATTTCTTCCGGGGTGGGTTCGCGACCTAACTCTTGCAACAATGCACGTTGAGCACGAACTTGGCGGTTGATTGTTTCCACCATATGTACGGGAATACGAATTGTGCGCGCTTGGTCGGCAATGGCGCGGGTGATTGCTTGACGAATCCACCAAGTGGCGTACGTAGAAAACTTAAAGCCTTTGGTGTAGTCGAATTTTTCCACCGCTTTCATAAGACCAACGTTGCCTTCTTGGATCAAATCCAAAAACAGCATACCACGGCCGATGTAACGTTTGGCAATGCTTACAACCAAACGAAGGTTGGTTTCGCAAAGGGTACGCTTGGCGTCCTCGTCGCCTTCCAAAATGCGTTTGGCAATGTCAATTTCTTCCTCACTGCTAAGAAGGGGTACTTTGCCGATATCACGTAGGTACATTTTTACGGGATCGTCTACAGAAACGTCGCCGATGGATTTGTACAAAGCCGTACTGTCCTTGTCTAACGAATCGGCAACGGAAATGCCGTTGGTTTCCAAAAATTTGTAGATTTCGGCGTTTTGGTCGGCATCCAAATCTAATTTTTCCAACTTGGTTTCCAGTTCGTCAAAAGTGATTTTGTTGGCGCCTGCGCCCTTGATTTCTTCCAAAAGTCCTTTCAAAAAATCTTGTGTAAGTTGCATTGTTACCCTTCCTTTTTCTAAATTGAAGTGATTTTTGCGGAGATTTCCGCTAGTTTGCTAAAGAGTTCTGTGTTTGTTGGATCTTTTTTGATTTGTGACAAAATGATATTTTTTTGACGTTGCAGTTCTTCCACCACGATAACGCGTTTGCACTCGGCAAAATACTGTGCGTTTTTGGCGTATCGTTTGGGAGAGAAATCCACGTCGATAATTTGCGAATATTCGTTTTGCGTTGCGTTGGGGCAAATTGTGTAGATCATATCTACCGAAGGCTTTTCGCCTTTTAGTTTGCAATCGAACAAGTAGTTGTACAAGTTGGACAAAAACAAACTGTCACAGCGGGGTTTGTCGTCCAATACGGCGTAGTCTTCGCCGTGTAGCAGACAACTTGCAACAAAGTACTTGGCTTTTGTTTCCGACGACATTGTGGATAACTCTTGCAATTGCTCCTCCGTGGATGCTTCCGCGGTGGGTTCGGCAATCTTACGCAAAAAGTAGTCCTGCGAGTAGCCCGTTTTTGCCGACAATACCGAAATATACTGCCTTTGACGAGTTTCGTCCAGCTGTTTTAGCATGGTGATTGCCCCTTTTACGTACTTGGGCAGGGCGTTGTTGCGCACCTTTTGGTCGGGGTTGGAAATATCGAAGGACTTGTCCAACAGGGAAATTTTGTAGTCGGGCAGAGACGTTGCCTGCTCGATTAGTTGCAAAAATGCCTCCTTGCCGTGTTCCTTGATATACTCGTCGGGATCTTGGTTGTTGGGGATGGACATAACCTTTACTTCCAGCCCTGCTTGGTCCAAAATATCCAATCCGCGGACGGTTGCTTTTTGACCGGCAGAGTCACCGTCGTAGCAAATGTATACCGTTTCGGCAAGTCGGGAAAGCCAACGTGCCTGTTCGGTGGTTAAACTTGTGCCCATGCTGGCAACGGTTGTTTTGAAGCCTGCTTGGTACATTGCGATAACGTCCATGTAGCCTTCCACCACCACAAGGTGTTGCAAAGCCGATTGTTGTTTTTGTTCCTTGGCAACGTTTAAGGCAAACAAGTTGTTCTTTTTGGTAAACAACGGAGTGTCGCCGGTGTTTTTGTATTTGCCGTAGTTTAGGTTTTGCTCGTCTAACGCTCTACCGCCAAAGGCGATAACCTTGCCTTGCATGTTGAAAATTGGAACAATCAACCTGCGAGAAAGGGCGTCGATAACCTTTCCGCTGGAGGTGCGTTGGATTACGCCTGCTTTGATACATTCGTCCTGACTAAACCCCTTTTGTTGAAGATAGTTGGGCAAAGAAATGCTGTCGGGAGAGTAGCCTATGCCGAATTTTTTGGCAACTTCGGTAGAAAACCCACGACCTTCAAAGTAGTCACGTGCGATTTTGCCCTGTGCGGAGTAGTAGTTTTTGTAGTAGAAAACCGCCGTAGCTTTGCAAATTTCAAGATGCAGTTCCCGTTGTTTTTTGCGAGCAGAAAACTGCTTGTCTTCCCTTTGTTGGGGAGTTTCCGGCATGGGGATGTTTGCCCTGCGTGCCAAAATTTCCACTGCTTCCCACGTGGAGCAGGACTCGTACTTTTCCACAAAGGTGATAACGTCGCCACTTTCGCCACAGCCGAAGCACTTGAATATTTGCATGTTGCGGTTGACGTTGAAACTGGGAGTTTTTTCGCCGTGGAAGGGACAGCGTGCCAAAAAATTGGAACCACGTTGGCGCAGTTCGATATAGGAGCCGATAACATCGACGATATCGTTTGCTTGTTTTACTTGCTGAATAAAATCGCGGTAATCGGGCATGCACGCACTTCTCCTTGGTGGTAGTAAAAAGAAAAATCGCCCGTCTTTTTGCGATAAAACGGTTGCAAAAAGTGGCAAAAACGGCACAAAAATGCAGTATTTTTCTTTCTCAATTACAATTTCGACAACTGCAAGAAAAATCCCCTAAAAAAAATTAATTTTTTGAAAAATTTTGCAAGATTTGTTTAGATTTTGTGCACAATAGTTAGCCTTTTTGCCAATTTGCACCGTTATTTGCGTTTTGGGGAGAAAATCACCGCAAAATTGCCTATTGATTTGTGACAGAAAATTTGGTAAAATATACGATACGGGCAAAAATGGTCATACTGCCATGGAAAAACACTCGACGTTTGACAAGAACAGCATTTTACATATTGATTTTGTTACGTAAAATAACACAAAGGACTTGCAGTTTTTTGCAAGTCCTTTGTTGGTTGTGTGGTGTATTATTTAAATTAGCAATCCAAAGTGTTGGCAATCGTTAAAAACAACGGGAGGAACAATCCCCTTCCCATGCCGAAGTCAGAAGATATAGTTTACAATAAACGTTAGAATATATGTTAATATTCTATAACACAAGCCGACGAGCGGGAAAAGGCGTTGGGTAAATTTTATCAAATTAGTTTTCGATTTTGTCCACGCGGGTTTGGTGGCGACCACCCATAAAATCGGTGGTTAAAAATGCCGTGACAATTTCGTCGGCGGTGGCAAAATCTACGTAGATTTGTCCCATAGCAATCATGTTGGCGTCGTTGTGGGCGCGGGTGCGTGTTGTCATATCGGCGTTGGTGCACAAAGCACATCTAACACCGTGCACCTTGTTTGCAACGATAGACACACCAATGCCTGTGGTACAAATAACGATACCACGTTGGCAAGTGCCGTTTGCTACCGCTTGGGCAGCTTGTTTGGCAAAATCGGGGTAATCGCAACTGTCCGTTGTGTAGGTGCCATAATCCACCACTTGATAGCCGTGTTCCGTTAGAAAATCGGCAACATGGTTTTTTAGTTGCAATCCACCGTGATCGCATGCGAGAGAAATTTTCATGATAAACTCCAATTAAAATGAGTTTTTTGCTTTGAAGAATAACTATTTTTAGACTTTCAAAGCAAAATGGTTTTTGAGTGTGAGAAATGTTTATGCAAATTATCGAACAGATTTTGTGCTACTTGTTCGTTGCGATACGGCAATGGAAAATCCGTCTAAATGATATTGTCTGCCACATAGCACACTAAACAACTCTGGTTGTATAAAACAAAACGTTTTGGTTGTTTTTTTGTGTACGTTGGACGTGTTTTAGATGATGTTGTTTGCTGCCGAACGTACAAGACGGTTCAAAATGCTTTGAGCAAAGGACGTTTTTGACGTGTAGCTTGCGATAATGTAGTCGAAAGATTGCTCCAAAATGCGCAAATTTTCGAACAGATTTTGTGCTACTTGTTCGTCCGTTGTGCCGATACAACGCACGTTGCGGTTGCCGTACAACGAAACGTCTTCCACAAGCAACACCGGGTTGTGTCCTTGCGCAACCAAAGTATCGTAGTAGGTGCAAAGTTTTGCTACGTCGCCGTTTAGGTCCAACGCCATTGGCACTTTGGGGGCGTAGTGTTTGTAGCGTACACCGGGGGAATTGACCTTCTCCTTGGGGTTGGTCAGCACGCGAACGGGCTTGCCCAGCACTTGAGAAATCTGTTCCGGCGTTACAATACCGGGGCGCAAAATAAGTGGTTCGTCGTGAGAAAGATCCAACACGGTAGATTCGATACCTACTTGGCAGGCATCTCCGCACAAAATGGCGGAAATTTTGCCGTCCATATCGTCTTGAACGCGTTGCCACGTTGTTGGGCTGGGGCGTCCGCTTGTGTTGGCGCTGGGGGCGGTTACGGGCACTTGGCATGCCTGCAAAAACTGCCTTGCTTGCAAGGACTTGGGCATACGTATTGCAACGGTATCAAGTCCTGCTGTGATCGCGTCGGAAATGGTATCCTTTTTGGGCAACACAATGGTTATGCTTGCCGGCATGATGTTATCTATTATTTTGTGTGCATCTTCGCTGATTTCTCGCGCGATATCGCCAATTTGGTGCTTATCGTAGATATGCACTATCAAGGGGTTGTCGTTGGGACGTCCCTTGGCGGTAAAGGTAGATTTGACAGCATCTTCGTCGAAGGCGTTTGCGCCCAATCCGTACACAGTTTCGGTGGGGAAGGCAACAAGTTGACCTTGACGAATCAGTTGCCCTGCCAAATCCAAATGTTCTTGCGAAAAACTTAGCAGTTTGGTTTGAGACATGATAGATTATTCCTCGGAATCGTCGTCGTCAGCAGGGGTTTGCTCCGTTTGTTTGTAGACGGGAACAATGCCCAGTTGTGGCAAAGTGTAGTCGTCCACCTGCACGCTTTCGTCGGCACGAACAATGCGCACGCGTACCGTTTGGTGCAAAACGTCGATACTTTCTACCTTGCCTTTGCCGTCGGGAGTTTCAATTTCCGCGTTGACTTTTGGCATAAATTTGAGAGTTTGAGCGTAGTAGTCGTCTTCGTACTTCAAACAGCACATAAGACGTCCGCACAAACCGGAAATTTTGGTGGGGTTGATGGAAAGACCTTGATTTTTTGCCATTTTGATGGATACGCGAGCAAACTCGTCCAAGTGAGAGTTGCAACAGCAAACACGTCCACATGGACCAAGACCGCCTTTCATTTTACATTCGTCGCGAATACCTATTTGGCGTAGTTCGATACGCATACGGAATTGTGAAGCCATTTCCTTGACTAAATCACGGAAATCCACACGGTTTTCCGAAGTGAAATACACAACGATTTTGGAACCGTCAAACATGATATCTGCATCGACGATTTTCATATCTAATTTGTGTTTTGCAATAAGTTTTTGCGCATCGGCAATGTACTTGGTGCGTTTTTCCATCAAGGATTGGTGTTGTTTTTCGTCCTTTTCCGTCGCTTTGCGAATTACGGGTTTTAGTTCGCCTTTGATAAGGGAATCGTCAACTTCTTGGTTGGCAATGGCAACAATGCCGTATTCTTGACCTTGGGCGGTTTCTACAATAACCCCTTCGCCCTTTTGGAAAGTTAGGTTTTTGGGGTTGAAAAAGTACACCTTTCCCTTGGATTTGTATTGTACACCTACTATTACAGTCGACATCTATATTTTACCTCCAAAACGTCACTTGCAAGGTTGTCGATAACAACGTTCAAGTTACATCCGTCGTCTAAACTTTTTTTAGCCGAATTGATTTTTTCGATACAAACTCGGCTGGCTTGTATCGAGTAGTTTTGACATATTTTTTCGATAGTATCGCTCAATGCGGAAAGTTGGAACAGTTGCGGTGCGATACGATAATGCAAGCTTTGTCCCAAAAGCACCGTCATAAATGCCAAGCAATGGTTTACATTGGCGCGATTGTTTACGATACTGCTAACGTAGGGCAATGCAACTTTGGTGGAAGACATATTTTCCAACAAGTCTATTGCCGTTTGGTATGCTTGGAAAATGCCGTTGTCGGCAATTAGTTTTTCCGCCATTTGCAAACTTCCGTTTGCCATGATACTTGCAATTTGGCTGGTTTTTGTATCGTAGCCCTTTTGCACAAGTTGGTTGCAAATTTTCTCTGCGGTAACGCGTGTTTGTTTTAGCACTTGACAGCGCGAACGAATGGTAGCAAGCAATCCGTCGGCATCACTAACGCCTATAAACACGTAGGTATCGGGGGTGGGTTCTTCGATAGTTTTTAGCAGTTTGTTTTGCCACAAATCGCTACCGATACCGCTTACCGAGTTGGTTGCATCAATCAAAAACACGCGTGCAACGGAATTGTCCACCGGGCGAAGGGAACTTTCCTCCACCAAATAGGCAATATCTTCCACCTTTAGGCGGGTGCGGTCGTCTCGGGGAAGGGAAATAACGTCCTGATGAACGCCGTCCACCACCTTTTGACAAACTTCGCAACCACAAGCGGTATGGTTGGGGCAAAGAGCCACCACTGCGCACTGTTGCAACAGAGATGGAACATAAGACTTGTCCCCTTCCACAATGTAGGCATGCACTGCGCAACCTTCGGCAAAGGCGCGCACAAGATAGCCACCAACGTTGTTATCTAAAGTTATCATTATTGCAAAATTCCCTTGTCAAACAGCACCTTTCTTAGTGCTTGTTGAGTTTGTTCGATTGTGCCGGAAGCATCAATCACAACAAATTTGGATGGATCTTTTTCGATTAGTGCGCGGTAGCCGTCGTACACCTTTTGGTGGAAGGAATAGTCCACCGCTTCCATACGGTCGTTTTGGTCTGCACCGCCTTTGCGCTCGAAAGCTTTTGCAGGAGAAAGGTCCAAAAAGATGGTAAACTCTGGCATGTAGTCGCCAACGGCAAGTTCGTTTAGGTTGATGATACGATCCAATCCCAAGCCACGTCCAAGACCTTGATACACGTAGGATGAGTGAACAAAGCGGTCGCAAAAAACAACTTTGCCCTGCTCCAAAGCGGGTTTGACAATGTCCTTTAGGTGTTGAATACGGCTTGCGGCGTACAAAAATGCCTCGCAAAGGTCGTCCATGTTGCTGTTTTTGGCATCCAAAATTATTTTGCGGATTTGTTCGGCAATGTCCGATCCGCCCGGTTCACGGGTAAAAACAACGTTGTCGTAGCCGTTTTCCTTGCAGAATTGACGCAATAAATTTGTTTGATAGGTTTTGCCAACGCCGTCGCAACCCTCGATTGTGATAAAGTTTTTCATGTGGATACTTCCTTTGATATTGTACATTTTATGATAACATATTCCACGACAATTTTCAAGTATTTGGCAATATTTGAGATAAAAGAGTAAAAGTAAAAATGATAGACACTAAATCTACATCGTAACGCAAGCAAGAACGTTTGA
>CAZDLE010000021.1:0-5543 GCA_964506035.1 uncultured Oscillospiraceae bacterium | reverse complement strand
AAAAGTAAAAATGATAGACACTAAATACAAAAAAACAGCCAAAGGCATTGCCTTCGACTGTTTTTTGTTTGGTTTTTGTTTGTGGTTATTGCAAAACAAAGTTGCGTGTTTTGCCTTGCAAAATTTTGCAATTTTTTGGTTGGACGAAGGTAAACAAACGCCAACGTTGTTGCAAAAACCACTTTGCTTGGGTTGTAGCAACGATATCAATTGCAAAAACATTCACAAAAGATATTGTTACACTACTTTTAGCGGTACAAGTACCGTTTTTACTTTGCTTGAGTGGTAAGGGTGATGACGACGGTGTTGCCGTTTGCACTTAGGTAGGAAAGTGCTACGCTGTTTACCGTTATGTTGTCGTCTACGTTGCCCGTTACAAGCAGTTTTACGTTGACGTCACCTTGTGCACTACTAACAACGCCATCAAGACCAAGTTGTTTTACCACGTCTGCGCCAATAACGCCATCGCAACTGTTGTTTTGAGCGTCATAAGCAAGTTGGCTAAAATCCTTTACCTTCCAACCGAAAGTAACCGTGTCGGTAGGATAGTCACTTGTGCTGTTTTGCGTTTTCCAAGCATTGCCATCGGCGGAAAAATCCGTGTTGGGGATTTTTAGCGTTACAGTGCGTTGTTTTGATGAAAAATCTATCACAACTGTGCCACTGGAAACTTCCGTACCGCTTGCATCCTTAACAAGGATATCTGCCGTGACGCTTTTTGCATCCTTTACCTGTGCGGAAAATTGATCCAGCACGATTTGTTCGGGGGCGGTGCTGCAGGCACAGAGCATACAGCAAGTCAAAACCAAGCACGCAAGTGCTAACAAAACTTTTTTAGTCATTAGAACAATCTCCTTTTAACAATAACGGTTGCAAGTGCAACTATAGCCATTTGTACCAATGCGCCAAACACTGCGCCAACTACGTTTACTGCGTTTTTAACGTCGTTTTCGGCTGCTTGTGCCATTTGTTTGTACCGGGTTGTTAGTGTGTCAAGTCGGGTGATTTGGTCGGCAATGGATTGCGTATCCATACCGTCGTAAAGAGCCAAAGCAGTGTTTGCAGAAACAATTGCGCTGTAGATATCTTCTACCGTGGTTGCGTTTTGAACTGCATCCACCTTGGATTTGAAGTAGTTGACGTCAATTGAGTAAACACCTTCGATTGTAACGTCGCTATTTGGCATTGTTGCGATTGTTTGACTCCACGCAAAGGTGAAACCAAGTTTGGAACCGCTTTCGGGATAGGTTACGGCACTGCCCTGTTCAAGATAGTGTTTTGCAACTTCGTTGCCGTCAATCTTGAAGATTAGGTTGTAGCCTTTAATCTTTGCGATTACGTAGTTTTCGTCGGCAATTTCGTTACCGTTTGCGTCAAAGTGCTTGTGGCAATACTCGCAATCCTTGTGGGCAACGGCACCTTCTTTTTCCAACGTTGCAGGAACTTCGTCAATCCAAGTGCCAAATTTGTGTGCATTTGGATTGATTGCGATTGTTAGGTCGTCGATTTTGACGTTTTCAGCATCAAAGTTGTCGCCACAAATTGTGCAAACGTAGTGAGCTTTTGTGCCGGTTGCCGTGCAAGTTGCAGGAACTTCGTCAATCCAAGCACCACCGTGGATGTGTTTTGCTTCCGTTGCAGGAATATGGAAGAACAGTGCTACCATTGAATCCTGGCCACCCATGCTGATGTTGGCGAGATACGAAGCGGTGATAGGTGTTTTGCCAACACCTTTGATTGTGTAGTCGTTTTTGATAAGGGAGCCACAATCCATATAGCTGTTAAGGTACACGAAGGTCACAAGAAGTGTGTAACTCTTGTTGGCAAGGACAACGTCCTCTTCGTCAAGATTTTGAAAACCGCTTAGATCTGTTATCGTGCCTTCGTAAAGCGTAACACCTTCGATGAACAATGGTATATTTATAATACTTATAGTGCCATACTCGCTGAAAAGAACTTCGGTACCGTCAACAAACGTTTTTGTTCCCACCCATAAATCCCAAGAGGAATTTCCTACGTGCCAATCGATTTCGAACTCAACTTTTTCCGCAGAGTAAAAACGTTCGTAACCACATACGGAGCAAATAAAGAAATCGTCTTCGTAGACGTGATCTTCGCCTTCGTCGTGAGCACCGCATCCGCAAAGAACGTAGTGTTTGTTTTCGTCAGCGTGGTAGGTTGGGTTTTCCGTTGGGAAGACGTGTCCATCGTCGTGCTCTTCATCAACGTCTGAAGGAACAACAAGAACTACAAGATATGTGCAAGTGATTGTGCGTACGTCGGTTTTATTGTTGCCAAAATCGTCAACGATGATACTGATACACTCGAAGTTGCCCAGATCTATTTTTTGAGAATCGCCATCAATTGCGTAGTGACTAACCTTTAGGTCGTCGGCAGTAACACCCGTGCCGTAGTAGCCGTCGCTAAGATCGTACTTTACTGTAAGCAGGTATTGATAGCCATATTCAAAGGTTTGCATTTCCGCCATTGTACTGCCGTCTTCAGTTACGCTTGCTTTGTAACTTGCAATGCCTGTGATGGTTTCAGGTCTGAAAGTAACGTCTTTCCAATAGAAACCATTGATAAATCCGTTAACTTCCAAATTGACGTTGGAAACCTTGGTTTGCTTGCTTTCGCCGGTTACCGCAGGCAGCTGCAACACGTAGTAATATGTAGTGCCCGTTGCATCAGCCATGACCACGTTGACCTTGGTGTTGTTGACGTAAACGTTATCTAAAAGACAGTTGCTTGGGTCAACTTCAATAGGAATATAAATTGCAATCAAAATGCCATAAACGTTGCCCGGTACGAAGATTGCAGTGGGACTATAACTATACATTGTGTCAAGATCGACGATCCCTGCCGCCAGTTTTTCGATACCATCGATTTCGTCTGTTGATGCATATTTACCACTGTAGGTTACGGCTATATCACAAAGCAGAGCATCCGATTGATAGCCTGTTAGGGTAAAGTGCATTTCGTCCAGCTTGAGATTGCGTTCGTATTTACAACCATCACAACTTGTATCCATATCGCCATCGTAAACGTGGTTTACAAACTCGATTGCGCCGCAAATTTTGCACTTTCTTGTGTGTTGTGTGGTAATGTCGGGGCAGAGATAGTCGCGGGATGATTCTACAATCCGCCAACCGTTTGCGCCACAAACGTGTTCCGGAACAAGGCCGTTGAGTACAATTGTAAGCTCGATAGTTTTGCCATCTTCTGAAACTTTGCTTTGCGACGACTCCGGGTCGGGCATCATGTAGGCGGTTCCCATACCGTTTTTGATGGTAATGCCGCTTTCCGTCAAACCGTAAAAATTGAATCCGTAGGGAGCAGATATTTGCATGATGACTTGGCAATAAACGGCGCTAATAGTATAATCAGGAGTAAGGACAAAATAATCTTCAGCATCAGCAAAATATAAAACGTTACTGCCAAATGATTTGTCCGCAGACACGCCTTTGCCGGTGATGTCGATTTCTACGCGGCTACCTTCGTTGCCTACTTCGAAGTTTTTGAAGTCGATTTCTATTTCGGAAATGGATTTTTCGGCGCTTACACCACCCAAAGGAGACAGCACTACAAACAAACACATTTGTACGTAGCATGTTCCGTCTTCGCGTTGATCAGTGTCAATGTCGTAGTAACCGTACTCGTAGCCTTTTGGCAAAGTAAAGTCGGCAGCGGTCATATCGTTGGACGGATAAACGTCGCCACAATCGAAAAACAAAAATGCATAGTATACGCTGTTGGGACGGAAGGTCATTTTGGCTTCGGATTTGCTATTTGCAAAATCGATTTCGTTGTCATCGCCATCGAACAGGTAGTATTTTACCAAAGAGAGGTTTACGTCCGTTCTGTCGGTGGTTGCCGAAGCGGTAAGTCCACCAACGAGAGCATCAATTGCATAACCACTGAGATTTACGTTTGCTTTTAGGAAACGTTGGTAGCCACAGCCTTCTTCCGAGCAACTTGTAGAGGTTGACGATTCGAAGGAGTGGTCGAAGTATGCCTTGTTCTGCACTTTTGCGCAAACGGAACATTCCAACCAGTGGTCATCTTCGTCGTAATTCGTAACGTAGTTGTGTGCCTCGTCGTCTGATAATTTATGCTTACACGTATCACAGATTTGCCAATGGTAGTCGTCGTCATCGGTGTAGTAGCGAGCGTTGCAAGCTTCTTCATTTTGCTTAAACACACCACAATCTGTACATTTTTTAGCGTGGAAGTTGCCTTCGCCGGCATTAAACTTTGCCATGTCAAAAACGCAACCGTCGGTCCAGCTGTGGTCGGACGTTAGTTGTACACCACCTTTGCCAAGTTCGTGACGCTCGCCTGCAACTTCGCAATAGGAAACGTGGGTGTCTGCGTCCTTATTTTCGTACTTGATTACGCAAGCGACTTTGTTGTCGGTATCTGCACTTTCGCAATCTGTGTTAGAGCATTTGTACCAGTGGTATTGCGTATCACCTATTGTGCCAAAGGTAAGTGTTGTGTAGCTGTGAGTAAGCTGGCTATCTTCACGCTTGTATGGGCACTTGGAACACTGCTTTTGGCAATCCGTTGCAAAAGAGTGGTCTTCGTACAAGATACCGTCGGGGCAGTGATCATTTTGGCAGAAATATGCGTGTTGCTCGGTATTGTTATTGTAGTGAGCAGCGTTGCCGGTTGTATCATATTTGTGAACACGTTCGCTATCGTCACGCTCGTAGGTGCAGTTGGAGCACTTCTTTTGGCAAGACGTTGCAAAAGAGTGTGGTACCATATCACGACGGATGTACGTGTTGTAGTCCTCTTCCGTTGCGTTGCAATAGTATTCGTCTCTGGAATTGGGCTTAGTATATTTATATTGATTACAACCCCTATCGCACTTCCAGTAAGTATAGTTGCCGTATTCGGTGCAAGTTGGAGTTTTAGAAAGCTCTACCGTCTCAAAGGCGTGGTTAAGTTGGGAATATGTTGGCACGCCTTTGACGTTGTCTGTTACGGACACACCGGTTGTTGCGGTATCAAAATAGTTGGCGTCAGCGTCGTATTTGGAGTGTGCATGTTGGCAAGCGCCACAGCCTGTTACAGTGCATTGGCGATAAGCAGACATGCCTGCTGCAACACAGGTTGCCGCATAGCCTTTTACAACGTCGCCCCAAGTGTGATGTTTGGGCAGTTTAACCACGTTGTTAAACTCATTTTCTGCACAGAAATAGGTGTTTTCGCCAATTTTGTACTCGTAGCCTTTACATCTTTTACATTGTTTCCATTCGTAGTTGCCGTCTTCCGTGCAAGTAGCATCTTTTGCAGCGGCGGAAGTAGCTTGATAAAAATTGTGACCGGCAACGAGAGCTCCTATAACGTCGCTATAATCGGTAGTAGTTTCGCGACTTGTCGGATCTTCCTCCAAGTAATCGTCGGGATCGATTGCGCTACTAAGCGAAATAAAATACTCATACAGGTTACAATTTTCACACTTGCGATGCCACCAGTTGCCGTTTTCCGTGCAGGTTTGTTCCTTGTAAGCAACCCATGCGCCAAAGGAATGGCCT
>CAZDLE010000020.1:0-16211 GCA_964506035.1 uncultured Oscillospiraceae bacterium | reverse complement strand
ATACACCTTGACGGACTAAAAGCCATGGGAGTTTGTGTTCAACAGGATTTTTCGCAGGTTATCTGTGTAGGAAAACCATCTAGCACAACCTATAAACTGCGATTTCCCAGCGTGGGCGCAACGCAAAACTTGATTTGCGCATCGGTGCTATCCAAAGGCAAAACTGTGCTAAAAAACTGCGCAATCGAACCGGAAATAGTGGCATTGGAGCGTCTACTCGTCAACATGGGGGCAAAAATCAGTGGTATAGGGTGTTCTACTGTCACGATAGAAGGAATATCGTCTTTGCATACGGCAACGGCAAGGGTAATCTCCGACAGGATTGTTTGCGCAACCTATCTTGCTGCTGTGGTGTGCGCAGGCGGTAATTTGCGACTTACCAACTGCAATCCACGTCATTTACGCAGTTTTTTGCAACTTGTTTCCAGCAATTTTCCTACGATAATTGAAAAAACCACAATTTACGTAACCGTCGATAAGCAATCAAAGAGCTATGGAATTGTTCAAACGGCGCCTTACCCCCATTTCCCAACGGATATGCAATCGTTGCTACTTAGTATGGCGTGTTACGCAAAAGGCGGTACAACCATCGTGGAAAACCTTTTTGAAAATCGTCTTTCGCACAACGTAAATCAACTAAAAATGATGGGTGCAAATATTCTTCAATCAGATAACGTTGCGCAGGTGTTTGGTGGCAGTTTGGTAGGACAAAAGGTGCAAGCAAGCGACTTGCGTGGCGGTGCCGGACTGGTTGTGGCGGGGCTTGGGGCGCAAGGAGTAACCACCGTTTGCGACGTCAGTCATATTCAGCGTGGCTACGTCGATTTGGCACAAAATCTAAATTCCGTCGGTGCAAATATAACAGTTATAAATCAATCGGCAAGCTAAACTTTGGTTTTGCCGATTTTTTACGCAAAAAAACAACAATAACTAGGTCAAATTATTGACGACTTTGGCAAATGGTATTATAATAAATATACAAAATATTTGGTGGAGTTTGTGTTTTCAAACTCCATTTGAGGTATTATCGTGAAAAGCAAAAGACTTTTGATTTTTATCGCCGTTGTGGCAATAGTGCTGGTTGTGATGATCGTGCTATCTGCCGTATTTTCCGTAAAGGAAGCATGGGTAGTTTTCCATCGCTTTGACGGAACAACCATTTCCGTTCCAACCGAAGGTGCTCCCACAATCGACGACGTCCTAAAGCAAGCGGAAGGCAAAAACATCATTTTCCTTTCCAAAAGCGAAACTCTCAAAAATTTGCAAACGGACAACTGGCACGCAATATCGGTGGTAAAAAGTTTCCCCAACAAAATCACCGTGCACTATATCGAAAGAGCGTTGGCAGCCAAAATCGTCGTTAATGGACAAGACGTCTATATCGACTCCATGGGTAACGTTATCGACAAGCCCGCGGAAGCAGAATGTGTTGATATTTCTTCGGCTTTCGACCTGTTGGACGTTGCTTCGCAAGAAACAAACCAACCGCTCGTTTTCACTTCCGACGCAAACAACAGCCGTTTGCAACAAATTTTGCAAGCAATTTTGGCGGTTTGGCGTTGTAACGTAGAACTTCCGGACGTTGGTCAAGTTATTGGCGAAAAAGAAGTGTTTACCTACCAAAACGATAAGTTGGTAATAACAATGCCTTCGGGGGCAAAACTTGTGGTAAATGCTCCGCAAAAAGATTTGCAAGAAAGGCTTTTGAAAGCATTTTCAGTATATTTCAATGCAAGCAAAAATCTTCAACAATCGGGAGTAATCATCACCGTGCGTGAAGACGGCAAGATCACAACAGAAAAATAAACGAGGACAAAATGAAAAATAATTGTGTAGCTATACTGGACTTCGGTTCAAGTAAAATTACCTGTATGTTGGCAAACAAAGTGTCCGACAGTGGCGATTTTATTATCAAAGCGGTTGGCAGAAGCAACTACAACGGTTTTGACGACAAAGGTTGGTACGAACCGGACTCAATCAAACGAGCAGTGTTCGATGCAATCACGCAGGTCGAAACCAAATCGGAAACAAAAATCAAGGAAATCTACGTTGGCGTGCCCGGTGCCTTTTGTGCCGTTGCCTCCAGCGAGTCGTCCATAACCTTCCACTCCAAAAAGAAATTGGACCGCCAAGACGTAAACGACCTTGTTAGCAAGGCGGACATCTTCGATTGTGGTTCGGAACTTTCTCCACTGGGAGGCAAACCCGTCTACTTTGTGCTGGATGGTGGCATAAAGTGCTTCGATATCGTCGGCAACATTGCAACAAAAGTAACGGCGCTGGTGTCCTTCTCCTTTATGAAAAACTACTTCCGCCAAACCGTTGCCCCCATTTTGTTGGAAAAAGGCATCAAAAAAGTTACCTACGTCAACGCATGCGAAGCACAAGCAATGTACATTTCTAACGCGTTGTATATCAACGGCTATTCCATCATTGTGGACGTGGGACATATCACCACCAACGTATCCTTGGTGGGTGGCAAAGGCTTATTGTTCGGCAAAACTTTCGCTTTGGGTAGTGGTTATCTTGCCAGCGACCTTATGCAGGTTTTGGGTTTGGACTACAACTTTGCAATGAACGTATTGCAAAAAATCAACCTAAATTTGGATATTCACGATGGTGATGCTTACTCCGTAAACGGCAGAATGGTGGATGCAAAACGCGCCAACGAAGTTGTTAAGGCGCGCGTTGAGCAAATTGCCGAGCACATAATCAAGAGTTTTAGATATTGCGATAAGGAAATCCCTTCGTCTACGGCAATCGTATTGACGGGCGGTGGACTTACCTATATTCGTGGCGGTGCAGACGTGTTGTCTACCAGCCTTGGCAAACCCGTCAAGGTGTATACAAGTGCAAATCCGCAAACAAATCACAACGAGTACACTTCCTGCTTCGGCTTGATTTATTCCGCTTGTTGCGAGCAAAAAACTTCAAAGAAAAGTTTGTTCGATTTTCTAACACGAGCAAACAAAGGAGATAACTAATGGACTACAATTCAACTAACAATATCGCAAAAATTATGATCGTCGGCGTTGGTGGCGGTGGCGGTAACGCAGTAAACAGCATGATGCAATCGGGTATTCGCAACGTGGAATACCTTGTTATGAACACCGACCAACAAGCATTGTCCAAACTCAACGCTAAAAAGATGCCCATTGGCGAAATGCTCACCAAAGGTTTGGGCGCAGGTGCCGATCCGGAAATCGGCAAGGCTGCCGCTTTGGAAAGTAAGGACAAAATTCAGGAAGCATTGCAAGGCGTAGACCTTTTGTTTATCGCAGCAGGTATGGGCGGTGGCACGGGAACAGGTGCCGCACCCGTAGTTGCGCAAATTGCTCGTGAGTTGGAAATTCTCACAATCGCAGTAGTTACCAAACCTTTCAATTTTGAAGGTATTCGCCGTATGAAAAATGCCGATATGGGTATCAACAACCTAAAAGGCAACGTCGACGCTCTTGTTATCGTTCAAAACGAAAAACTCAACCGCGACAAAAACTTCTCCATCAAAGACGCTTTTGCCAAGGCAGACGAAATTTTGTTGCAAGGCATCCGCGGTATCTCGGAAATCGTCGTACAGGACGGCCGTATCAACCTTGACCTTGCCGACGTAAAATGCGTAATGCGCAACTCTGGCATGGCTCACATGGGCATTGGCGAAGGCCACGGCAAAAACAAAACAATTGATGCAATCCGCAAGGCGGTTTATTCCCCGTTATTGGAAACCACCATTCAAGGTGCATCCAGCCTTATCGTCAACTTCCGCGGTGGTGACGACCTCACTTTGGACGAAGTTACAACGGGCGTAGACCTTGTTCGTCAAGTTATTTCTCCAGATGCAAACGTTTTGTTCGGCGTTGGTTTTGACGAAAACATGAAAGACGAAGTACAAGTTACTTTGATTGCAACGGGATTTTCCGGCGGAAACGACTCCAAAGCTGCGTTTTTCAGTAGCGAAACTGCAACAAACGTTCAAGCAAGTGCTCTAAAACGCAACAGCGTATCTACCGAAAGCCCACTCAATGCCGGTGGAATCATCCCCACACAACCTGCAAAACCAGCCGTTACTCAACCTATCGAAAACCCAACCATTGCAGGCACAATCCCCGTGGACGACGATCCATCCATTCCACCTTTCCTTCGCAAAATGAGGAGCTAATTTTTATGGATAGACTACTTATCAAAACACTTTTCGCCCAAAGCGATACGTATGCAGATAAAACCGTTACCGTTTGCGGATGGGCACGAACCATTCGCGATTCCAAAGTGTTTGGTTTTATCGAACTAAACGACGGCAGTTGTTTCAAAAGCTTGCAAATCGTTTTTGAACAAGGTCAAATAAGCAACTTCGACGAAATTGCAAAACTCAATGTTGGTAGTGCGCTTGTTGTAACAGGCAAAGTTGTACTTACTCCACAAAACAAACAACCGCTGGAAATCAAAGCAATAAAAATCGAAATCGAAGGCAAATCCACTTCCGACTATCCTTTACAAAAAAAGCGTCACTCGGTGGAGTTTTTGCGCGAAATTGCACACTTGCGTCCACGCACCAACCTAATTTCTGCAACAATGCGTGTTCGTAGCCAAGCTGCGTTTGCTTTGCACAGCTTCTTCAACAAGGAAGGTTTTGTGTACGTTCACACACCCTTGATTACCGCAAGCGACTGCGAAGGTGCCGGCGAAATGTTCAAAGTTACCACTTTGGATCTTAACAACGTTCCCAAAAACGACGACGGCACGGTGGACTACACCAAGGACTTTTTTGGCAAATCTGCAAACCTTACCGTTTCCGGACAACTAAATGCAGAAACCTACGCAATGGCATTTGGAAAGGTGTACACCTTTGGACCAACTTTCCGTGCGGAAAAATCCAACACCTTGCGCCACGCTGCAGA
Source organism: uncultured Oscillospiraceae bacterium (assembly GCA_964506035.1). Lineage (GTDB taxonomy): Bacteria > Bacillota > Clostridia > Christensenellales > CAG-314 > Fimimonas. The sequence goes on along the minus strand of CAZDLE010000020.1, from coordinate 11,319 downwards.
GTTTTGGATGATCGAGCCGGAAATTGCCTTTGCCGATCTTGCCGACGATATGCAACTTGCCGAAGATATGCTCAAGTACGTTATCAACCACGTGCTTGCAACTTGTCCGGACGAAATTGAATTTTTCAACAACTTTGTAGACAAAGGGCTAAAGGAACGTCTCAACAATTTGGTAAACTCCAAGTTTGAACGTATGACCTACACCAAGGCAATCGAATTGCTTGCTCCTCACAACGACGAGTTCGAGTTCCCCGTTTCTTGGGGATGCGATATCGCAACTGAGCACGAAAGATACCTAACGGAAAAAATCGTTGGCGGTCCCGTCTTTGTTACCGACTATCCAAAGGAAATCAAGTCTTTTTACATGCGCCTAAACGACGACGGCAAAACCGTTGCCGCAACGGATATGCTTGTGCCCGGCGTTGGCGAACTTATCGGCGGTAGCCAAAGAGAAGAACGCATGGACGTTTTGCTTGCTCGCATGCAGGAACTCGGTCTCAAACAGGAAGATTACTGGTGGTATTTGGAACTTCGCAAATATGGCGGAACAAAACACGCAGGCTTCGGCTTGGGCTTCGAACGTCTTGTAATGTACCTAACGGGTGTTCAAAACATCCGCGACGTGCTTCCTTTCCCACGCACAGTTGGTAACGCACAATTTTAGTTGCCTAGTTGTTGGGCGGTAACAAATGTTACCGTTGCAATAGTTTTAGTACTTGGCGACGATATATAGCAATGTGATTGAGCTATATGTATTGACTTTATAATATTTATACTAAGAAAAACGTCTTGATATAGTCTATCAAGGCGTTTTTACTATGGCTCTATGTCAAATGTTGGGGGATCTTTGTTCCAACATTTAGTATAGATCCTAAAAACAGTTCATGTAAATCGGGTATAATAGTGTTGCTCAACAAAACAACCAAGAAAAATTTATTAACCGTTACAGCATTTTACAATTACATAATTTTTCGTTCGTTCGCATTTACGCAAGCGTATATATTTTTTCGCAAATGGGCAATACTAATGTCAGGAGGTGCTGAATATGAAAAATTCTACAACCAAAGGCACAAAGTCAAACAAATCCAAGGCAAAAACAACCGGTAGCAAAAAGGGTGGTGGATGTTGCAAATCTTCCTCTCAAGAAAGCGAAGCTGACCCGTTTGGGAGCTACACCGGTAATCCTGTCGGCTGGGGCGTGGGAGCAACTCCCATCCAAGACGTCGACGATTTGTAACAGCAAAGGGTAGTCCTTTGCAAAACCAAAAGACTGTTGCGTTTAGGTGGACGGCAAAAGTAGATACTCTTGCAAACACGTTTAACAAAGCAGTCTTTTTATTTGCAATGTAAGCAGACGTTTTTTTTGTTCACAATCTAAACAGTCTTATACGCAATAGAAACAATACTTGTTTATTTACTATTGGAACGTCTTTTTTTAACGATTCGACCTATCTTATTTATGGTATTTTGGAACAAAGTTTGCCCCTTGCAAGCATAGGCGAATACTTTGGCGCACGCGACCACACCACATATTTATATTTAATCATTGCAAACTAATATTTATATTTAATCATCGCAAATCTGTACATCTGCTCGCTATTTAATTTCAAAACAAGTAGTACGATAATCAAATTTTAGGCAAAGTTACGTCAAAAGATATTCCATTTGATTGTTCGTTGCAGTGCAAACATATCTGTCCGCATTGCCATCTGTACATCAAAACAACGCCGTTTGGCTTAGGCGGTTTGGGTGGTTTTGGCGGATGTTTGCTCTCGCATATTGCATTTTTATACATTTGTTGGTTCAAAAACCTATCATTACAGCATTTTTTCATATTTTATTGTATGTAGTTTCCCAAAATTTTGTTAAAACACTTGAAAAGTTCACCAAAGTGTACTATAATAGTAGCAACTGAGGATAGGTTATGTCCTACAAAGGTCAGTATCCGGCGGTAATTTGAAAGGAGGAATAACACAATCATGATTTTTGAAAAAGTTCAAAAACTTCTTGCTGAACAACTTAACGTTGACGATCCCAGCACAATCACAATGGAATCTAACGTTATTTCTGATTTGCACGCAGATAGTCTTGACGTAGTAGAAATGCTCATGTCCTTGGAAGATGAGTTTGGCGTTTCCGTTCCCGACGAAATTGCTAACGAACTCGTAACCGTAAAGGCAATTGTCGAGTTTATCGAATCTCAAAAGTAATCCACAACCCAAGCGCAAAGCTTGGGTTTTCTATTTTGGGCGAATTGCATTTTTCGGTGCAACTGGGAAGAAAACAAAAAACTGTTCAAATAAATTTTATGGTACAATGGTGTTGCCTGCGAATTATATTTTTAAGCGCAACAACTAATAAATTGCCGTTTTCAAAACAACCGTCAGTTTTTGACGGTTGCTTTTTTTTTATTTTACACAAAGTATCGAGACTATTTGAAAGGGCAAGAAAGCCCCTGTCCTTGAAAAAAATATAGTAAACCTAACAAGTAACGCTGCTTGTATCACGCACAATCACTATTAGATGGTCCGTTTGTTGGGAGTAGTGTACTATGGCATTGAATAATCCTGATATACTTTTCAAAAACTCTCTATTATCGTTCCGTTATTTATTGCAACGTGGTTTGTTGCATTGTTTTTATTGACAAACTTTGTCGTCATCAAATAAAAACTTTGCACTTTGCATACACTATAACCATGTACGAAGTAACTATTTCCACACCAAACCAACACAACCATTTGCTGGGCTACCTACGCCACGATTTGCAGCCATACTTGGCAAAAATCGGCGGTACGTATGCAATTTTGCAACAAAAATACCGCACGTATTTTTCCATTGCCTGCGACGATACCTTCACCTTTCAAACCAAACGCCTTTTGATAGAAAGCATATCGCAAGTGTTATCACTCGGCTACAAAAACGTCTTTGTTCGCAATTTGTTGGACGTTAACCAAAACAATTTCTACCAAAACGTTCTTGTAGATACCATGTGCATTTTCGATCACGTCTACGATGCGAAAATGATCACAAACCTAATAGACGTACAAAAGGACGTGTATCTGGACGGTTACTACAATTTTCGGATGCAAGATTTCAAACGAAAGTGGCAAAACGTGGCAAATATGATTTTGGAAAACGACTACGTTCTTGCCGACAATACTCTCATTTTGGAATTTTTGCAGTACTTGTTGCAATCGGTAGATACCAAAACAATACAAGTTTCCCTTTGTATCGAAGATAACAACTATGCCATCTACGACCACAAAAACAGTTTGCTTAAAAAACCCAACATAATGTCCGTCTTTTCCACACCCGAAACCGACGCTCTTGTAAACGCAGTATATCTAAATGCACAAAAACTAAAAGTGTACTATCACGGCAAACTTTCGCAGGATTTTTGCAACGTGGCAAACGCGCTATTTCAAACGGAATTTGTACAAGTAAACTAAATGCTTTTGATAGTGCGTTTTTACAGCTGCTTGCAAAAAAATGTTACAAAACAGTTGACTTATTTTGTTTTAGGCACTAAAATAAAACTACAATACACCAACGACCAAAGACACGTTTGACAAAGGTAGTTTTACAGAGAGTAACAGCAGGCTGAGATTGTTGCAAACAAAATTGTCAAGTACCACTTTGAAAGGTGCGCTGCTTTGTGCGAAAACAAAGGCAAAGAGTGGGCAATTTTGTTGCCAAATAAGGTGGAACCGCGAAAAATTATTCGTCCTTATGAGTTTTTCTCATAAGGATTTTTTTATAACAGGAGGTAAAATATGTCAATCAAAGTAACCTTGCCGGACGGCAGCATCAAGCAGTTCGATAGTCAAGTAACAGCACTTCAAGTTGCCGAAAGCATTTCTATGGGACTTGCACGCAATGCCGTTTGTGCCGAAATCGACGGTGTTGCTTGTCAACTTGACCAAATTATAGATCACGACGTGGCATTTAAGGTGTTCACGCTAAAAAATGACGAAGGTCTTGCAGTGCTTCGTCACTCAACCGCTCACTTGATGGCTCAGGCAATTTCCCACATCTGGCCACAGGCAAAATTTGCCATTGGTCCAGCCATCAAAAACGGATTTTACTACGATATCGACTTTGAAGGCGCAGTAGTAGCACCGGAAGATTTGGAAAAAATCGAAAAGGAGATGGAAAAGCTCGTCAAGGCAGATTTGCCCATTGTTCGCGAAGTTATGGACAGATTGCAAGCTATCGAGTTCTTCAAACAACGCGGAGATAACTACAAGGTAGAAATCCTAAGCGAGTTGGATTCCGAAACTGTTTCGCTGTATCGTCAAGGCGACTACGTAGACCTTTGCCGTGGACCACACATCAGCTCCACAGGTAAACTAAAGGTATTCAAACTTACCAGCATTGCCGGTGCATACTGGCGTGGCGACACCAAAAATAAGATGCTTACCCGTATTTATGGTACCGCTTTCGAAAAGCGTGCCGAACTGGACGAGTACATCATGCGTATCGAAGAAGCAAAACGTCGCGACCACCGCAAACTTGGTAAGGAACTCGACCTTTTCGACATCTTCGACGAAGGTCCCGGATTTCCATTCTTCTTCCCCAAAGGTATGATTTTGCGCAACACTTTGGAAGATTTTTGGCGTCACGAACACGCTCTTGCAGGTTATCAAGAAATCAAAACACCCATGATTTTAAACCAAGACTTGTGGCATCGCAGTGGACACTGGGATCACTACAAAAACAACATGTACGTTGTAAAAATCGACGACGAAGACTACGCAATCAAACCTATGAACTGCCCCGGTGGTATGCTTGCCTACAAACGCAAACCACACAGCTATCGTGATTTGCCCGAACGTTGTGCCGAACTTGGTACCGTTCACCGTCACGAACTTTCCGGCGCTTTGCACGGACTTATGCGTGTTAGATGCTTCACTCAAGACGATGCTCACATCTACATGACACCCGACCAAGTAGAAAGCGAAATCGAAAACGTTGTAAACCTTATCGACAAAATCTACAAAGTGTTTGGTTTCAACTACCATTTGGAATTGTCCACCCGTCCGGAAGACAGCATGGGCACCGACGAGCAATGGGATACGGCAATTTCCGCTTTGAAATCCGCTTTGGACAAACTTGGCAAGGACTACGAAATCAACGAAGGCGACGGCGCCTTCTACGGACCGAAAATCGACTTCCACTTGGAAGACAGTATCGGCAGAACGTGGCAATGCGGAACAATTCAACTTGACTTCCAAATGCCCGAACGCTTCGATTTGACCTACGTCGGTCAAGACGGCGAAAAACACCGTCCAGTAATGATTCACCGCGTTGTATTGGGCAGTATCGAACGTTTTATCGCCATTTTGACGGAGCACTTTGCAGGTGCGTTCCCCTTGTGGCTCTCTCCCGAACAGGTTGTTATCGTCCCCATTTCGGAAAATCAAATCGAGTATGCTAACAGCGTAAAGGAAAAACTTGCAGCTCTGGGTATCCGTGTTCGCGTGGACGATCGTAACGAAAAAATGGGCTACCGCATACGCGAAGCACAACTTCAAAAGGTACCCTATATGCTTGTTCTTGGCGAAAAGGAAAAGGAAAACGGAACCGTTGCCGTTCGTAACCGCAAAAAGGGCGATTTGGGCGTTATGTCCTTTGAACAATTTGCTCAAAAACTTGCCGACGAAATTGCTACAAAATCTATGGATATGTAGTTATTTGCAATCAATTTGCAAAGCAGTACAGTTGTTGTAAGTATTGATTTGTACAATTCGAGGATAATATCTCGTTTATTCTAATTATACTCATTCAAATCATACTACTGCATTGCCATGTTGCGATAGTTTTTGCTTAACAATCTACCACAACTATCAAAAATTAGCATTATAACCAAAAAAGCAAGCTGTTTTTTGCAGTTTGCTTTTTTGCCATCTTGACAAATCGTCAATGTAGATATATAATTTTTACACAACGTTGTTACTAAAACGGCGTTGTTAGGCGTAAACTATTTTGGAGTATATCATGAAAACGTCTTTGGTAGTGCTTTCCGCAGGGATGGGCAGTAGGTTTGGTGGACTAAAACAACTGCAACAAATAACTCCCGACGGAAGAGTTTTGTTAGATTTTTCCATTGCAGACGCTTTGTCGGTTGGTTTCGACGAAGTGGTGTTTGTCATCCGCAAAGATATGGAAAAAATTTTCCACAACACCCTTGGCGCGCGCACGGAACAAAAATGCCACGTCAAGTACGTCTTTCAAAATATGCCCATATCAGGCAGAACAAAACCACTGGGTACCTGTCACGCACTTTTGTGTTGCAAAGAGGTGGTCAAAAACAATTTTGCAGTGATAAACTGCGACGACTACTACGGAATTGACGCGCTAAAAACAATCCACGATTTTTTAACTACACAAACAAATCAATCGGCAATGATGGCATACCAGCTGGGCAACACGCTAAGTACAAACGGCACCGTATCACGAGGTATTTGCACTCTAAAGGGCGATTTTTTGCAAACGATACGCGAAGTTAAACATATCGACGTAAATTGCAGTGCAAACGGTCAACAATTTGCTTCAAAAACACCCGTCTCAATGAATTTGTGGGGATTTTGCCCTTCGATATTCCCATTGATACAACGTCAATTTGACCTTTTCTTGCAAAATTGCGATCTTCAAAAGGACGAAATGGATCTTTCCACCATTATCAACACTCTAATTGAAAACAACCAACTGCAAGTAAAAGTGTTCCAAACAACGGCAAAATGGGTAGGTATGACCTATCGTCAAGACCTACCAACTGTGTGCGAATTTTTGAAAAACCGCAAAAATTAGATTACAAAACGTAATATAAATTCAATTTCAAGTTTGACAGCGACCTACAATTTGCTCTGTCAAACTTTTTTTATTAAATTAAATTAGCAAAGATCAAAACGTGCAAAAAATATTGATACCAAATTGGGCGATTATTCCACAAAATAGGTTGCAAAAAACGCGCAAACTTGGTATCATATATGGTATAAACACCGTGGAGGATTTTGCATGACAGATATAGAAATCGCTTCGAAGGCAAAACTTAAGCACATTGTAGATATAGCCAAAAAAATCGGTATTGAGCCACACGACATAGAGTTGTACGGTAACTACAAGGCAAAAATCACGTCCAAACCCAACCCAAAGGCAAATGCCAAGATGATTTTGGTTACAGCTATCAATCCCACGTCCGCCGGCGAAGGCAAAACAACCGTTTCCATTGGTCTTGCCGACGGCTTAAATCTTGTGGGCGCAAACGCCTGCTTGGCACTGCGCGAACCCTCTCTCGGACCAGTTTTCGGTATCAAAGGTGGTGCAACGGGTGGTGGATATTCGCAAATTTTGCCTATGGAAGATATCAACCTGCACTTTACCGGCGATTTTCACGCTATCACGTCGGCAAACAACCTTTTGTGCGCAATGATCGACAACAGCATTTTCCAAGGAAATCCGCTAAATATCAATCCCGACAAAATTGTTTTTAACCGCACTTTGGACGTTAACGATCGCGCTTTGCGTGGTATAACTGTTAACGACGGCGTAAAGGACACGATCCCCCACAAAGAAAAATTTAACATCACCGCTGCTTGCGAAGTTATGGCTGTTTTGACTCTGGCGGAAGATATCAACGACCTAAAAACACGACTTGGCAACATTTTGGTGGCATACACCTACGATGGCAAACCCGTTTTTGCTCGTCAACTGCATGCGCAGGACGCAATGGCAATCTTGCTTAAAGATGCCCTAAAGCCCAACCTTGTGCAAACCATCGGAGGAACCCCTGCATTTGTGCATTGTGGACCTTTTGCCAACATTGCCCACGGATGCAACAGCGTGCTTGCAACAAAACTTGCAATGACCTACGCCGACTACACCGTTACCGAAGCGGGTTTTGGTGCCGACCTTGGTGCGGAAAAGTTTTTGGACGTAAAATGCCGTTTTGCTAACCTAAAACCAAACGCAGTTGTGATAGTCGCAACCATTCGCGCGCTAAAACTTCACGGCGGTGCTGACAAAAACAACTTGGCTGTGGAAGATTTATCTGCTCTCGAAAAGGGTATTTGTAACTTGATTCGTCACGTTCACAATATCAAAGACGTCTACAAACTTCCTTGCGTTGTTGCAATCAACAGGTTTACAAGTGATACAGATGCGGAAATCGACTACGTCAAATCACAAGTGGAGCAGCTGGGCGTTCAAGCAGTGCCTTGCGACGTCTGGGGCAAAGGTGGTGCAGGCGCAACCGACCTAGCTAACGCAGTGGTACGTCTTTGCCAACAAGACAATTCAACCTTTACATTTGCCTATCAAAGCGACGAAGACGTCCAAACAAAAATCTTTAACGTTGCAACAAAAATCTACGGTGCAAAGGACGTTGCATTTTCTCAAAAGGCACTCGAAAGTCTCAAAAACCTTCAACAACTTGGCATTTCCAAAATGCCCGTGGTTATTGCAAAAACGCAATACAGCTTTAGCGACGACATGAAACTTCTTGGTGCACCAACGGGATTTACCTTGCAAATCAACGATATCGAATATCGTGGTGGTGCACAATTTTTGGTGGCAATTGCCGGCAATATGTTGCTTATGCCGGGACTTTCCAAAACTCCCAACGCCGTCAACATGACGATAGATAACGAAGGCAAAATAGATGGACTGTACTAATACGCAAAAGGAAAAAAACATGATGTCAAGACTATATTTCAAATACGGAACAATGGGCAGCAGCAAATCGGCGCAAGCGTTGATGTGCAAATTTAACTACGAACAAAAAGGTATGAAGGTGATGCTGGTAAAACCTGCGTTAGATACCCGTGGTGATACCGACGCCCCAAAAGTGCGCTCCCGCATAGGGCTTGTTGCCGATTGCCAAACAATCACGCCACAACAAAGCTTTGTTGACCTTTACGAAAACCACAAAAAACAGTTTGGTTGCGATTGTATCATCGTGGACGAAGCGCAATTTTGCACGACGCAACAAGTGGACCAACTAAAGCAACTAACTAAATTTGTTCCAGTGTTGTGCTATGGATTGCTCACCGATTTCCACTGTCATTTGTTCGAAGGTAGCAAACGACTTGTTGAACTTGCCGATTCCCTGCAGGAAATCAAGTCGGTGTGTCGCTGTGGTCGCAAGTCGACGGTAAATGCTCGTTTCGTAAACGGCAAATGCGTAGACGACGGCCCCGTGGTGCTGATCGGTGGCGACGAAAGCTACGAAAACATGTGCTATTGGTGTTGGCAAGAAGAACTCAACAAAAATAAGCAATAATTGACCTTTGGTCGCAAATTTTTGCCTACGTATGCACTTTTTTGTGACCAAAATTTTGTGTGGAGACGATTTAGATGACGTTTTTACTTGTCGAACCTAAAAACATAATCTACAAAAAAACAAGGCTAACGAGATTTTCGTTAGCCCTTTTCTACGTCCTTTAGACGACCTATTCAACAATTATTTTTTGTCTACGGCAACGCAACCGTTGGATGCTGTATCGCAGTTTCTCGCCCAGTTTTTCAAAAACGGATTTGCATAGTTGCCTATTTGTGTATCAATTTGACGAAGACGTTGCTGCACTTCCTTTGCTTTGATATCGCAGGTGATTTTACCCTTTGCAACGTTGATTTCTATTGCATCACCATCTTGCAACACTGTAAACACAGTTTGGAAGTTTGTTTCTGGGGTTACGTGTCCTACTGCAAAACCGTTGTAGCCGTCGCTAATTCGTCCGTCGGTAACAACGGCAACGTCTTTGTCTAATCCGTAGCCTTTTAGTAGTGCAAATGGCAATATGATTTCTCTCATACCGGGACAGCTTGTCGGCCCTTCGTTGTGGATAATCAGCACGTCTCCTTTTGCAACTTCTCGGTGCAAAATTGCTTCAACCGCCATTTCTTCGTTGGCGTATACCTTTGCAACTCCGCTAAAGGTTTTGTTTTCGCCATATCTAACAAATGCACCGCCTTCCGCAACGTTACCGTATGCAACTTGCAACGACGTTTGTGGCATAACGGCATTTTCTACGCTACGCACAACGTTGTTGTTTGCGATGGCAATTTGTTCCAAAATGCTTGCAAGGTTACCACCGTCGGCAAGTTCCACGTTTGTGTTGATTAGTTCGGCGTTTGCCAGACTTTTTGCAACGGCAAAAATTCCACCGGCATTTGCAAATTGTTTCATCAAACAAACGTCTCCGTTTTCTTTTGCGAGCAACAGCGGTGTACTTTTTGCCATATCACCGATAGTTTTTAGGGTGATATTTTTATAGGATAGCTCCTTTGCGATAGCAACAAGATTCATCAGCGTTGTGGTACTGCCACCGCAAGCAAGGTCTATTTTTACAAGATTTTCCAATGTGGACGGCGTTATAACACGTCGTGGTGTACATTTGTTTTGCGCAAGTGCAACTGCAAGTTCGCCTGTGGCAACGGCAATAGTGTTGCGAGCAATGGTGTTAGACTGCGTTGTTGCGTTACCCCTTTTGGCAAGCCCAACAACTTCCAACAAACAGTTGAAACTGTTGTCGCTGTAACTGTCGCAATCGGTGCCAAACGCAAAAGGAAGGCTATTTTCAATTTCTTGCAAACTTGCATAGGGTGTTTTACCCAGTTTTAGCAGTGCAATTTGTTCGGCATAGTGATTGTAGCCGTACTCCTTGCCATCAAATACTATGGGAGACATAGTACCTTGCGAAATGAACGCACAGGGCAAATTTACGCGGATGGCGCCAAGCAACATACCGCAAATGGTGTTGGGTTGGCTTGCAATAAACACAATTCCGTCAAAACACTCCGTAGCGCAAAGCAATTCTACTTGATGTGCCGTAAGATCACGACTGGGCAAGCTGTACTTTGCTGTGGTGGTATCGCGCAAAAGTGTATCGTCGATGGACGATACGTACATGGTTTTACACGTTGCGCCCTGTCGCAAAATGCCTTGTTCTACCTTATTGCACACTTTGTCAAGGTCTTGGTGCGCAAGTGAAGTGTCGCTTTTTGCACAAATAATGCCAATCGACAGTTTTTTAGCGTCAATTTCTGCGCATTCGGCGAATATTTTTTGGGGAAGTTTGTTAAGTTGATTGATATATTCTTTAAGCATAACCCACCTCTACTATATTTTACCGCTCGCGAGTTTCGTTGTCAAGACAACTTTCAAACATATTGCAAATTTGACAAAATATTTTTTCCAAAAGGAAAAAAAGACTTTACACAAGATGCAAAATTTCTATTCAATGTTGGTCTGCGAAAAATATTATAAAAAATTTTTTGCAAAAACTACTTGTCTAATTGCAAAACGGACATTATACTATC
>CAZDLE010000019.1:11369-17886 GCA_964506035.1 uncultured Oscillospiraceae bacterium | reverse complement strand
ACAAGATGGTAACACTATTTTGCTAAACTCCGGAGATATGTTCCAGGAAACGTTGGAATCCAATTCCAACTACGGCAGTTTGCTAAACAACTGCATGGCGGAAATTGGCATCGAGTGTATGGCTATCGGCAACCACGAGTTCGACTGGGGTTTGCAAAAGTTGCAAGCACTCTCCGAGCAAACATCCGTCAAGTTTTTGGGCGCAAACATCTACCACTGGAACAAGGATACAGGCTGGGGAACCTACGCCGATGAACTTGCCGACCCTTACTATATTCGCACGCTGGAAAACGGCTTAAAAGTGGGCATTATCGGTCTTATCGGTAGTAACCAAATCACGTCTATTTCATCCAATCTCGTTTCTACTATAGGATTTAAGTATCCAAGCGAAGTGATCCCGCAGTTGTCGCAAAAGCTTCGTGGTGAAGAAAAATGCGACGTGGTTGTTGTAAGCATTCACAACAGCGCCGAAGATACTTTGGCAGATAGTTATTTGGATATGTCGCAATATGCCGACGCAGTATTTTGCGCACACTCGCACCAACGCGAATTAAAAACCAAAAACGGCGTAACTTTTATTCAAGGTGGTTCCAAAGGCAACTACGTATCTAACGTTCGTCTTGCAGTAGACAAGGACGGCAAAGTTACCACGAAAAAAGCGGAAAACGTCAACTACCAAACCTATTGGACAAAAGACCAAACCATTGCACAAATGGTGGAAACGTCCAACGACGCACTTGCAAGCACTGCCAACCAAGTTATCGCAACGCTTAGCGGATATTTTGGCAACGGCAGTGGCTACAACGATCGCGTTACGCACGAAATGCCCCGTCTGGTAAGCAAAGCGATGGCGTCTTTCGCTAAGGAGCAGGGCTACGATATCGACATTGCAATAGTAAACCAAACACGTAACGCCTACAGCGGTGGTAATATAACCTATCGTGAGCTGTTTAACACCATTCCTTTCGACAACATTGTGTACGTTGCCGAAGTTAGTGGAAAAGATCTAATAAAACAAGCAAGTTACAAAAACTTTTGGCGCGTGACGGAAGATCCTATCGTGGAAAGTGGCACCTACACAATTGCCGTTATCGACTACGTGTTGTTCCACCAAAACGCCAATCGCGAGTATAACTACTTTCCGTCCGCATTCGAAAACGGAAAAACACCAATCGCACTTGTTACCGAGCAAAACCCGTTGCTTAACTATCGCGACATCACCAAAGCATACCTTTTGCAACAAGAAATCGTGTATGCAAGCGATTTTGCCGATTCCAATCCGCACGTTGACTACAACAAAATCGGCCAAAGCGTAACATTTGCCGACGGTATGGAGCGTGCCAGCCTTTACGTCAATACCTTGCTTAACACCTGCTGGGCAGGTTGCTAAAACCTCTTTTGTGTAAATAATGCAATGTTTTATATCGTTTTTGCGATTGTTGTTGCTTTGATTGTCACCGCATGCACAACGTCAGCAATTTGCCAAACGTTGCGGAATATTTTCCATCACAAACAATATCGACTTACAAGGAAGGAGCGTTTCAAAATTGCTCCTTCTTTTTTTGTTGAGTGTAGGTGGTAGGCTGTATATCAACCAATTTGGAGACTATTTTCAACAAACAATGGTAGTGAACGTGTTGTTTTGTATAAAGATGCAAGATGGATAACTTCTCTATCACTATTGTTGCAACCGCTAATTTTAGCATCACTTCAGTAGGGAAGTGGTTTGTTTCTTCCACACTTTTGCAAAAAACAACGATTACCGCACACACGATATCAACGTCTAACTGCAAGATACGGTTTTTGCAAAGAAAATTGTCAATTATTCGCTAAAAAACGTCCAATTTATCATCAAATATACCATCAAATTGTTTGTCAAACTTCGTCAAAACAAAACAGTTGATTTTTTGCAACGTTTGGTGTATAATACCACTACTGCACTAAGTGGGGAGCTAGCGGTGCCCTGTAACTCGCAATCCGCTATAGCGAGGCCGAAAGGTTGCGGACGGTTTTTGGTGTGGAAAGCAGGCCCTTACAAGGAGTGTTGATACCAAGGTCTTGTGCAACGTGATGTTGCGAACCGTGTCAGGGTGGGAACACAGCAGCACTAAACAATTTGAGCGTGTGCCACAAGGTAGCTTTGGAGTAGCCACCTATAAGTATGCCGTTTCGGTATCAATCATCAACCGTAACCGTGCAGTTTTTTGCCTTCAATGCGACAGATACAAGTTATCTGTCGCTTTTTAATATGGTTTCGTTTCATTATATGCAAATCTGCTAAGCGTCGCAATGCTTGACACGTTTGTGTTATAGTGGTAAAATTGTATCAATATTTATCAAGGAAAAAATCAAATGCTACAAGAAAAAGTAAACCGTATCAACTTTTTGGCGAAAAAGGCAAAAACGGAAGGCTTGACGGATGCCGAAAAACAGGAACAACAAACCCTTCGTCAGGAATACCTTGCCGAGTGGCGCATGGGCGTGGTGCAAGTGCTGGACAACACCTACATCATGGACGAAAACGGCGTAAAAAGAAAGTTGAAACCAAAAAAGTAATTTGGCCAAAACTGCAACAGAGTACGCTTTTGTACATGCTGTTGCGTAAATAACAAACTAAATGTCAAAAACAGTTGCAAAAACAAGATATTTTTGCTAAAATAGACGTGTAAATGCGTTCGACCAAGGACAACGCTTTTGTAAAACGTGCACACAGAGAGTTTGCCACCTGCTGAAAGGCAAATTGCAACGGTACAAAAGTTATCACCTTGCAAGCATACAAACCGAACCTTGCAGTAAGTTTGTACGTAGTTAGTCCACGTTACAGGGCTACGGTATAACTCGCTTTTGCCAAAGCGAACGTACCTGTTTGAAATGGTTGATGCCACAAGTATATTTTGTATGCAAAGTTGGGCGTGTTTTTCAAACACGTCCTTTTTTATTTGTTGGTTTTTCTTGAAAAGTCCTGTTGTCTTTTGAGAGCAAAACAACTGCGCAATATCCCACGTTTTGTTTGGTCACATACTTTTAGCAACGATTATTGATTGTTGCGTTATTGCAAAACTCGTTTTGAAAGTAAACGCTACCGAACAAAAAACAGTATTTTACAGATACTCTAAACGACGTTTAATAAATAAAGCGATACTTAACGCATACCAAACAAGGTGTTAAACGGTCACTTTTGTGTATCAAGCAACTTTCAAAAATCAATCATCACGCAACGTCCTATAACTATGGTAGTGTGGATGTTTGTATTACTTAGCAGATATGTGGAAATACCAAAAATCCACAAGTTGTACCTCGTATTACTCACGTCTAACTGTTTGGCGCGCAACCATTTCTTTAACAAGGATTGTTAATTGTTCCATCCGCACAAATTATCACAACAAAAACTAAAACAATATGCCCAAAGGAGGCAACGTAAAACTATGTCAAAGTACACAAAGGTTAGTAGCAGTCTTAACTTTGTCGAAAGAGAACAACAAGTGCTTGAATTTTGGAAGCAAAACAAAATTTTTGAGCAAACAATGGCAAAGGGCGAAGGATCGTTTACTTTTTACGACGGTCCGCCAACAGCTAACGGAAAACCGCATATCGGTCACGTTTTAACACGTTCGATAAAGGACCTTATTCCCCGTTTCCAAGTGATGAAAGGCAAAAACGTTCTTCGTAAAGCCGGTTGGGATACCCACGGTTTGCCCGTCGAGCTGGAAGTGGAAAAACTTCTTGGTATCGACGGTAAAAAGCAAATCGAAGCTTACGGTATCGAACCGTTTGTTGAACAATGCAAAAAATCCGTATGGAAATATCTTGGCGAGTGGGAACAACTTTCCGATCGTGTTGCCTACTGGGCAGATATGGAACATCCCTACGTCACCTACGACAATAACTATATCGAAAGTGAGTGGTGGGCGCTAAAAACCATCTACGACAAAGGTTTGTTGTACAAAGGTTTCAAAATCGTGCCTTATTGCCCACGTTGCGGAACGGCGCTTTCCAGTCACGAAGTTGCACAAGGCTACAAGGATGTTAAGGAAAAATCCGCCGTTGCAAAATTTCAACTTGTGGATAGTTCCGATACCTATTTTCTTGCTTGGACAACCACCCCTTGGACTTTGCCCAGCAACGTTGCATTGTGCATGAACAAGGACTACGACTACGTTACCATCCAAGTGGAAGACGGCACAAAGTACGTCCTTGCAAAGGAACTTGTATCTAAGCATTTCGAAGATGGTTCCTACACCGTTTTGGAAACAAACAAAGGTAGCCATTTTGAGCACGTTCACTACAAACCGTTGTTCGATTTTGCTCACCCGCAGGAAGACGCTTATTACGTTACCAACGACGACTACGTAACTTTGACGGACGGTACGGGTATCGTTCATATTGCACCCGCCTTTGGCGAAGACGACGCAAACGTTGGTCGCAAGTACAATTTACCACTTGTTCAACTTGTTGGCGAAGACGGAAAGTTTGTTGCAGGTTGTGGCGAACTTACCGACGTATTTTGTAAACATGCCGACAAATGGATTTTGGCAGACCTAAAAAATCGTGGTTTGTTGTTTAGCGAATTGATGTTCGAGCACAGTTACCCTCACTGCTGGCGTTGCGACACTCCGCTTATCTACTACGCACGCAAATCTTGGTTTATCAAGATGACGGCAGTAAAGGATCAACTTTTGGCATCCAACGCAACCGTAAACTGGATTCCATCCACAATCGGCACAGGTCGTATGGGCAATTTCTTGGAAAACGTTATCGACTGGGGTATCTCTCGTGACCGTTACTGGGGAACGCCCTTGCCCGTTTGGATTTGTAACAAATGCGGAAAGGTTCACGTTATAGGTAGCCGTCACGAACTTGCCGAAAAGTGTGGTTGCGACGAAAATATCGAACTGCACCGTCCGTTTATCGACGATTGCAAATGGACTTGCGATTGTGGTGGCACGTTCGAACGCACTCCGGAAGTTATCGACTGCTGGTTTGATAGCGGTAGCATGCCTTATGCACAATTCCACTACCCGTTCGAAAACAAAGATTTGTTTGAGCGCAACTTCCCTGCCGATTTCATTTCCGAAGCGGTAGACCAAACTCGTGGTTGGTTCTACACCTTGCTTGCAGTATCAACTTTGTTGTTTGGCAAAGCACCTTTCAAAAACTGTATCGTTTTGGGACTTGTCGGTGACGAACACGGCGTAAAAATGTCCAAGCACAAGGGCAACGTTGTAGATCCGTGGGACAGTTTCAACAAACAAGGTGCAGATGCTGTTCGTTGGTATTTTTATACATCCAGTTCTCCTTGGTTGCCCAGCCGTTTCTACGACGAAGCGGTAAGCGAAACGCAACGCAAGTTTTTGGGCACCTTGTGGAACACCTACGCATTTTACGTTTTGTATGCCGATATCGACAACTTCGACCCCAGCAAGTACAGTCTTGCCGATTGCAAACTAACTTTGATGGACAAATGGATTTTGTCGGAAGTTAACCAACTTGTAAAAACGGTAGATAACGGGCTTACTAACTACGAAATTACCGAAACTGCTCGTGCTATCGAAAAGTTTACCGATATGCTTTCCAACTGGTACGTTCGCCGTTGTCGTGAACGTTACTGGGGTAGCGAGTGGACGGACGATAAACAATCCGCCTACGTGACGTTGTACACCGTTTTAGATACTCTTATCAAGGTTTCCGCACCTTTCGTACCATTTATCACGGAAAGTATCTATCAAAACATCACAGCAAACTGCTTTGACAATGCTCCACGTTCGGTACACCTTTGCGACTTCCCCGTTGCAAACGAAAGTTTGATTGATGGCAGTTTGAACGAACAAATGGAAAAGGTTTTGGACTTGGTTGTTTTGGGACGTTCCGCTCGTAACGCAGCCAACGTAAAAAATCGCCAACCATTGCAAACAATGTATGTTGCAACCACCGGCGAACTTAGTGCCGATATGGTACAAATTATCGCAAGCGAACTAAACGTAAAACAAGTTGTACGTGTGGATTCCGCCGAACAATTTGCCGACTACGAAATCAAACCGCAACTAAAAACAATCGGTCCCAAGTACGGACGTTTGTTGGGACAAATCCGCAACTTGTTTGCAAATCTTGGCAACGATGCGCGTCAAGTGGTGGCAGACGTTGCCAACGGTGGCACTCACACCTTTGTTATCGACGGCAACGACGTTGTTGTAACTGCCGACGACTTGCTGATTTCCACAAAGAACAAACAAGGCTACTCGGTGGTTTCCGACTACGGCGATACCGTTGCATTGGACGTCAACTTGACGGCTCAACTTATCGAAGAAGGTCTTGTTCGCGAAATTATCTCCAAGGTACAAACCATGCGCAAAGAGTGCGACTTTGTCGTTACCGACCATATTGTGATTGGTTACCAAGCAGACGAAACCCTTGCCCAAGTGTTTGCTAACAATGCAAACGAAATCGCATCGGCAACACTTGCCAACGCAGTTGTTTGCACAGCGGAAGGTGCTTTTTCAAAACAATGGGAAGTAAACGG
>CAZDLE010000019.1:0-11269 GCA_964506035.1 uncultured Oscillospiraceae bacterium | reverse complement strand
ACGCAGTTGTTTGCACAGCGGAAGGTGCTTTTTCAAAACAATGGGAAGTAAACGGTTACAAGTTCACTTTGTACCTAACAAAAGCATAAAAGCGATATTTGTTGTTGATATAAGTAATGCTTAACAACCACAAAAGTGGCTTGCATCGATAAGCAACGTAGTGCTTTGTTGTTATCAAAACAGCGCTTAACAACCACAAAAGTGGCACTTAAACATCAACTTTAATGTAAAAAGAGAGACATCCTTTGTTTTGGACGTCTCTCTTGTTTTGTAATTGTTAGATTTGGTAGTGCTTCAATTATTCGTTTGCAATTGCAATATGTTTACGCTGCAACGCCGTCAACAAGTATAAGCAAACCGATGCGTATCAATTAACCTTTGCGGTATCTAATGACGGCAGGGGCTTTCTAAACTAAAGGTAGGGGTGTTTTCTCCTTCCAAAAAACGAAATAACTTTAATAATATTTTATACCTATTCCGGTTCTACCCACGTTGTGGTGATGGTGGCGTTGTTGGTGGCGATTGCAATGTGATAGAACGTATCACTTTGCGTTGTTGCTGTTTTTCTCACGTCGTTTTGTTGTATTGACGTGATAACGGTGTTTTGCGTGGTGGTCGATGCAACGTCGTTTTGTTTCGTTGACGGTGTAATGCTAATTTGTGTTGAAGGCGTTTGTTGGAAGTTGTTTTGTTCCGTTGATGATTGTGCAATAATGTTTCCGTTTTCGTCCACGTCCATTTCTACAAAGTTGGCGGCGGTGGTGTCCACGTTGTGAGCAACAAATGCGAGTAAATCCTGCATTTTGAACAACGCTTCCTTTTTGCACCAAAGGGCAAGTATCTGTTTTTGTTGTTGTTCCGTTAGCTGTTTTGTGGGCGTTGCAATCAAATTTTTGTAGGGCGCAATCTGTTTTTCTTGTTCGCAAACAATTCTGATCAACAATCGTTTATCAAATCGCTGCGGCTCAAACGCTTGTATATCTACTCCAATAGGATTTCTGTCCACAATCACGGCGCACAAATCGTTGCTATGCGATATGGAAAAACACAATTCGTTGCACGTCCACTTGCCGTTTTGGTTTTTGTGCAAATTTAGTCGTTCAAAGGGCGCGCCAAAGGTGTGTTCAACCGCATATCTAAGCAGTTGCCAAGCGGTGTACTTTTCCGCTTTGATAAGTGGATTTGCGCAACAATCAATTTCCGCTTGACGTTCCGCAGGGTACACCTTTTGTGTTGGTTTTACTACCTTACACAAAAAAAGCTGTGGCGTATTTAGTTTTTTTACGTCCTTTTTCATACCACAATTATATTTGATTACCCTGCAATTGTCAACAATCGACAAAAATTTAACGTGTATCTTGCCAAATGGTTGCGTTTATACCTGTATATAATTGCATTACAAAAGCAATTGTTAACAACAAAATACATCCTGTGCAACTTTCAACTACGTTGCCTTTTGTTTGATAAATTGCAATACAAAAAGTTTCTGCCTTGATTGCAAAAAGTGGGAATTTTGCTGTTTTACAATTTTGAAGCACAAAAACGATAGTTTTACAAAGATTTTGTCGAATGTCCAAAGATTTACTTAGTGTAGTTTATCGTATTTTACATTGTAATGCACCAATCGTTCTAAAACAGTTGAAAAAACTGCCAATTTGAAGTATAATGTATGCAACAAATTTTGCGCATTTTTGCGACTTGGGAACACAATGAAAATCAACAACGAATGGAAAGACTATCAAATAATTGCCACCGGTGATGGCGAAAAGTTGGAGCGTTGGAAGGACGTGGTGCTACTTCGTCCCGATCCGCAGGTTATTTGGCACGCCCAAAAGCCATTGCACACCATTGTAAAACCGGATGCGCGCTATATCCGTTCCAGTTCCGGCGGTGGACACTGGGAATACAACCGAAAAATCCCCGACGAGTGGAAGGTTTCTTGGCGCAACCTTACCTTTTCGGTAAAACCTATGGGATTTAAGCACACGGGATTGTTCCCCGAACAGGCAGCAAACTGGGCAACAATGATAGATCTAATCAAAAACGCCAACCGTCCAATTAGCGTACTTAACCTTTTTGCTTACACGGGCGGTGCAACTGTTGCATGTGCAAGTGCCGGAGCAAGCGTTTGTCACGTTGATGCTGCCAAAAACATGGTGGAGCGTGCTCGCGAAAACGTCGCATTGTCCGGCTTGGCAGATAGGCCCATCCGCTACATTGTGGACGACTGTCGCAAATTTGTAAAGCGGGAAATTAACCGTGGTCGCAAGTACGACGCAATAATCATGGATCCGCCCAGCTACGGACGTGGTGCCAACGGCGAAATTTGGAAAATTGAACAAGATATTTGCGATTTTGTGGAGCTTTGCGCAGAAGTTTTAAGCGACAATCCACTTTTTGTGCTTATCAACAGCTACACAACGGGGTTGCAACCGGCAGTGTTATCTAATATTCTAAAACGCAGTATCAAGCGTGACGGCGACGTTTGCGCATACGAAGTTTGTTTGCCCACCGACGAAGGCATTGTGTTGCCGTGTGGTGCAAGCGGATTGTTTACATCAAAAGGAGCAAAAAATGGCTAAAAATTTCACAATGGACGACGTAACCATTCTTCACGAAGATAATTCCGTTTTGGTGGTGGTAAAACCACAAAATATGCCCAGCCAAGCCGATTCCAGTGGCGATTTGGATTTGCTAACGTTACTCAAGGACTACGTCAAACAAAAGTACAACAAACCGGGCAACGTCTATTTGGGACTCGTTCACCGTTTGGATCGTCCTACCGGTGGTGTGATGGTTTTTGCCAAAAACAGCAAATCGGCAGAACGTCTTTCTAAGCAAATTGCCGATCGCGAAATGACCAAGCAATACCTTACCACCGTTTTGGGATCCCCTGTGGAACGCAAAGGAACGCTTGTTAACTAC
The DNA here is from genome assembly GCA_964506035.1 of uncultured Oscillospiraceae bacterium. Taxonomy (GTDB): domain Bacteria; phylum Bacillota; class Clostridia; order Christensenellales; family CAG-314; genus Fimimonas. The sequence continues at coordinate 8,344 of CAZDLE010000019.1, read as the reverse complement.
CTAAAGAAAAACGCACTAACAAACAACGTGTACGTTGCAACCTTTGGCGATCACGATGCAAAGCGTGCCGAACTTAGTTACGAAGTGTTGGAACAAGGCGAGTATTTTTCTCTTGTAAAGGTGCAACTTGGCACGGGCCGTTCCCATCAAATCCGCGTACAATTTTCCGCTATCAACTGCCCTGTTTGGGGAGATATGCGCTACGGCGGAGACGTTTTGGGCAAAGGACACAACCTTGCACTTTGGGCGTACCGTTTGGAATTTGACCACCCCGTTTCCAAGGAACATATGGTGTTTGTTGCCTATCCGCCACAAATTCAACCTTGGACGCAGTTTGACGTTGCAAAATACGTAGAGTGTTTCACCGACGATGCAGACGACGACGGAATTCCCCTCTACACAAAACCACAAACCAGCGAAAACTTGGATTAACACCTACAAAACCGTACCTTTAACTGCCACTTTTGTGCAAAAAGATATGTTTCTTGCTTGGTGGTGCGTGCAAAACGTCCGCCAAAACAAGATACATAGTTGATAGTTTAGTTAAACGTTCTTCGTGCAAAAAAAACGAGTGATTAAAGCGCAAGTCAAATACGTTTGCTGTAATCAACAATGCGCAAAAATTAGTTGCGGTGCAAACCAAATCAATTTGTATTATCAATAAAATTCTTCCCCGATGTAACCCGTCGGGGATTTTTTATTCTATCAACTTTAGTAGTGCAAGGGTAAACAACGTCACGGCGGAAATTTTTTCGGCATTGTCTATTTGCATTTTGCTTGCCAATTTTTGTCCGATTGCCACGGCAACAAGGTGGAAAACGGCAATCGCCATTGGCGTGATAATTCCCAAATTTAGCGACACCAAAGTTAGGTTGGCAACGGCACCGTCAAGACCTACCGTAAATCCTATCGAAAGGCACTCTTTCAATTCCAAACTTCGTAGCAGCAAAACTTGGTTGTGGCTTTTCCAACTGCCCACCGCCAAGCAAAAAAGTAGCACCGCCGAAAGGTATTTTACGCAATTTTCCAAATACGTCTGCAAAAATCTGCCCAAAACGGACGTTGCAAGGCAAAGCAAAAGGGTTGCAAACCCCACCGCACAGGGCAGGCGCGCATCGCCTTTTTTGTCCAAACTTACGCCAAAACCCACCACAAAACTATCCACCGATACCGCAACGGCGCTTGCAAATAGCACCCAAATGCTTTTCATCTCAACCCCCAAATTGATGTTTTTGCACTACAAAACACGTTGTTATCACTATGTGATTTTGCATTTTTCACAATTTACCCTTTCGCACAAAACCAAAACGTCTTTTGTGATTACCAAAATATATTTTTTTTGTACACCAACATACCGCGTTTTGATAGACTTGTCGAATTTGTGTATTTTTTGCACAAGTCGATATTTTACAATATGATTTTTACCTTGATTGTGTTTGTTGTTGTTTTGAGCGTCGTCACAGTGATTTATTGCACAATTATGTAGGTGACGGAGGCAAAAAGCGTCAAAACGCCAAAATAAAAGTTATATTGCGCAATATCTTATGCCAAATCGTTGACAAGACGGGGTGTTTTGGGGTAAAATGTTGTTCATAATGTGGTGGAATGCCCCCACAACAAATTGAAGGGCTTTGCCCTTTGGAGGAATATCGTGAAAAAGATTTTTAGTTTGATTATTGCACTTACACTTTTGGTTAGTGTTTTCGCTCTTTCTGCAGTTGCTTTTGCTGACGAAGGCGAAGGTTCCGGCGAAGGCGAAGGTAGCGCAACAACTACCACACGCACCATAACTGTCCACAGCGACAAGTTGATGGAAAAAGTTGGCGACACAAATTATCTATATGATGACACAGCCCTTTTTGCTGACGGCAAATTTGTAGGCTGGCTTACATCTTCCGCAGACGTTAAAGCTGTGTTCGAAGGCATTGTATTTGCCTTCAGTGGCGAAGACGATTACGACACCAACAAAACGAACGACACGGTTCGTCTTGAGTACTGCACGGGCGATCCCAAATACGAAGATAACTGGGAAGACGACGTATCAGATCTTAAAGTTGGCAAAAACGGAACAAGTTATGATGGATTTAAACTTTCCGGCTGGGTAGCATTCCGTTACAGCGCATCCTATAAACCAACTTCCGATGCTACCGAAGATACAACGGTTTACACCGACAACTTTGTGGTTTACATTGCTGATAAAACCGCTCCTGTGGTAGAAATGGGAACGTCTCTTGTTGACAAAGTTGCATCCGGTCTTACAGTTGGCTCCGCTTATACCGTTTCTACAAGCAGTTCCAGTGTTAAAGTTGTCGATACTTCCACAACCACAGTAACCTACGTTATCAACAAGCGCATCAACGGCGAATACGTTCAAGTGTATAGCAGTGTTGACGGACTTAGCGAAGACTACGAAGGCAAAGATATCGCAAGCGGAACAATCACACCAACCGCTGACGATGTTTTGACGGAAGCAACCTATCAAATCGTTTACACCGTTACCGACGCTGTTGGCTATTCCAACACACTCACTGCAAGCTTCAAAGTTAACGCAAAGGCAGCCGACGTGGAAGAAAAGGAAAAGGTTGACGTTTTGAAGATCGTTTTGTACGTTGTTGCAGGACTTTCCGCTGTAGGCATTGTTGTTCTTTTGGTTATCAAACCCAAGCAACAAGCACCGGCAAGAGTTGTTTATACCGAAACTCCCGCTAACGACGAAGATGCTTCCGACGAAGAATAATATCTTGTAAAACACCAAAAGCAGACTGACAAAAATCAGTCTGCTTTTTGTTTTGATTTTTATTCGTCGTTTTCGAAAATTCAAAACTCTATCACAAAATTGCTCGACAATTTGTTATGTCGAGCGAAAACTTAGGCTATCAAGGAAAAATGGACAAACGTGCAAAACACAAATTGCGATATTCCATTATCTTTCAACTGTGTTGACAATTTGATTGTTTTTTGTTAATATTTAATTATGAAATACGATTTACACATACACACTAACAGGTCGGACGGACTGCTCAGCCCCATGCAAACGTTGGATTTAGCCAAGCAACGGGGATTGGACTACGTTTCGCTAACCGACCACGACACAATGCAAAATATCGACGAAATTGTTGATTATGCCAAGCACATTGGCATCGGCTACCTTGTTGGCGTGGAGCTTTCTTGCGTGGGTTCTTGCGAAGTTCACGTTTTGGGCTACAACATTGACTACAACGCCCCCGGTTTTGCCGAAGAAATGGAACAAATTGCCAACATGCGCAAAAATCGCAACCGTTTGATTGTGGAAAAACTCAAACAAGTTGGTTGCGAAATTGATTTGGAAAAGTTGGAACAACAAGGTTCCGTTGGACGTGGTGTTTTGGCGCGCGAAATGGTGCGCATAGGTTTTTGTCAAAGCGTTGCCGAAGTTTTTGAAAAGTACCTTGGCGTGGGATGTTGTTGCTACGTGCAAACCAAACGTCTAACCCCTGTGGAAGGTATCCAATTTGTGTTGCGCTACGGCGGAATTCCCGTTTTGGCACATCCCAAACAACTAAAAATCCCCTTTGGTGGATTCGAAAAATTCCTAAAACCGCTGGTTCTTGCAGGATTGGGTGGTATCGAAGCGCAGTATTTTACGCATAATAGTGTCGAGCGGGTTTTCTACGGCAAAATGGCGAGAAAATACAAGTTGATAGTTACGGGCGGTTCGGATTTTCACGACTACGTTCACGGAGTGGAACTTGGCACGAAAAGTTTTTCTCCATCCGGCTACACCCGTAAAATTTTGGGAATATGAAAAAACTAATTTTTACAATTCTACTACTTACGCTCACAATTTTTGTGGGCGTTTTTCCTTTTTGCGCACAGGCGGAATGCCGTCCGTGGAACGTTGTCGCAACAATTTGTCACGGCAACAAAACCTACCACTACAACATGCAAAACCATTTGGATTGTGCTGATAAAAAGGTGGCGTATCTTGGCAAAACAAGCAGAAAAAACCTGTACGAGTATCTGCAAACTTTGCCTTTAGCAGACGACGAAATTTACAACTATCTTTTGCCAAAATTTGACGACGTGTTGCAATTTTTTGCATACGTATGCCAAAAAAAGAGTGACGCAACGGTGTCTTTCGACAAAAACGGCTTTGTGTATGCCAACGGAATTGACGGCGTTTCCATCAACAAAAAGGCGTTGTTCGAAACGTTGCTATCTTGTAACAACGGTGAAAAAATCCCCCTGCCTATTTTGGTGGATAGGGCGGTAACTATCCAACAACTAAAGCAATCAACGGTGGTGCGTGCAACTTTTTCTACCACTTTCTACAACAGTTCCGCCGACCGTGCACACAACGTGACGCTTGCAACGCAAAGTATCAACGGCACTACGGTGGGTGTTGGCGAAAAGTTTTCTTTCAACCAAATCGTAGGCAAACGTACGGAGGAAAAAGGCTACAAAAACGCCAAAGTGATTGCAAACGGCACCTATGTGGATGGTGTTGGCGGTGGTGTTTGTCAAGTGTCTACAATGTTGTACAATGCACTGTTGCTTGCGGGGATTATTCCAAACGCACGTCAACACACGCTAATTTCCCACTACGTGACGTACGGATTCGACGCAATGGTAAACGACAACGGCGCCGATTTGACATTCGTAAACGACACGAACGCTCCTTTGTACATCCAAGGAATGGTGCAAAACAAAAGGGTGACTTTTACAATCTACGGCATTCCCAACCCGTGGCAAATCGAGCGGGAAAGTACCGCGCAAGTTACCCCTTTCGACACGGTGGAAATCGTGGACAAAACCAAGTATCCGCAACTTGTCTATACCGACCAAACCTTGGTTATTACTAACGGTAGCGACGGCGTAAAAACGCAATCTTTTTTGAAGTACTACCAAAGCGGAAAGTTGCAAAAAACAATACTTATCCGCAAAAATAGCTACAAAAAGGTGGATAAGGTTATTGCTCGCGGATATCTTTCCCGCCCAACGGAACCCACTTTTTGTCCCTTGCCGATGCAAAATTTTGCCCCGTCAAGATAGGGCGCAATTTGCCGTTGATCGGCGTTTTGCGATTGACGTAGAGTTTTTAACTAACGTGAAACGTTCAATGCAAAAAAATGCTATTTTGCCAAAAGCAAGCGTATGTTTTCCACTTATATTCGTTTGTCCGTATTTTGCAAAACAAACTCGATTTTTTATTGTTGCACGTAAAACTATCGCGATAAGTGCAAATGTTTTATCTTTTTGCAAAATTTTGCCATATCTAATTGATTTATATTAAAAAAAATAGTATAATCAAATCACAAAACAAATTTTTCGACGTTACGCCGCGGTGCGTAAGGTCTTTTGTGCGTATTTGCAGTAACAGGAGACAACTATGCCCAATAACGAACAACCCAAAAACCAAATAACCATGCCAAACAGCGTCGAAGCGGAACAAAACGTTCTTTGCTGTATTTTGCGCAGTCCGGAAATGCAGTTGGAAATAATTGCGCAACTTAAAGCGCAAGATTTTTATCAACCCAACCATCAAATCATCTTCCAAGCAATGAAGGACATTTCCAACCAAACGCACGGCGTCGGCGAAGGCAGCAGTGTAAACACCGTAAACCTTGCCACCGTTGTGGACTATCTCCGTCGTGTGGGCAAGTTGGAACAGGTTGGCGATATCGACTACATTTTGCGTTTGAACGAGTTGTTGCCCAGCACTGCAAACTTCGACGAGTACGTTTCCATCGTAAAACGTGCTTCCACAATGCGACAACTTATCGTGATTTGCGACGAAGTAAAATCCAAGGCGTACACTGCATCCACTTCGGAAGACGCTATTACCTACGCCGAAGAAAAGATTTTTGCTCTTTCGCAGGGCGGTTCCAACGGCGGACTTGTGCTTTTGGCAGACGATACCGCTCGCACAATGCACAACATCAACGAACGTTTTGTAAACCCCGGCAAATTCCGTGGTATCGAAACGGGCTATGCAAGGTTCGACCGTCTAACAAACGGCTTGCACGGTGGCGAACTTATCGTGCTTGCTGCTCGTCCCGGTGTTGGTAAATCGGCAATGGCAATGAACATTGTGGAAAACGTTGCAAAACAGGGCAAAACGGTGGCAATTTTCTCACTGGAAATGAGCAACGAACAAATTATCGAAAGACTTATGTCCAGTATGTCCGGTGTTCCTCTTGAGTATATCAAATCGGGACAACTTCCCAACGGCGAAGCGGATTTGGAAAAACTGCGTATCGCACAGGACACGATTTGCTCCAAAATGAAGATGTACGGCAACGACTACGCATCTATCAAGCCGTCGGAAATCGCATCGCAATGTCGCAGACTTAAACAACAACACGGGCTTGACCTTATCGTTATCGACTACATCCAACTTATGAACAGCGGTACCGATGCAAAACAAGGCAGACAAAACGAAGTTGCAGCAATATCTCGTGCGCTAAAACTTTTGGCAAAGGAATTGCACGTTCCCGTTATTGCACTTTCACAGCTCAAGCGTGATGCGGAAATTCGTAACATCAAAGGCAAGGAAAACCAAGGCGGTGGCGGTGGCGAACCGGTACTTTCCGACTTGCGCGAATCGGGCGCTATCGAGCAGGACGCCGATATCGTATTGTTTATCCACAAGGAAGAAGTTTCCGGCGTGATGAAATACAGCCTTATCGTAGCTAAGCACCGTAACGGTGAACAGGGCAAAATCGAGTTGTTCTGGCTGGGCAAAATCGTGCGTTTTGTTGATGCGGAATATCTAACGCAACACGGCATCCAAATGGGACAGGTTGTAGAACAACCCGCCGAAGAAGATCAAGACGACGACTTGCAATTTGGCGAAAGCATTGCAGACTTTTCCGAACTGGACGAAGAAGGCGGTTTTGTGGATTCTTCCGCCGACGTTATCCCCGAAAACCCACAAGAATAATTTTACATAGCAATTTACAGGTATAAATATGAGTGAATCAAAAAATTTTATTGAAGAAATAATCGACGGCGACCTTGCCAGTGGCAAAGTCAGCACGGTGTATACACGTTTTCCACCCGAGCCAAACGGCTATTTGCACGTTGGCCACGCCAAAAGTTTGTGCATCAACTTTGGTTTTGCGCAAAAGTACGGCGGAAAATGCAATTTGCGTTTTGACGACACCAACCCTTGCAAGGAAGACCAAGAGTACGTTCGTAGCATCAAGGAAGATATCAACTGGCTTGGTTTCCAATGGGACAAGCTGCTTTTTGCCAGCGACTACTTCGACGTGATGTTCGATTGCGCCGTAAAACTTATCAACAAAGGTTTGGCGTACGTTTCCGACGAATCAGCAGAGGAAATTCGTTCCCGTCGTGGCACTTTGACGGAGCCGGGTATCGAAAGCCCCTTCCGCAACCGTTCCGTGGAAGAAAACTTGCAACTTTTCTACGATATGCGCGACGGAAAATTCGAGGACGGCGCAAAGGTTTTGCGTGCCAAAATAGATATGGCATCCCCCAACCTTAACATGCGCGACCCCGTTATCTACCGCGTGTTGCACGCAACCCACCACAACACGGGCGACAAGTGGTGCATCTACCCAATGTACGACTTTGCTCACCCCATCGAAGATGCGCACGAAGGTATAACCCACTCCATCTGCACGTTGGAGTTCGAAGATCACCGTCCTTTGTACGACTGGGTTGTTGTAAACTGCGATTTTCCCCAACCAAGACCTCAACAAATTGAGTTTGCACGTCTTAACATCACCAACACAATCATGTCTAAACGCTTTTTGAAAAAGTTAGTGGACGAAGGCAAGGTTATGGGTTGGGACGACCCGCGTATGCCCACCCTTTCCGGATTGCGTCGTCGTGGTTATCCTGCTGCCGCTTTGCGCGATTTTTGCGAACGTATCGGCGTTTCCAAGGCAAATTCCGAAGTGGAAGAAAGCTATTTGCAAGCATGCGTACGCGACAACTTAAACGCTAATGCCAACCGTGTTATGGCTGTTTTCGACCCCGTAAAGGTTGTTTTGACCAACTATACCGGTAGCGAGATACTTTCGGTGGAAGATAACCCAAATGCGGAAGTCGTTACCTATCGTGACGTGCCGTTCAGTAGCGAAATCTATATCGACCGTGCCGATTTTGCCCTTGTTCCGCCGCCCAAGTACCACCGTCTCAAACCGGATGGCTACGTTCGTTTGAAGGGTGCCTACATCATCCATTGCGACGACGTAGTGTTAGACGACAATGGCGAAGTAAAGGAAATCCGCTGTTCGGTAGTGCCCAATTCCAAGTCGGGTAGCGATACCAGTGGCGTAAAGGTAAAGGGCGTTATTCAATGGGTGGATGCAAAAACCTGCGTAAAAGTTCAAGT